>JACZJQ010000059.1 GCA_014860455.1 Bryobacteraceae bacterium | reverse complement strand
GAGATCGTGAGGGTGGACTGGGGCTGGGGCGGCTCTCATGTCATTCATGTTTCGGTCGAACGATCCGAAGAGAGGGAGTGTGTGTGGATCATATAGGACCCACAGGCGGAACCGGACGGGCTGACAGCGCTTGAGCGCGGGGAGCCGGGAAGGCACCGGCCGCCACCGAGCCGACCTGGCGCATTCGCTGGCGGCAAGCACCGGCATATCTTTGACAACTCGCGCGGAGCCTGTAGTGTGCTCAGACGCGAGACCTGGGGCGGGAAGCCTCGGGGCAATAGACAAATGGCGAAAGCGAAGGGGTAAAGGAAATGCGGAATTGGAAGCTGTCCACGAAGCTTTTTGGCAGCGTGGGCTTGTTGTTGCTGTTGGGCTTTGTGGTTGCGGGGATATCGAACTGGTATCTGCGGCGAGTTGGGGCGGAGTTGGAGACGGCGATCGACAAGACGGCAGTAAAGCTGGACCTGGCGAATGCGTTAAGAGCGAGAGCGTGGGAGTCGATCGCGGCGCAGCGGGCGGCGTTTGTGTTTGCGCAGTTGACCGACGCCCAGCGAGTGGAGCAGAACGTGGCGTCGTGGGAGGCGGCGAACACGCGATTGAAGGAACAGGTGCGGGAGATCCGGCCGTTGCTTGGGACACGCGAGGGCGAGGCGTTGCTGAGCAGGATCGAAGCGATGATCGTGGCGAATGAGCCGGTTGCGCGGGAGTATATGAAGCTATGCCGGGAGGGCAACCAGGCACAGGTGACGCCGCTGACGCCGAAGGTGCAGGAGTTTGCCCATGGGATCAACGAGGCCGGGACGGCCCTGATCAAGCAGCAGCGGGATTTCCTGGCGGCGTCGGGCAAGGACGCGGAATCGATTCAGTCGCAGAGCCTGGCCGCCAGCCTGTTTCTGGCGCTGGTGTTGCTGGCGGTTGGAGCGGGCGTGGTGATGGTGGTGCGGGGTGTGAACAGGACGCTGAATGCGAGCATCGGCGACCTTGCGCGGAGCGCGCAGGAGGTGGCCGGAGCGGCGGGGCAGGTGGCATCGTCAAGCCAGAGCCTGGCGCAAGGGGCGTCGGAACAGGCGGCATCGCTTGAGGAGACCTCCGCATCGAGTGAGGAAGTGAACTCAATGGCGACCCGGAATACTGAGAACACGCAGGCGGCTGCGGCGCTGATGGACGATGCGGCGAAGAAGGTGAACGAGACGATCCGGGCGCTGGACGGGATGGTGGCGGCGATGGGCGAGATTGGCGCGTCGAGCGACAAGATCGCCAGGATCATCAAGGTGATCGATGAGATCGCGTTCCAGACCAACATCCTGGCGCTGAACGCTGCGGTGGAAGCGGCGCGGGCGGGCGAGGCGGGCATGGGATTCGCCGTTGTCGCCGATGAAGTGCGAAATCTGGCTCAGCGTTGCGCACAGGCGGCCAGGGACACGGCGGCGTTGATCGAGGATTCGATTTCGAAGTCGCGTGAGGGCAAGGTGAAGGTGGATCAGGTGGCGATGTCGGTGCAGGCGTTTGCGGAGAACGCGGAGAAGGTGAAGGTGTTGGTGGACGAGGTGAGTACGTCGAGCCAGGAGCAGGCGCGCGGGATTGGCCAGATCACCAAGGCGATCAACCAGATGGATCAGGTGACGCAGACGGCGGCGTCGAGCGCCGAAGAGAGCGCATCGGCGTCGGAGGAGTTGACGGCGCAGTCCGAAGCGATGAAGGACATTGTCGCTGGCCTCACGGCGTTGATCCACGGCGCTGAAGGGCAGGTTGGCATGGCCGGGCAGACCGCAGCCAGGCTGGCTCCGTCGCACAAGCCGCTGAAGGCGGTCAAGGCGGGGCCGGCGAAACATGCGGCCAGGGCCTCGAAGCAGGACTGGATGGCGGCTCCGCAGAGCGGTGGCACGGCCAAGGCGATGGAGTTTCAGGACTTCTAGCCAGCAAATCGGAGAAGACGCCGGCAGGGGAGATGGCGAGTGAGCCCCTGCCGGCGCATCCGTTTGCAGTTTCCGTTCGCGGTTGAGGCGGGTCAGCCGCGCAGGGTTTCGAAATGCGCCAGGGCAGCCTTGGCGAGGCCATTCAGGCTGTAGCCGCCCTCGAGGATGCTCACCAGCCGCCCGGCGGCGGATGCGGCGGCGATCTCCATGGCGATGGAGGTCATCTCGGCGAAGTCGGAGTCGCGGAGGGTGAAGCGGCCGAGTGGGTCGCCGCGGCGGGAATCGAAGCCTGCTGAGATCAGGACAAGGGCGGGTTTGAAGTCGAGGGCGGCGGGCAGAAGCTTCTTGCGGAACGCGCCAAGGACTTCGGCGTGGCCCGAACCCGCCGGGAAAGGGCAGTTGATCGTGTAGCCCGCACCGGCGCCCTCGCCGGTTTCGTCGGCCGCGCCCGTGCCTGGATACCAGGGCCATTGGTGGGTGCTGAAGAACAGGACGTTGGGATCGGAGTAGAAGATCTCCTGGGTACCGTTGCCGTGGTGAACGTCCCAGTCGACGATCAACACACGGTCGACGCCGAACACCCTTTGCGCGTAGCGGGCGGCGATCGCCGCGGTGTTGAAGACGCAGAAACCCATGCCGCGAGAGGCATTCGCATGGTGGCCGGGCGGGCGCACGGCGGCGAAGGCGTTTTTGACGCTGCCTTTCATGACGGCGTCGACCACGGAGAGTGCGCCGCCGGCGGCGAGCAGGGCGGTATCGAGAGAGTGTTCACCTAGATTTGTATCGCCGGTGCTGAGACGCTGCGCTTTGCGTCCTACATCGTGCAGGACGGTCTTCCAGTATTGCCGGGTGTGGGCGAGATGAACGTCGTCCTCGCTGGCCGTGCGCGGCGCGATACGGACTGCGGATTCAAGGATGCGGGACTTGCGGAAAGCTTCAGCCAGCGCCAGATAGCGGTCTGGAGACTCCGGGTGGCCGGGGCCGGGATCGTGGCGGCGGTATTCGAGATCGAACACAAGGCCCGTGCCCGGTGGCGGAGCGTGATATGCAGCATCGTGGCTGGTCCCAGACATGGATGCCATTGTCGCACGCGGACCCCTGGCCTCCGGGGGAACAAACCTCATCGGACGCTCGTCTTTCAAACTGAACCGCCATGGGGAAGTCTGAAAATGAACGCGGACGGCTAGTGCTCGCACAAGCGTTTCATGCTCCACGGGGCATGAGAAAGATGCACGGCGGCGAATTGCTGGCCGACCTCTGCAGGCAGACGTTCACCAACCTGAAGCGCAACAAGTTGCGCAGCTTTCTGACGCTGTTCGGGATCGCGTGGGGGATTGCGTCTCTGGTGCTGATGTCGGCGCTGGGCGACGGGTTCCGTCAGGGCCAGCGGAAGAACCTGTCGCAGATCGGCGACAACATTGTTTTCATCTGGGGCGGGGTGACGGAGCGCCAGGCGGGAGGCAAGAGAGCGGGACGGCAGGTGAGGCTGCAGCGGCGTGACGTCGAGATCATCCGGACGCAGTGTCCAGCGGTGGAGACAGTGGCGGCCGAGCAAAAGACGCGCCAAGTGCCGGCGCGCAGCCTGCAGAATTCGGGCCGCTTCCTCACTGTGGGCGTCTCGCCGGAGTACCTGCGGCTGCGCAACCTGCCCGCGGGCACGGGCCGCAACATCAGCCGAGAGGACAACGAACAGCTGCGCCGGGTGGTGGTGCTGGGCGCCGCGGTGCGCAAGCAACTGTTCGAGAACAACCCGGCCCCGATCGGCGAGCGCGTGTATCTGAACAACTACCCCTATGAGGTGATCGGCCTCATGGACGAGAAAGACCAGAACAGTTCGTACGACGGCTGGGACAACGACAAGATCCTGGTTCCTGAATCCCTGCTCTTGAAGGACATGCCTCCCAGCCGGGAAATCTACGCCGAAGGCCAGGTATGGGGCATCCTCTATCGTCCCGTTTCGGTGGACCGATGGGAGGAGGCGCAGATGCAGGTGCGCGCCGCGCTGGGCCGGGTGCATGGGTTTGAAAAGGAAGACGAGGGCGCAATCGAGATGTTCGATTCCGTGGAATCGGCCCAGATGTTCGACACCATCTTCAACGCCGGCGAGATCTTCCTCGCCGCCATCGCACTGATCACTCTCTCGCTCGGGGGCATCGGCGTGATGAACACCATGATGATGGCCGTCGCCGAACGCACCCACGAGATCGGCCTCAAGAAGGCTCTCGGCGCCACCAGGCGCCGCATCCTGTTCGACTTCTTCCTGGAAGGGCTGTTCCTGGCGCTGCTGAGCGGCGTGGCCGGATTGATCCTGATTCTCGGCCTGACGAGCATTGTGAACTCGCTGCCGATGCCGGCGATGTTCTCAGGCTTGCCGGTGCACTGGAAGGTGCTGGCCCTGGCGACGGCGGCGCTCGGTTTCGTGGCCGTGGGCTCGGCGCTGCCTCCGGCGCGGCGGGCGGCGGCGATGACGCCGGTCGAGGCGCTGCGGTACGAGAGGTAATCAGGCGATGACCTACGGCTACATCTTCAAAGAAGCCCTCGCCGCGCTGCGGTTCCACCGCCAACGGACCATCTCCACGGCGCTCAACCTCGGCTGGGGCGTGGCGTGTTTTGTGATCCTGATCAGCTATGGCAATGGGTTTGAGGGCGCCCTCACCAAGGCCTTTACCGCCGTTGGCCAGGACCTGATCCTCACCATTCCGCGCACCACCGGCGAGCAGGCCGGCGGACAGCGCGCCGGCCGGAGAATCCGTTTCAACGCGGAGGACGCGCAGACGCTGAAGGAGTCAGTGCCGTTGATCGAATCGCTGTCGCCCGAGATCATGCCGGGCGGCATGAAGCTGGTACACGGCACGCGCGAGTTCACGACAACGCTGAGGGCGGTGTGGCCGGAATACGACGTTGTGCGGAACATCAAGATCTCGGAAGGGCGATGGATCAACGAAGACGACCGGGCGCACCAGAGGCGGGTGGCGGTGTTGGGGTCGGAGGCGGCGCAGAAGCTGTTTGCCGGGGCGCCGGCGATTGATGAGGAGATCACGATCAACGGGGTGAGGTTCGCCGTGATCGGGCTCATCAATTCCAAGGTCCAGATCGCGAACTACAACACGCGCGACAACGAGTGTGTGTTCATCCCCTACGACACGTACTCGGTGCTGGGCGATACGAAGTATGCGTGGATGTTTGTGTGGAAGCCGGTGTCGCCGGAGTCGCGCGACAGGGCGATTGCGATGGTGCGGGCGAAGCTCGCCGAGATCCACCGGTTTCCGCCCAACGACGAACGGGCGGTCGAGATCCTGGCGTTTTCGAAGTTCATGACCATCATCACCGGAATGGCCCTGGCCGTGAAGTTGCTGATGGGATTTGTCGGCGCGCTCACCCTCGCAATCGGCGGCGTTGGGCTCGCCAACATCATGCTGGCGTCGGTGATCGAGCGCACGCGAGAGATCGGCATGATGAAGGCCATCGGCGGGCGGCGTCAAATGATCCTGACGCAGTTTCTGACCGAGGCTGGGATGGTGATCTGCTTTGGAGGATTGATTGGCGTGGCGCTGGGGCTGGTGGCGACGCAGGTCATCGGGTCGATGCCATTCCTGGGCGCGGCGTTCAAGGACAATACGGGTGCGGGGGATATCGAGATGCATGTGTCGACGACAGCGGTTGCGATCTCGATGGGGGTGTTGCTGGTGGTGGGAGTGGTGGCGGGGATAGTGCCGGCGATGAAGGCGTCGAGGCTCGACCCGATTGAAGCGCTAAGGTACGAATGAGCCTGGGTGGCGCATACTGAGGATCAGGGACGCCAAAGGATGATCGAAGCGATCGTGCGAGTGAGAAGCCGGCCGGGCGTCGCCGCGCTGGCCGGATTGTCTCTATTGATCCCGTTTCTTGTGACGAACGCTGTCGTCGCCAACCGCATCGAGCCGTTTTTCTCGCTGATCCGGCCGGGACTGCATACCAGCGCGAGAGAGTACACCGTGCTGGCGATCGTGCTGCTGCTCATGCCGGCGGGCGCGCTGTGGGCGATGCTGCCGTCGCTCGGCCGTGACGAGACGGGACGAAGGCGTTTCTATCTGCTCAATTGCGCCGTGGCGATTGTCCTATTCGCCATCTTCACCACGATCATCTTCCCGCTGGGCGGGGAGATCTACGCCTGCGAGTACTTGCAGGTTCCCAACTGCGACTGAGAGAGCGGCGGAGGATCGAGAGGGATGAAATCACAGCAGCGAGCGGTTCAGATCCGGATCACCCAGTACCATTCCTATTGGATCGCCGAGGGTATCGACCTTGCCTTGGTCACTCAGGCGCCATCGTTGGACGCGCTTGTTGTGAACATCCGCGAAGCGGTGGAGCTTCATCTCGATGGCGAGGATCTCGAGAGCTTCGGGTTGCCGCCGAGGCAGCGGATCCACGCCACGATTGAATTGAAATTGTGGGCCAAACGCGGCTAGCGCATGTTGGCTTTAAGAACCTTCTTGCGCAGGCGGATGGTGGTCGGGGTGACTTCGACGAACTCGTCCTCGTTGATGAACTCGATGGCCTGTTCGAGGTTCAACAGCCGCGGCGGGACGAGCCGGATGGCTTCGTCGGCGGAGGAGGCGCGCATGTTGGTGAGCTTTTTCTCCTTGACGATGTTGACGTTCAGATCGTCGGGGCGGGAGTTTTCGCCAATAATCATGCCTTCGTAGACCTCGGTGACGGGTGAGATGAAAATCTCGCCGCGCTCCTGCAGGTTGAAGATGGCGTAGGCGGTGGCTGTGCCGGCGCGGTCGGCCACCAGCGCGCCGGTGAGGCGCATGGGGATGTCGCCCTGCCATTCGATGTAGCCCTGGAAGAGCGAGTTCATGATCGCCGTGCCCTTGGTGTCGGTGAGCATTTCCGAGCGCAGTCCGATGAGGCCGCGGGAGGGGACGAGGAATTCGAGACGGGCGCGGCCGGAGCCGTGGTTCACCATCTTCGACATCTTGCCCTTGCGCATGCCCATCTTCTCGATGACGACGCCGACAAACTGCTCGGGCACGTCCACCACCAGTAGTTCCAGCGGCTCCATGAGCTTGCCGTCGACGGTTTTGGTGATGATCTGCGGCTTGCCAACCATCAGCTCATAGCCTTCGCGACGCATCATCTCGATGAGAATCGCCAGTTGCAGTTCGCCGCGTCCCATCACCTGGAAGGCATCCGGCCCGCCGGCCTCTTCCACGCGCAGGCTGACGTTGGTGAGCAGTTCCTTATCGAGGCGGTCGCGGAGGTTGCGCGACGTGACGTAGGTCCCTTCACGGCCGGCGAACGGCGACGTGTTGATGGTAAACAGCATGCCGATCGTCGGTTCGTCGATCTGGATATGCGGCATGGCCTTGGGCGTGTCCACATGCGAGACGGTCTCGCCGATGGTGATGCCTTCGACGCCGGCGATGGCGAGGATGTCGCCCGGCAACGCCCGCGTCTCTTCCACTCGCTTCAGGCCCTCGAAGGAGTACATCTTCGTGATGCGCGTCTTTTCCACCTTGCCGTCTATCTTGGTGATGGAAACCTCGTCGCCGTTGTTGAGCGTGCCATTGAAGACGCGCCCGATGGCGATGCGGCCGAGGTAGTCGGAGTAGTCCAGGTTGGCCACCTGGAACTGGAGCACAGCTTCGGGGTTGCCCTTCGGCGTTGGGATGTGTTTGAGGATCGCCTCGAACAGCGGCTCGAGCGAAGTGGACTCATCTTCGAGCGAGAGCTTGGCTATGCCGTCGCGGGCGATGGCGTAGATGACGGGGAAGTCGAGTTGCTCCTCGGTGGCGTCGAGATCGATGAAGAGATCGAAGATTTCGTTGAGGACTTCCTGGCAACGGGCGTCGGGGCGGTCGATCTTGTTGATGACGATGATCTGCGGCAGCCGCGCCTCGAGGGCTTTGGAGAGGACGTAGCGGGTTTGGGGCAGAGGGCCTTCGCTGGAATCGACCAGCAGCATAACGCCGTCGACGAGCTTGAGAGCGCGTTCGACTTCGCCACCGAAGTCGGAGTGGCCGGGTGTGTCGACGATGTTGATCTTGTGGCCGTGGTAGTGGACGCCTGTTGTTTTGGAAAGGATCGTGATGCCGCGCTCGCGCTCGAGTTCATTGGAGTCCATGGCGCGCTCTTCGAAGCGCTCGTTGGCGCGGAAGATGCCGGACTGCTTGAACATGGCGTCGACCAGGGTGGTCTTGCCGTGATCGACATGCGCAATGATGGCGATGTTTCGTAGTTGTGGGTTTGGAGATGTCATGCGGAACTAAAGAGAATGCGGGAACTTTCATTGTCCCACGTCGGGCGATGCGGTGGATGGCGCGAGCTAAGGATCGATCCGCACCACAAAGGCATCCGGAGTGGAACGCCTGAATTCGGCGGCGAGCGCCTCGGCTTCCTCCAGAGTCGCCTTGTCGCCCGCCAGCACGCGCCATACGGGTGCGCCGCCGTCGCGGCGAACCACGCGCACCGGCGTATACCGTTGCTCCAGTTGCTCGCGCAGTTGCTCGGCGCGCCGGTTGTCGCTGAAGGCGCCCACTTGCACGGCGAAGCCTGGCGCGCCTTTCGCCGGTCCGTAGCCGAGCACTACGATGCGCACCTTCGCCGTGCCGGGACCGATCATCCCGATCTGCCGTGCCGCGGCGCGAGAGAGATCGATGATGCGCCCGTCGATGAACGGTCCGCGGTCGGTGATCCTCACTTCCACGCTCTTGCCGTTGGTCTGGTTCTCCACCAGCACGCGCGTGCCGAACAGCAGCGTGCGGTGAGCCGCAGTGAGCTTCTCCATGTCGTAGACTTCGCCGTTGGCTGCCCTTCTGCCGTGGTATGGATGCCCGTACCAACTGGCGATGCCGTCCTCTGTCGCGCCCACCTTCGGCGGCGCCGGAATGCGCGGTGCGCGCGTCTTCTTCGCGCACCCCGAAAGAAAAACGCAGAGCGCCACGGAGGCCGCGACAAGAGTCGCAACACGCCGGACCCGCGTCATCATTGGGGCTGAGTGTTTCAAACGTTCTGATCCCTTCTTGTTCCTGCCCGGCGCCCCCTCGCGCTCACTCACTTTTTCCTTGACTTTGTTTTATGTCCAAGTTTATACAGAGATCATAATGCGATCGATAGCGATCGCGACATCTGATGTCAGGGAGAAACACTGAATGAGAAACGCGACCAAGAAGGCTGCCGCCCCGAAGGCTGCTGCCCCCAAGAAGGCTGCGGCGCCGAAGAAGGCCGCTGCTCCTAAAAAGGCTGCTGCTCCTAAGAAGGCCGCTGCCCCTAAGAAGGCAGCCGCGCCGAAGAAGGCTGCTGCTCCGAAGAAGGCCGCTGCCCCCAAGAAGGCCGCTGCCCCCAAGAAGGCTGCTGCTCCGAAGAAGGCCGCTGCGCCGAAGAAGAAGTAACCACGCGGCGTTCCTAGATGGAACGCGGCTAACGGAATCAACCCTCGGGCCCTGGTGAAAACCAGGGCTCGATGCTTTTAGGCCAACTTGTTCCACTCGGCCACGCGGAAGCTCTCGCCCATCCCAAACAGCAGGGTCTTCAGCTTCAGCCGAAGCCTCAACTTCTCCGTTTCAGACTCCGCTGCGACTGCCCTCTCCACGCCGCTTTCGCCGCACTCCTCCAGGATCCATTGCGAAAGCGTCCGCAACCGCCCATCCCTCCATCCCATCGCCGCCGCGGACTCCATCAAATAGGTGAGAGGAACGTGCGCCGTGATGTCCTGCTCGCCGGGATTCCTCAACACCTCGCAGCTTGCCCGGTGCTTCCTGTAGGCCATCAAAGTCCCCGCCGGAAATCGCCGTAATTCGCGCTCACTGTAGCCATAATCCACCGCCACGATCCGCCCCCGAACCAACCGGCTGTCGATCTCCGCAAGCATCCGTCTCAGCTCTACCGGCAACTCGATCCAGGCTTCCTCATCTTCGATGAAGCTCCCCGCGCGCAACGCGTATTCGAGCCATTCGCCGGCAAGCTCCTCGCCCTCGGTCCAGACGAATTCACCGTCCTCCAGACCCACCCGCATCAGCCTCCAGACGCCCTGGCTTCGCTTGGCCGCATCGACTGCAAGCGCGTCGAACAACTCATTGGAAAACACCGCGCCCTCTAGCTTCAGCGGCGCGCCATCGCGGCCACGGTCCACCGCCGCATAGTTGAACCCGCCGAGTTGTTCCTCCATCTCGCCGCGTCCCGCACCCCACTCCGCCAGATGGAATTCACCCGCGCACTCCTGTTTCCACTTCTCAGCCGCGGCCGCCACCAGCCGCCCGAACACCGGCTGTATCTGCTCGGACGTGTAGAAATCGCCCTCGCGTCCGAACACCTTCCGGCCGCTGGTGTAGTATCCGCACTCGACATCGTAGAGCGCCGTCTCCATGAACTCAGCGAACCTCAGCGGTCCGCCTCGGCGGATCAGGAAAGCAATCTTCTCTCCCGCCGGAGTCATGCGCCGCCGTCCTTGCGCTGTGGGTTCAGCGTGAACATCTCGACCAGGTAGTCGTGCAGGCAGTCGTAGAGATACCTCTGGAAGTGCCACTCGAACTGCGGGCTGGCCGCGTCGCGTTCATGCACCGGAGCGGAATAGACGTGAAGCCCTTCACAGCCCTTCACCCGCATCCGCAGTTCGACGCCCGCGAAGCCCTCTTCGGCGAAGAACTCCACCAGCGGGTGCTCGTACTTCGTCAGCTCTTGCCTCACCCTTTCCAATGTGGTCATATCGACTCAAGAAGTATAGACTGACAGCCCATGAGCCTGCCTGCCAATATTCGCGTCAAGATCAGCTCCGAAGCCGCCGGCTATGTCGCCTTGACGCCGGTCGTCGTTCAGGAGATTCCGTTCACCTCACTGCTCGAATACATCGCAGCAGCAGCCGGACCGGATACGGCCGCCGTCGCCTCGATGCTCGAGCGCGGCGTGGTCGTCTCCGGCGCCTCGCGCTTTCGCTGGGAGGGCTTCGCCGCGCCGCACGATGAACTGGCTGCCTTGCTGGCCACACTGCCCAAGGACGATCCTTCACGGGCTTTCGACCCCGAGCGCTGTCTGCGCCTCGCATTCGTGTCACAGACCCGACGCTTCGATTTGTCGCGCACACTCGCCACGCGCAACCGCCTCTTCCGCAAATCGTTCTGGGACACCTTCTTCCCGTCGCTGCCCGCGCCCGACTATGTCTGCTACCTGCATGGCGAACGTGCCGATCTATACCGCCTGACGCTCACGCCGCCGGTGGCCGAATCGTTGCGCCAGTCCGCGCCATTGCTGACTGACCGCGGCGCCGTCCGGCTTCTCGCCTCCCACCCCTTCTTGAAGGTCGAGTTCATCGTGCCCCGGTAATCTCTGCTTGCTATTGGTGGCCCTGCGGGGATAAACCTGTTAAAGACCTTCCGGTCTTCTATCGCCATGCCCATCGACAAGAGCGAACTCTACGCCCAGCGGCTGAACCGCTACGTGACCGCGAACCGCAACCTCAAGCCCGACCGCGTCCCCCTGCGCCCCTTCGCCGCCGAGTTCACGGCCACCCATTGCGGCATGACCTGCCAGGAGGTCAGCCACGACTACAACAGGGCCTTCGAGGCCGTCATCCGCTGCTGCCACGACTACGACTGGGATGCCGTCGTCCCCAACATGGTCTACGTCTGGACCGGCCTCGCCCAGACCGCCGGACTGCGCTATTACGCCATCCCCGGCATCGACATTCCCGCCGATGTCGCCTTCCAGTACAAGGAGCCGCCCAGCGACAACGCCTGGATGAAGCGCGAAGACTACGACCGCCTCATCGAAGACCCTGTCCGTTTCCTCTACGAAGCCTGGTATCCGCGCGTCGCCGCCGAACTCGCCCCCGAAGGCGCGCCGCACACCTTCCGCCACAATCTCGCCCTCGTCAAAAGCACCTGGTCCATGGCGTCCTACTTCAACGCCTTCGGCCCGCAACTCGCCCGCATGAAGGACGAATGCGGCACGCCGTCGTCCATCTGCGGCATGCTCAAAGCCCCCCTCGATGTTCTCGCAGACAAGTTCCGCGGCTACGTCGGCCTGGCTTTCGACCTCATGGAGATC
This sequence comes from Bryobacteraceae bacterium, assembly GCA_014860455.1. GTDB lineage: Bacteria > Acidobacteriota > Terriglobia > Bryobacterales > Bryobacteraceae > PNKE01. The sequence goes on along the minus strand of JACZJQ010000059.1, from coordinate 449 downwards.
CCTGAGAAAGTCGAAGCCGCCTGCCATGCGCTGATGCCGCATTTGCAGTGGATCGCCCACTCAGGCCTAGACCCCACATGCAACATCCCCATCCCCATCTGGATGCACCGTGGCTGCGTCCCCTTCATTTCACACGACCACTTCAACCGCATCTACTGGCCCACGCTCAAACCCATCGTCGAATCCATCTGGGAACGCGGCAACCAGGTCTTGTTTTATGCCGAAGGCAAGTGGGACGCCCATTTGGATGCGTTTGCGGAGTTGCCTGAGGGGTCGATCATCTATCACATCGACCGCGGCGATCCTGTGTTGACCCAGCAGAAACTCGGCAAGAAGTTCTGCACCACCGGCGGCGTCACCAATGCGCTGCTCTTCCTCGGCACACCCGATCAGGTTCGCGACCGCTGCAAGTTCCTCATCGACACGCTGGGCCAGGACGGCGGCTACAT
>JACZJQ010000058.1 GCA_014860455.1 Bryobacteraceae bacterium | reverse complement strand
GGCTTGGCCTTGGCGGTCCTCACCGGCGCAGGCCGTGACTCAGCGGTTTTGGCCTTGGCGGTTTCGACCGGTGCGGGGACAGGCGGGGATGGCGGTTGAGCCGGCGCCGTGGCGGTTTTGGGCTCGGCGGCCGGCGGGTTGACTGTCGGCGGCGGCGTATCGAGGCGTTGAGAGACGACGCGTCCGGCGTCGGCAGGCGAGGGGCGTGGTCCGGCGCCCTTGGCGCGCAATTCCACCATGATGCGGAAGGGGTTGGCCAACTGGCTGATTTCGTAATCGACCGGCTCTTTGAGATCGAAGACGATGCGCACCGTTGTTGCGCTGTTCAAAGCGATGCGGATGCGCTCGACGATGGGATCATCGACAACCATTACGCGGGAATTGCCCTTGTCGAGCTTGATTTCGCAGCCTCGGAGGTCGACGAAAAGACGCGGCGGGCTTGGGAGGCGGTCGCGGCGGAACTCGACCTCGCCCGAGGTCTGGATGGCAATGCGGGTGATCGGACCGGCTGACCAGACGCGAACTGAGTTCAAGGCCACCGGCGCCGGGGTCATCTCGGCACAGAGAGAGTGAGCAGCGGCAAGGCACGCCAAGGCCGGGATGAGAGCGGGCAGGCGTACCTTCAAGTTCATTGGCTGCTCGGGGCGGGCCTTGCGTCCGCGGCTTTGGTGATGAGGTGGATGCGTCCGGAATCGTCAGTAAACAGTTCAACGGCCCGGAGGGGTTCGCGCTCGGGTTCGGCCGGCGCCTTGGCGGAATCGACGGTTTCGGATTGGGTTTGGGCTGATCTGGCCGCGGGGGCAGTCCCGCGGACGGAGTTCAGGCGGCGGCCGACCTTTTCGACATACTGCTCGGTTTCACGGTAAGGCGGGATTCCGCCGTAGCGCATGACTGCGCCTTCGCCGGCGTTATAGGCGGCCAGCGCCAGACGGTCGTCCTTGAACTTGTCCTGGAGCAGGCGGAGGTATTTGACGCCGGCCTCGATGTTCTGGCGGACGTCGAAGCTGTCGGTGACGCCGAAGCGGCGCGCCGTGCCGGGCATCAACTGCATGAGGCCCTGGGCGCCCTTGGGCGAGACGGCGAGAGGGTTGAAGCCGGATTCCACGGCGACCACAGAATGGACCAGGAGCGGATCGACGCCATGGGTTTCCGAGGCCTGGCGCACGATGGCGGTGAGGTCTGTGAACGGAGCAGGCGCGGCGGGAGTGACAGGCTTGACGGGCGCGGAGGCGGGAGCCAAGGTGATTCCGGCGGGCAGGGAGGGCGCGGGTGAAGGGGTGCGTTTCACCAGGGAGGCGCGGACGAGCTTTCCGGTGCGGGCGTCGGCGCGGACAATGCTGCGTACTTGAAGGCGAGATTCACCCCAGGCCGCCGTGGGGGCAGCGAGCAGGCCGGCGAAGAGGAAACAAATCGCCCGTGCCATGTTTTTACTATTATACGGCTGGAGTCCAGTTTTTCTCATCCGTAAATGCACTGAGGGCAAAGGATTTGCTGTTGCTAAGATTGTCTCATGACGAGGGCTGGCTACGTTTTGACCGGCGGGGCGAGCCGGAGAATGGGTCGTGACAAGGCACTGCTGCCTTACCGGGGGACGGTGCTGGCCGCGTGGGTGGCGTCGGTTGTCGAGGAAGCTGCCGGCAGCGTCAGTCTGGTGGGGGGCGGCAAAAAGTACCTTCATTTGGGGTATCCGGTGCTGGAAGAGAGCTATGGCGGGATGGGTCCGTTGAGCGGGATCGAGGCTGCGCTGGGGCGCGGGGCCGACTGGTCGCTGGTGGTCGCCTGCGACATGGCGGGGTTGGACGGCGGGAGGTTGCGCGAGTTGTTCGATGCCGCAGAGCGGGGCGATGCGCTGGCAGTGTACGGCAGCGGCAGCGGTGGCCGAGCGGAGCCTTTGTGCGCGGTTTATCATAGAGACTGCCTGCCGGCGGTGAGGCAGATGCTTGCGGCCGGGGAGTTGAAAGTACAGACTTTGCTAAGCAGAATCAATGCTTTAGCGTGGAGTGCCGGGTGGTTGGACCAGTTGCGTAACATCAACACGCCCGGCGATTGGGCGTCGGCCAAGGACAGGGGATGAAGGACGAGTACCCGCACTACATCGAATTCCGGCACGTCTATAAGACGTTTGACGCCCCCGTTTTAGTCGACTGCAGTTTTCACTGCGCGCCGGGCGAAACATTGGCGATCATCGGGCGCAGCGGCGTGGGCAAGTCAGTGAGCCTGTCGCACATCATGGGATTCCTGAAGCCGGATGAGGGGCGGGTGATTGTGGCGCACCGGGACATTACGGATCTAGAGGAGGCGGAACTGCGGCAGATCCGGAAAAAAGTGACCATGGTGTTTCAGAGCGGGGCGCTGTTCGATTCGCTCACCGTGGGCGAGAACATTCTGTTTTCGCTGGAGTTGCGGGAGGACTACGACGAGGCCAACCGGGCCGACGTCGTGAAGGGACTGCTGGATATGGTGGACCTGGCGCAGTATGAGGACGCCTATCCATCTGATTTGTCAACGGGTTACCGGCGGGGTGTGGCGATTGCGCGGGCGCTGGCGGCGCAGCCGGACTGTGTCTTATACGACGAGCCGACGACGATGGTGGATCCGATCATGTCGGAAGACATGGGGCGGTTGATGGTGAGGCTGAAACATCAACTGGGGCTGACTTCGATTGTCGTGACGCACGACCTGGACCTAATGCGGAAGGTGGCCGACAAGGTGGTTTTCCTGTACGAAGGACGGGTGATTTACTTCGGGCCGGTGAGCGAGCTTGACCGCTGCGACCACCCGCATGTGGCCGAGTTCCTGGCCATGGACAGGGTGGACCTCAGCGGGATGGGCGGTTCCCGATAAGCGGAACCCAGGAGGGGATTTTGTCTCTCCAGCCGGTTTTGGATTGGGCGGGGGCGGGCAGATTCGAGTCCGGTCCGTCAGCCTGGCTCTGAGTGAACCAGCGTTTAGGGACGGTGGCGGGGCGGCGCGATGAGAGCCGGACGCGCAGATTGTTGAGGGTGTAGACGCGGGTCTGGAGAGATCCGTCTTTTTCCTGCACAACCGCCGAGAAGCCCGTGGCGGCGCCGGACGCGCCTCGCTCGATGATGATGGGCATGAAGCCGGTCAGATTGCGTTCGATGTAGGCGGTTTCGTAGCGGTTGCGACGGGTGTTCCAGGTGAACAGGCGGAGGCTGTCGAAACCCTCCCTGGGGCGGGATGATGTTGCCCAAAGCCAGGCCGGGTGGGCAGTGCCGGACTTGCCGGTGGTATCGCCGACGTGGAAGTAGGCGAGAATGCGGGCGCGTTCGGCGTATTGGGCGACCTCGTCAGGCAAGGACATGAACAGCATCCGCGCCAGGACCCAGCCGGATTTGCCGTCGCGGGCGCGGACCAGGGTCCACATCTCCTCGACGACACGCTTGGCGGGCGGCATGGCCGGCTTGGAAAGCACGGCGGCGGAGGGGGCCGACAAGCGAATCCAGTCCTGAGGAGGCGAGGGTGGATCGGGCCGTGGAGGAGGCGGGGTTTCAGGCACTTTTTTTGGTTTCTTTTTTACGGCCTTGACCGATTCCAGGGCAGGCAGCAGAGGGGCGGGCGGATTGTAGGGAACGCGCGGCGCCAGTTCGTGGGCGATGACATCGACCTTGGCGCCCGGCTGAATCTGGAAGATGGTGGGCGCCTGACGGTTTGGGGCGGTGTGGACGTTGAGGATGTCGAAGACGGTGGCCTGGCCCTGGGAGGGGGCTTGTCCGGTTTGGCTGGAGAGTTCGCGCAAGTGGTCCATGCCGCGGGTGGAGAGAAGCTGGACGGAGTCGGTCCAACCAATGGCTCCCGAGGCGGTGCGGATCTTGTAGAAACGGCGGCGGCGGCCGATGATTTCGACGCGGTCGCCGTGTTTGAGAGTGGCGGCGAGAGGGGCGCCTGAGACGAGTTCGGCGCGGATCTGGAGCGTGGCCGGCGCGACGAAGGCCTCGGCAAGCGTTGGTTCACGGTCGGGCTGGTCGGCGCACGACGGCATGAACAACGCGGCCGAGGCGGCCAGCAGGAGTGCGATCAGGCGTCTAGACTGCGTATTCCCGGACAAAAGCTTCGAACCGGTCCAGCCCTTTCTTCAGATCTTCCATAGAAGCAGCGTACGACATACGGACGTGCGCATGGGTTCCGAAGGCTTCACCGGGAACGAGGGCAACGAACTTTTCGGCGAGCAGTTTTTCGGCGAAGGCCATGGCCGTGGGCAGCCGTTCGGGGGAGAGGACGCCGGAGATGTTGGGGTAGGCGTAGAAGGCGCCACGGGGCATGGGGCAGGTGACGCCGGGCATGGCGCGGAGGCGGCCGACGACGTAATCGCGGCGCTTGTGGTATTCGGCGAGCATTTCGCTGACCGAATCCTGCGAACCGTTGAGGGCTTCGAGGGCTCCCTTCTGGGCGATTGAAGTGGGGTTGGAAGTGGAGTGGGACTGGAGCTTGACGATGGCGGTGCAGACCGGGGCGGGGGCGAGGACGAAGCCGATGCGCCAGCCGGTCATGGCGTAGGTTTTCGAGAGTGAGCCGGCGACGATGACGGTTTCCTTGACGCCGGGGATGGAGGCGACCGAGTAGGGCTGGGAGTCGTAGAGGAAGTGGGAGTAGCACTCGTCGGTCATCAGCCAGATGCCGTTGTCGCGGGCGAGGTAGGCGATCTTTTCGAGTTCCTTATCATCGACGACCGCGCCCGATGGGTTGCAGGGCGAGTTGATCATGATGAGGCGGGTTTTGGGGGTGATGGCGGCGGCGACCTGGGCGGCGGTGAGGGCGAAGCCGTCCTCCTCCCTGGTTTCAACGAAGACGCACTTGCCGCCGGCGTAATTGACGACGTCCTTGTAGGTGACCCAGTAGGGGACGGGGATGATGACCTCGTCGCCTGGGTTGAGGACGGCCTGGGTGATGTTGAAGATGGCGTGTTTGCCGCCGACGGTGACGACGCACTCGGCCGGGGTGTAGGTGGTTTGGTAGTCGGCGTTATGGCGGTCGCAGACGGCCTGGCGGAGTTCCTGGATGCCGGCCATGGCGGTGTAGCGGGTGAAGTTGGAGTCGAGGGCGTGGACGGCGGCCTGTTTGATGTTGTCGGGGGTGGGGAAGTCGGGCTCTCCGACGCCGAAATCGACAACATCTTCGCCGGCGCGGCGGAGGCGGTCGGCCTCGGCGGAGACCTTGGCGGTGGAGGAGACGCTGATGAGCGAAATGCGGTCGGCGAGCAGGGTTTTGGGTTGCATGAGGCTGCTTGGACTCGGTTCTTTCTGAATTGAGATAAGAGCAGGTGGAGGCGGCTAGCCGCCCTGGTTGAGGAGCCGGCGCCGAAGAACCTCTTCGACGGAAGGGGGCACCAGGCCGCTGATGTTGCCGCCAAGCCGGATGACCTCCTTCACCAGACGGGAACTGATGAAGGAATGGGCCTCTCCGGCCATCATGAACATGGTTTCGATCTCCGGCGCGAGACGCCGGTTCATGAGGGCCATCTGGAGTTCGTATTCGTAATCGGAGATGGCGCGGATGCCGCGCAAGATGAGGCGGGCCTTCTTGCGGCGGGCGTAGTCGATGAGGAGGCCGTCGAAGAAATCGATTTCGACGTTGAGGAAACCCCGCAGGACGACCTTAAGCATGTCGACGCGCTCTTCGGCGGAGAACAGGGGGCTCTTGGTTTCGTGGGCAAGGACGGAAACGACAAGCCGGTCCACAAGCGGGGCGCAACGCTGGACGAGGTCCAGGTGGCCGTTGGTCACCGGGTCGAAGGTGCCCGGATAGACCGCGACGAGGCCGCCATCCGCTTGCATTACTATAAGTCTCCTTGCTTGAGGGAAGGTTTAGTATTCATTATAGCTTATGCTGCACTCGGAGTGAAAGATCTGGAAATGATAGGCGCACAAAGGATTGCGGCGAGGACGGCAATCCAGAGACGGCCGTCCCAAATTGCGTAGTCGTGGAGGAGGCGGGACCAGGGGTGGCCTATGACGAAGTGTCCGAAGACGAACTCGAAGGCGATGGTGGAGGCAAGCCACGCCGAGCCGGTGCGCCAGGCGTGGGCGGGGGTGCGGAAGGGCCATTTGCGGGCGGTGAGCGAGACGGCGGTGAGGATGAGAAGGATGCCGGTGGCGCAGGAGAACTGGTGGGCAGTGAGTTCGCTGAAGCGCGGACGGAGCACAGCCTCGCGGAATGTTCCGTTGGCGATGGAGATGACGAGAAGCAGAAACCAGAGGGCGATGGCTCTGGAGGTGGTCATGGTGAGAGGCCTCCGGGATGAGGATCAGGCGCGCCAGCGGAGGCCGAGGTTGAGTTCCTTGCGGGCATAGGCGACGCTGCGTTCGACATGTTCGCGCTGCTGGTATTGGACGGCGGCGCGGAAGTGTTCGGGCAGGGCGCGGCCCTGGAGGTCTTCGATGACCATGGGGCGCTCATAGGGCTGGCCGCGGCGGACGAGCGAGAGGAAGCGGGCGAGTTCGGAGGCGCGGGCCTTGGGGAACGATTTCCAGTAAGACTCTTCGAGGTAGGGGATGATCTGCGGCGGGCGGCCGGTGATGGGTTTGATGTAAACGTGGACGTTGGGGCAGAGTCGGCGGGCGGCGTCCATGATCTGCTTGAAGTCGACGACGCCTTCACCGAGCGGGACCCACTGGACCGCGATGCCGCGCGGGGTTTCGTAGAGGACGGAGTCGCGCAGGTGGAGGGTGAGGATGTAAGGCGCCATGGTTTCGAGCGTAGTCATGGGGTGCTCTAGGACGAAGCAGGGGTTGCCGGTGTCCATGTAGGTGCCGACGAAGTCCCTACCGGACTCCTCGATGATGATGCGGTGTTCCCAGGCCTGGAAGTCCTTATGTATTTCGATGGCGATTTTGATTCCGGCATCGACGACCTGCGGCTTTGCGGCCTTGAGGAGACGGATGGCGGTTTGCATGTGCTGCTCAGGCGGACCGGGTGGCAGCGACGCGCGGTCGCCGGCAAGGACGCAGCGGATGATGGGCGAGCCCATGGCCTTGGCGCGGCGGATGTTGAAGAGGATGTTGTCGATGGAGGACTGGAAGGCTTCTGGGGTGCGGGGCATGATGCCGCCGCCGCCGGTTTCGAGATGGAGGCGGCGTTCGGCGGCCCAGCGGCGGACGTCGGCCCAATGGGCGGGGTCTTTGGTGAGGGGGTCGAGGGAGTCCTGGAGGAAGATGGCGTCGTGTTTCTGTTGGGCGGCGTAGTCGATGAGTTGGAGGTCGGTCCAGCGGAGGGCGCGGAGGCAGTAGGTGTTGAAGCCCATGGGCATGGGGCCGGACTGGGTGGCGGCGAGCGCTGGCGCGATTGGCGCGAGGGTGGTGGCGGAGGAGAGGAAGGTGCGGCGGGTCATGTGAGAGAGGCTCTGGGGCAGATCCTAGCATGAATTGAGAGGAAAACGTCCGCGGTATACCGCGGTTGGAAGCAACCGATGGTACCCGAAAGCCTTTCCGAAGTTGTTCGATCGCTGACGTCGCAGGAACAGGATGCGGTGCGCCAGTTCATCGAATATCTGAAGAGGCGGGATGCGGGGTCGTTCCAGTCAGTCTGGTATTCGTGCGGTTGGCCCCAGCCAGGCGAGACCTCAACCAACAAATGGATCGACGACGCGCACGCCGGCGTTGACGAAATCGGCACGATTTCGCGTGGCCACCGTCAGACCGTGGACGAGGGCCGTGGCAGCGATGAGGCTATCCTTGATGGGCATGGCTCTCCCGGTTGTTCGCAAGCGCGCCAGCAGTTCCGCCCATTTCAGCCCCGTGTCCGCGTCCCAGGGAAGGCAGTGAAGAGCACCAACTCCGTTGTCGAACCAGCGTTCAAGCGCGGCACGCTTGCTTCCCTTCGGAAGGATGAGAATCCCGAATCGGAGTTCGCCGAGAATGACGGGATCGACCGCGATATCCGGCTCATGAGCACGAAGCCACGCCACGGCCCGCGGGTCGGGCTTCGGTTTCGTCGGCTCGCTCAAGACGTTGGCGTCGACCAGGTACTTCACAGCGAATCCGTCGACTCAGAATCGATGGGGACGAAGTAGTCCTTCTGCGGACAGGCGAGTAGCCAATCAATGGCGCCCTCATTCGGCGGAAGAGCACGCCTGACGAGGCGATAGTCCCCACGATCGACACGCTCCACGTCAAATTCCTGCCCCGGCTCGACACGGTCCATGTGTCGTAACTCCGCCGGCAGGACGATTTGGCCCTTGGATGAGACCGTGGTCTTCATATAAGTAAGATATCGTCTTACCTATCGCGAGGTCAAGGGCCGCACCACGGGATCCAGGAACTGCTACCAGCATCAATGTCTGGAATACCGCCCTGATTGCCGGCGAGGGGGAGGCCTCAATAGTTCAGAGCGCTTCCACGATGGGGACCCGCTCACTTCGTGCGCGGCCTCGTGGCCCGAGGGGCGGGGGGCGAATGGGGATACGCTGTTTGCATGGAGTTCAATGCGCCTTGGAGCGATACGCTGCGGATGATGAGTGCGGGCGGTTCAGTGGTTGTGCTGGGCGCGGCTGCGCTGGCGGCAAGGAAGCTCGCGGTATGGTTCCGGGCGGTGGTGGCGGTAGTGGCGGTGGGATTTCTGGTAGGGAGTTGGGGGCTTGCGCCGTCGGGGTACAGCGTGGACGGGCAGACGTTGACGGTGAAGCGGCCGTTGGGCGATGAGGTGATCCAAAGGGCGGAGATCACGGCGGCGAGGATGTTTGGCGAGGCCGATAGCGAGGGCATGACGCGGACGGGGGGCAACGGGGGATTGTTCGGATACTACGGCAAGTACAAGAGTGACCGGTTGGGGGAGCACCGCTGGTATGTCACGGATACGGCGCGGCGGGTGGTGGTGGAGACCAGGGAGGGCGCGGTGGTTGTGAGTCCGGATGATCCGGAGAAGTTCATCGCGGTCGTGAAACCGGAAGAGCAGGTTTCGAAATGAAGAACAGGATTGATGCGCCAGGTTTGGAGGCGGTGTTGGAGGCGGGCGACCGCAGTTTGTTTGAGGTGAAGACGAAGGGGCAGGGGCCTGAGGGCGAGTTGCCGCTGACAGCGGAGATGTTGAGGAATGCGCCATCGGGGGATTTGTTCGGGTGGACGATGAATGCGGGGATGGGGTGGGATCCGAAAGCGATGGGCAGCGCGGAGGTGCTGATCCTGTCGACGCATGGCGGCTTGAGGGCGCCGGACGGCAGGCCGGTGGCGTTGGGCTATCACACGGGGCATTGGGAGGTGAGCCTGCTGGTGGAGGCGGCGGCGCGGGAGTTGAAGGCGCTGGGCGCGGTTCCGTTCGCGGGCTATTGCAGCGATCCGTGCGACGGGCGGAGCCAGGGGACGACTGCGATGTTCGATTCGCTGCCTTACAGGAACGACGCGGCGACGATTTTTCGAAGGCTGATCCGCAGCCTGCCGCGGCGGGACGGGGTTGTGGGCGTGGCGACGTGCGATAAGGGGCTGCCGGCGATGATGATGGCGCTGGCCGGGACGCGGGCGCTGCCGAGCGTGCTGGTGCCGGGCGGGGTGACGCTGCCGGCCGAGGGCGGCGAGGATCTGGGGATTGTCCAGAGCATCGGGGCGCGGTATTCGCATGGGGTGATTACGAGAGAGTACGCCGCCGAGATGGGCTGCAAGGCGTGCGGGACGCCGGGTGGCGGGTGCCAGTTTCTGGGTACGGCGGCGACGTCGCAGGTGGTGGGCGAGGCGCTGGGGATGTCGCTGCCGCATGCGGCGCTGGCGCCGTCGGGGGATCCGATCTGGCGGGATATGGCGGTGAGGAGCGCGAGGGCGGTGGTGCGGCAGGTGGCGTTGGGCATGACGATGGGGGACGTGTTGACGCAGGCGTCGCTGGAGAACGCGATGGCGGTGCATGCGGCGTTTGGAGGGTCGACGAACCTGATTCTGCATTTGACGGCGGTGGCCTATCATGCGGGGCTGAAGCGGCCGAGCGTGGAGGATTGGGCGCGGGTGAACCGGGCGGCGCCGAGATTGGTGGATGCGCTGCCGAATGGCCCGAAAGGGCATCCGACGGTGCAGGTGTTCATGGCCGGGGGCGTGCCGGAGGTAATGCTGCACTTGCGGCGGGCCGGGTTGATCGACACAAGCGTGGTGACGGTGGCGGGTGAGAAACTGGGCGCGCTGCTCGACTGGTGGCAGGAGAGCGAGAGGCGCTCGGCGTTACGGAAGCGGTTGAAAGAGGTGGACGGGATTGATGCCGATGACGTGATCATGCCGCCGGATCTGGCGCGCAGCAGGGGGATTTCGTCGACGGTGTGCTTCCCGGTGGGGAATTTGGCGCCGGAAGGGGCGGTGATCAAGAGCACGGCGATTGATGCGGCTGTGGTGGATGACGATGACGTCTACAGGAAGCGGGGTCCGGCGCGGGTGTTCACGACCGAGGCGTCGGCGGTGGAGGCGATCAAGAGCGACAGGATCAAGGCGGGCGACGTGCTGGTGCTGTGCTGCAGGGGGCCGATGGGATCGGGGATGGAAGAGACGTATCAGTTGACCAGCGCGTTGAAGCATCTGAAGTTTGGCAAGCATGTGGCGCTGATCACGGATGCGCGGTTCAGCGGCGTGTCGACGGGGGCGTGCATCGGGCATGTCTCGCCGGAGGCTTTGGCGGGCGGGCCGGTGGGGAAGCTTCTTGATGGCGACGTGATTGAGATCGTCGTCGATAGGAAAGGGCTGACGGGCAGGGTGGATCTGGTGGGGCATGGGGATGACGTGTTTGGTGCGGATGAGGGTGCGCGGGTGCTGGAGGCGCGTGGGCCGAGGCCGGACCTGAAGGCGGATGCGGAGTTGCCGGATGACACGCGGCTGTGGGCGGCGCTGCAGGACGCCAGCGGCGGGGCGTGGGCCGGGGCGGTCTACGATGTCGATAGAATTCTGGAAGTGATCGAGGCGGGCAAGCGTGCGCTTGCGGCGCGGAAGGAGAACGAGAAGTGAGACGACTGGTTGTACTGGCGGCCGCGGCGGCGACGATGTGGGCGGGCGAAGGCAAATGGACGCCGCAGCAGGTGTTGAAGCTGAATCCGGCGGAGTTGAAGAAGCAGGGCTTGCAGTTGCCGGTGCGCCGGCTGTGGGATCCGGTGCGGGGGACGGGATTGTTGGCGGCGACGGTGAACACCGGCGGCTGCTCGGCGGGATTCGTTTCAGAGGCGGGACTGGTGTTGACCAATCATCACTGCCTGTTCGGGATGGTGCAGGAGCATAGCCGGCCGGGGCGGGACCTGATCACGAACGGGTTTCTTGCGGGGTCAAGGGACGAGGAGTTGCCGTCGAAGACGGGGCGGGTGAATGTGCCGAGGAAGTTCACCGACGTGACGGCCCAGATGGAGGCGGCCGTACCAGCGGGGGCGAGCGATCTGGAGAGGGCGAAGGCGCTGGAGGCGAAGGAGAAGGCGCTTGTCGCAGAGTGTGAGATGACGCCGGCGGCGAGGTGCAGGGTGGCGGCGTTCGACGGCGGGGTGCAGTACGTGCTGGTGGAGTCGATGGAGATTCTGGATGTGCGGCTGGTGTATGCGCCGCCGCGGATGATCGGCGAGTATGGCGGCGAGGGGGACAACTGGATGTGGCCACGGCATACGGGCGATTTCTCGATGGCGCGGGCGTACGTGGGACGGGATGGCAAGCCGGCGCCGTACAGCAAGGACAACGTGCCGTACAAGCCGGAGTTCTTTTTTCCGATTTCGACGGAAGGGGTGAAGCCGGGCGATTTCGTTATGGTTCTGGGGTATCCGGGGACGACGGTGCGGTCGTTGACAGCGCTGGAAATGGCCGACCGGGAGAAGAACCTGTACGAGCGGCGGGTGGATCTGTACGGGGCGTGGATCCGGTTGATCGAGGAGGCGACCAAGGGCGATGAGGCAGGGATTATCGCCACGGCGGCGACTTTGAAGAGCCTGAACAATGTCTACAAGAACGCCGGAGGACAGATTGCGGGATTGAAGCGCGGCAGGATTATCGCCAAGCAAAAGGCAGCCGAGGCCGAGGTGGAGAAATGGGCCGCGGGGAAGCCCGAGTGGCAGAGCGCGCTGGCGGCGAAGAAGCGGCTGGATGAGATGGTGGCGGAGAAGGAGCGGACGGCGGCGCGGGCGTTTTTGTTGCAGACGGTGGCGTCGGGCGGGTCGGCTTTGAGGCAGGCTTTGCAGTTGGTGAAACTGGCGGGCGAGCGAGGGAAGCCGGACGCCGAGCGGGAGCCGGCGTATATGAACCGGATGATGCCGATGATGGTGGCGGGTCTGGAGAGGGCGGAGAAGAGCTACTTCCGGCGGGCCGATGAAGCGCTGGCGGCGGAGTGGATCGGCCGGGCGCTGAAGTTGGGCGCGGGCGAGAGGATCAAGAGTGTGGATGCGGCGTTCGGACAGGGGGACGTGAAGGCGAAGCTGGCGGGGATGTACGACGGGACGAAAGTGACGTCGCTGGCCGAGCGGTTGAAGATGTTTGAGGAGACGCCGGAGCAGTTGAAGGCGAGGCGCGACCCGATGATCGATTTCGCGATCGCGTTGCAGGCGGAGTTGGATGTGTTCAACGAGCAGGCGAAGGCGATTGACGGCGCGGTGGCGAAGCTGAGGCCGGCGTGGCGGAAGGCCGTGATCGCCCATGCGGGCAAGCCGGTGGCGCCGGATGCGAATTCAACGCTGCGGGTGAGCTTCGCGCACGTGAAGGGGTATGCGCCGAGGGACGGGGTTGTTTATACGCCGCAGACGACGTTGGCCGGGATGATGGAGAAGCACACGGGCGAGGATCCGTTTGACGTGCCGAAGAAGGTGCGCGAGGCGTACGAGGCGGGCAAGGCGGGGCGGTGGAAGGATGCGCGGTTGGGCGAAGTGCCGTTGTGTTTTTTGGCCGACGCGGATACGACGGGCGGCAATTCGGGCAGTCCGACGGTGAACGGGCGCGGTGAATTGGTGGGGTTGAACTTCGACCGGGTTTGGGAGAACGTGGCGAACGATTTCGGGTACAACCCGGAGATTGCGCGGAACGTGAATGTGGACATCCGGTTCTTCCTGTGGATGTTGGACGAGGTGGAGAACGCGGACGGGTTGTTGAAGGAGTTGAAGATTCGGAAGTAGGCCTTGCTCAGGCTTTTTTGCCGTGGCCGTGGCTGACGTGGGAGTCCTTGAGCTCATCGACGTGGAGGGAGTCGAGGAAGAGCTTCAGGCGCGTGGCGTAGGGGGATTTGCGGTCCTTGAGGGCTTTGTGCTGGACCAGGGCGCCGACGCGGTCGCCTGACATGAGCAGGTTCATGCCGAGGAGGTAGCGGGCGGGGTCGAGCAAGGGGTCGAGTTCAATGGCCTTGCGGTAGGATTCGAGGCGCTGGCGGCTTTGGCCGGCCTTGCCTTGGGCGAAGCCGAGCTGCATCCAGGCGCGGGCGTTGGCGGGGTCGGCTTCGACGGCCTTGCGGAGATAGAAGAGCGCGCCGTCGATGTCATCGGCATACAGGTGGCCGATGGCGCGAGTGTAGATGGATTCCTTCCCGCTGTTGTGGCGGGCGTTCCACTGCGAGAGGGTGAGCCGGGTGGTGCGGGGGATCATCTCAAGACGCCCGCCGGGGGCGGCGAAGTGGAAGACGCGGCCGTCGATGGTGCGGGAGAGATGCCAGCCGGCAAAGAGGCCATGTTCGTCGT
>JACZJQ010000057.1 GCA_014860455.1 Bryobacteraceae bacterium | reverse complement strand
GTGCCAGTGGAAGTAGTCGAGCCAGACGCCGGCGAGGTTAAACTTCGCGAGGAGGTCTTCGAGTTGTTTGACGCGGTACTGGCGGAAGGCGGGATCGGTGGGGCAGACGCCCATGAACCAGGTGGCGGCGGGGGCGGGCTCGCCCTTTTCGTTGATGGGCCAGGCTTCGGGGTGTTTCTCGACGTAGCCTTTGCCGTTGAGGGTGGCGAATTCGGCGTAGACTTTGGCGCCTTCGCCGGTGGCGCGGACAAAGAGATCGAGGTTGATGGAGCCGCCATGGAGGAAGACGGCGTTGATGCCGAGGTCGCTCAGCTTGTGGCCGGCGTTCCAGCGGGGGCGGGGGTCGGAGTAGACGCCGCGAACGGGGACCGATTGGGCGGAGGCGGCGAGGGCGGCGAGGAGAAGGATGGGGGCGAGCGGATTAATCATGATGGACCTCCCGGCGCGGGTGGGGCGGAAAAGGGAAGGCCCACCGGAGCCGCGATGGGCAGCGCCGGTGGGCGGGACAAACGGGGATTTACTTGCCGAGGATCTGGTAGGTGGTGGTGCCGTACTGGCGCACCTTCTCATAGACCTTGACCCAGGCGGCATGGGCGTCGTGTTTGCCGTAGGCTTTGAAGGACTCCTCGTCCTTGAAGTGCATGCAGACGCCGTACTGGCGGCGGATCATTCTGACGGAGGCCTGAACGGACTCGCCGGCGCGGTACTTCTTGCCGGTTTCAGCGTCCATGGGGGTTGCGGCGGTCATGAGGCCGAGCGGGCGGGCGAGTTTGCCATGCATGAGGTGGAGCAGGCCGGGGATCTTGGTGGGGAGTTCGTCGGTGGCCTTGGCGAAGGCATCCCAGTCGGCGGGGGTGGCGGCTTCAACCTCACCGAAGGCGAAGCAGTGCATTACGCCTTTTTCGCCGGCGCTCAGAGTGAGAGCGGCGAGCAGGCAGAGAGCAGTCATCAGGATCGTGCGTTTCATTTGGAATATCCCTCCAGGAAGAGCTTTGTGCTACTCAGGATAGCGCAAGGCGGGCCGGGAGGGAATGGGCGGGGACAGGTCAAGCCACGGCGGAGTCCGGCATGTAGGCGGGGATGAGCATGGGTTGGACGGGGCGGTTGGCGCGGAACGAGGCGAGTTCGCAGGGGTAGGAGGCGATGAGGCCGGCGGGCGCGAGGAGGCGGCGGGCGCCGAGCATCTCGCAGGACTGGAGAGCGTTGGCCATGGCGTGGGAAGCATGGAGGTTGTCGAAGATGACGAGGGTGCGGCAGGCGTTGGCGGCGAGGCGGCGGATGCGGGGCATCCAGTCTTCGAGTTCGGCGGTGGAATAGCGATAGGGGGTGGGTTGGGCATCGCGGTTGAAGGAGTTGAAGACTTCCGGGCTGGAGCGACCGTGGAGCAGGACGACGGCGGCGCCGGAGGTGAGCAGGGCCGAGGGCGGGGTGGCGCGGAAATAAGCGGGTTGGTCGAGGTTGATGATAGAGACGTGGTAGTCGATGAGAGTGGAGATGGCTTCCTCGGAGTGCCAGGATTGGTGGCGGAACTCGGCGGCGAGGGGGAATTCGTGGAAGGCGCGGCGGAGGCGGATGAGGAAGTCGCGGTTTTCGGCGTTGAAGCGGAAGGACCAAGGGAAGTGGAGGGTGAGCGCGGCGAGGCGGCGGGCGCGATGGAGGGCGAGCAGGCCGGGTTTCCAGCGGTTGACGGAATCGGGGGAGAGGTCGCGGTCGTAAGTAAAGCGGTGGCCGAGGGCGGCGGTGAACAGGAAATGGGGGTTGGATTCGACCTGGTTGGCGTAGAGGGAGGCGATTTCGGGTTTGAGGGGTCGATGGAGGGTGGAGGTGAGGTGGAAAAGGTCGACGTAGCGGGCGAGGCGGGAGAAGGGGTGGCCGCGGCCGGGTCCGAGGCAGGGACGGAGGATGTCAGTGTTGGCGCCGGGGGCGGCGAATCCGATGTGGAGGGTGGGGTACTCGGTCATGTCTTTCGCCCTTTCTTTGCCCATAGTAGAACAAAAAGCGAAAGCGATCAAGAAAAATTCATCGGAGGGGGATTGGAGGGGCTGTAACGTTGTGTTGTATGACAACGCTATACAGTCAATCCCCGTTACGAGCAGCGGGCGCCGATAACCAATACCCAACAGGCGCCCGCCTTTTTCATGCACAAGAAGCAACGCCCCCGGACTGCGCCTATCGCATGGGTCCGGGGGCGTTTCTTCATTCGCGCGTATAGTCTTTAGTCGTTGAACATGCCTTCGAAGAGGGCGGAGGTGAGGTAGCGTTCGCCGGCGTCGGGCAGGACGGTGACGATGGTTTTGCCCTCGAACTCGGGCTGATGGGCGAGGCGGATGGCGGCGGCGGCGGCGGCGCCGCAGGAGATACCGCAGAGGATGCCTTCTTCACGGGCGAGGCGGCGGGCCATCTCCATGGATTCGTCGTTGGTGACCTGTTCGACGCGGTCGACCATGGAGAGGTCGAGGGTGCCGGGGATGAAGCCGGCGCCGATGCCCTGGATTTTGTGGGGTCCTGGCTGGAGGGGTTCGCCGTTGCGGGTTTGGGTGATGACGGGGCTATGGGTGGGTTCGACGGCGACGGAGAGGACGTTCCTGTGTTCCTTAAGGAAGCGGGAGACGCCGCTGATGGTGCCGCCGGTGCCGACGCCGGAGACGAAGACGTCGACCTGGCCATCGGTATCTTCCCAGATTTCGGGGCCGGTGGTCTGGTAGTGGATTTTGGGGTTGGCGGGATTGAGGAACTGCTGGAGGAGGACGAAGCGATCGGGGTCTGCGTTGACGATCTCCTCGGCCTTGGTGATGGCGCCCTTCATGCCCTTAGGTCCTTCGGTAAGGACTAGGCTGGCGCCAAAGACCTTGAGGACCTTGCGGCGCTCGATGGACATGGTTTCGGGCATGGTGAGAGTGATGGGGTAGCCGCGGGCGGCGGCAACGAAGGCGAGGGCGATGCCGGTGTTGCCGGAGGTGGGTTCGACGAGTTCCTTGCCGGGCTTGAGGATGCCGCGCTGTTCGGCGTCCCAGACCATGGAGGCGCCAATGCGGCATTTGACCGAATAGGCGGGGTTTCGGCCCTCGATTTTGGCAAGGACGGTGGCCTTGGCGCCTTCGGTGATGCGGTTGAGTTTGATGAGGGGGGTGCGGCCGATGCTGAGTGAATTGTCGGCGAAGACGTTCATAGTGATTAGATCTCCCAGTTTGGAACAAAGCGGGACTGACGTTCGCGCCAGGCTCGGGCGAGACTGGCGAAGTCAGTGTTGTCAATAACTTGGGCGATGGCATGATCGACGCCAGCCCAGAAGAAATCGAGTGGTCCGGGGTCTCCGGAGGCGGTGCGGCCGGTGCGGCTGCCCTCGATGCCGCGGATGACCTGGCCAACGGTGATGGAATCGGGGGCCTTGGCGAGGAGGTAGCCTCCATCGGCGCCACGGCGGGATTCGAGGAAGCCTTGTTTTTTGAGGTCCGCGAGGATGGTTTCGAGGAATTTTTGCGGGATATCCTGGCGGCGGGCGATGTCTGCGATGCGGATAGGGGAGCCGGGTTCGGCGAGGGCGAGGTCGAGGACGGCGCGGAGGGCGTACTCGCAGCGGACGGAGACGTTCATGAGGGTGTGCATCAAAGTCCCTATTCTAAATAGAGATTATGGTATTGGAAGATGATTGTCAACAGGGCTGGGCGGAGGATGAGGTTCAGCGGGCAAGGTAGGAGGCCAATTTGCGGGTGACCCGGAAGGAGAGGTCGCGTTCTTCGGAGTAAACGGGGAGGGATAGCAGCAGGGCGGGCAGGGCGAGAAAGAAGAGTGTAGAGATGGCAATGCCCTGGATGCCGACCGAAGGGCCGGCGAGGGACCGGAGCAGAACGAGGGCGACGGCACAGGCGGGCAGGATGGCGATTTTAGCGAGGGAGAAAGGCCTTCGGTGTTGGCGCTGGGCGAGTGTGAAGGTGACGGCAAACATGGTGGAGAAGGCCAGGACGGTGGCGGCAACGGCGCCCCAGACGCCGAAGCGGGGAATGGCGAAGGCGTAGCAGGAGACGCAGACCACGACGCCGGAGAGGGTGGAGAGCATGATTTTGCGGGTTTTGGCCTCGATGAGGAGGGCGGATTGCATGTGGTATTCGAGACCGCTGAAGGCGTAGGCGGCGACGAGGAATGGGACGAAGGCGGCGGCGCCCCAGAAAGCATGGGCCGACAGGAGTTGAATGACGGGTGCGGCGAAAAGGGCGAGGCCGAAGGCGACGGTGACGAAGAGGATCTCGAGATACATGAAGACTTTGACGAAGACCTGGTCGCCGTCGTGGCTGTCGATAATGTT
The DNA here is from genome assembly GCA_014860455.1 of Bryobacteraceae bacterium. Classification (GTDB taxonomy): domain Bacteria; phylum Acidobacteriota; class Terriglobia; order Bryobacterales; family Bryobacteraceae; genus PNKE01. The sequence goes on along the minus strand of JACZJQ010000057.1, from coordinate 1,321 downwards.
GTAGACCTGGGAGCGCCAGAACATCTGGAAGGGGGAGTTGAGGTAGTTGAGCATCATGCCGAGCTTGTAGGCGAGGGCGTAGATGCCGATTTCGGTAAGCGAAACGTAGCGGGAGAGGAAGAAGCGGTCGCCGTAGTGCACGGTGAGCATGGCGATTGAGGAGACGCCGATGGGGAGCGAGTACCGGGCGACCTGTTTGAGGATGTCGAGGTCGAAGCCGGCCCAACCGCGCATGTGGCGCATGCAGTAGAAGGCGAGGGCGGTGAAGACGATGGTGTTGACGGTGAGGGTGCTGACAAGCATGGCGTAGAGGCCGAGCTTGAAGACGACGAGCAGGACGACGTTGAGGGCGATGGATGCGGCGAGGCGGAACAGGGCGAACGACATGAAGACGGTGGTCTTTTCTACGGCCCGGAGGTAGCACAGGAAGGCGTCACTGGGGGGAGAGAAGAGGAAGGCGGTGGCGGCGATGCGGAGGGCGAGGGCAAAATCGGGGGTGCGGAAGAACCAGGTGGAGAGTTGGGGTGCGAGGAGTTGGATGAGGAGGAACCCGGAGACGCTGATGCCGATGGCGGCGACGAGGACGGTTTGGGAGGCGCGGATGCGGGCCTGGCCTTGGAGGCGGGCGTGGAAGTAGAACAGGGCGTCGCCGGCGATGCTGACGCCAATGACGGCGGCGAGCATGAACATTGTGAAGTCGACGATTTCAAGGACGCCGTAGTCGGCAGGGGAGAGGTAGCGGGTATAGAGGGGGAGGAGGAAGAACGAGGCGGCGCGGCCGAGCAGGATTGCGGCGGAGTAGGCGGCGGTGCCTTCGAGTGCGCGGCGCCAGAGAGGCCGTTGGGATGCGGTCATCGCAGGCCAGCCCCAGACGTGGGCGAAACGGCGAGGCGGGAGAAGGAGAGAAACCCAGAAGGCGGGCAAGAGCCGGGGCCGCGGATCTCTCTGGGGGAGGAATACACCACTTGCCATTGTATACTGGCCTATGGAGTTTAAGAGCGCGATTGGGCCGCTAAACGGAGGAAAATGGGCAGCTTAACGGTCAGGCCTTTCTCGCCGGCCGCGGATGAGGAACCATGGGATGTATTCGTGCGCGGACACGAATTGGGGACTCCGTGCCACCTGCGGGCGTGGGCGCGAGTGTGCACCGGGGTGTTCGGGTACAAGTGCCAGTCGCTGATGGCGTGGCGGGACGGCAGGGTGGAGGGAGTGCTGCCGCTGTTCCTGGTGGACAACCCGGTTCTGGGCAAGATCCTGCTGTCGTCGCCGTTCGCGGTGTATGGGGGGACGCTGGCGGTGGGGGACGAGGCAGCCGCTGCAC
>JACZJQ010000056.1 GCA_014860455.1 Bryobacteraceae bacterium | reverse complement strand
GTCGTAACCCATCTCGTTGATCACCGCACTGCGCGGCTTGAAACCCGCGCGCACGGCAGTGACCTCGGCCTTCATGTCCTTGAGTGGATCGACCCAGTCCCAGGACGGCGGTCGCCACTCGACATCTAAGTAAAGGTGTCGATTGCGCGCGTAATCCCGCGCAGGAATTTCGCCTGCCAACACAGCCGCCTCGATCCAGGCCCGCCACACCGGGCGGCAAAACTGATAGACCATCACCTGGTGTTGAAACTGCTCGCAGCGCCGACGGAACTCGAGCAGACCGGCGCGGATCGAGGAGTAGTTGACCTTTTCGAGATCCCCGGTCAACTGCTCGTAGGTGATCCCCAGTCCGGCGGCGATCGCGCGCAGCTGCACCTTCATGAACTCCGCATACATCCCGCCCACATCGCCCGGCTCGGTAAACCGCACGTCCTCGCCCGGCAGCAGCTTGACCATCGATCCCGGCTCGAGGCCGGCCAGCGGGACGCCGCTGGAATCCTTCGCCGCCTCCCCGGGCTTTGAGCCGATCACCGGATCATCCGGGTTGTTCTCGATGATGAAGGCGGCAAACATCGCCGCCAGCTTCTTGCGAACCAGCTCGGCGTCGTCGTACTGGTCGAGCTCATGGAGCTTCACCAGGACCTGCGTGAGCCACGGCTGGCCACGGTGTTGCCCTGGGCGCAGAGGCTTGTACACGTGCAGGACCCCATCGGCGGTGACGCGCGTGGTCTCGCCAGAGCGGGCAAACATCAGCTTTTCGCCGGGATGCTCGCGGTAGAGGTGATACGCCGCGCGGCGACCGATCTTGTCGTATTCGATCCCGGCGCGGATGACATTGCCGTTCGCCAGGTTTTCGTTTCGCGATGCCGGCAGATGCTCGGCCTCGAGCATTTGCAGTTGCAGCGGCACACTCAGACGGTCCTCGGGCCGGCGCGGCCGCAGCCGTACAATGCACTCTCCGCCCTCGACCGTTGCCCGGCAGACCAAGGCCTGCAGCCCGTAGAAATCAGTGAGCCCCGACGCATCGGCCTCATCGGTCCAGCGCAGCCACAGCTTCTGGAGCTTCCGCTTGACCGCCGCATCGGGGTGTTTCGATTGCGGCTTGATCCCGGTGCCGACCGAGTTGGCGACGAAGCTGTCGATCGCATTCGATGCCCAGGCATTGCGCCGCACCATGTCGCGCGAACGGGACCGGAGCGCGTCACCTCCGCCACTCACCAGGGCGTTGATGCCATCGGTCGACGGATTCCAGCCCTGCGTGCGGCGCGTCGTAGCAGCAGCCTCGTATCCTGCGCCCAAGCGCAGCGCCGGGACCGCCGCCCGGATGAGGTTGCGCCAATAACCCATCCCCTAGAAACCCTTCTCCGTGTAGACCCGGATCATGCGCGTGCGGGGCGTCGCGGGATTCGCTACTGCCAGGCCGGCCTTCACCTCGGCGATCGCCTTCTTGATCTCGTCGACGCTGCGGTACTCGACACTGCGGCCTTCAAACGAAACCCGAAGCGTACCGCTCGCCAGCGCCGCTTCGAGCGCTTCAAGTTGGGATTCGGTGTAAGCCATTTAGCGTTGAATCCAGTTCGAGCGGACAACGACACGGCGAATCGGAGGCGGCCCCGACGGTGCCGGCATATCACCGGCGACATCCGACGCTCCTTCCGTTTTCGCCACAGCGGCTTCGAGCTCGCGCCAGTGGCGCTCGATGAAACGGTCGATCCCATAGATCGATGCGGCCGCGCGAGCATAAACCCTCGCGTCCAGGGCTTCGTTCCTCGCGTTGGCGCCCAACACCCAGTGGCCCTTGATGAAACTCTCCGACGTCAGCTGCCGGAAGTAATCCTCCTCATAGCGGGGGAAGTGGCAATACCCTGCCGAGAAAGTCTCGCCACTCTCTTCAGTTGGCGGGGCCAGCCGCAGCCTGCTGTACAGTTCCGATTTCGCGACGGGCGTGCCCAGCGACCACAGCCTCGTGCCACGGCGCTTGCTGGCATCAACTGGTGATGCGCCCAAGATCAGCCGGTCCGTCCGTCCCGTGCCCTTCACTGCCACAGCGGACTTCGGATGCGGGGCGCGTGCTCCGGCCGGACCCCACGATGCCTGCGGATGGGCGCGCACCCAGTCATAGACGATGCGCGGGTTGTAGCCCGAGTCCACACACAGCACGCGGATCGGCAGCCGCACTCCGTGGGCATGCGGAAACTCTTCATCCAGCACGGCGTCAAGCTGCCGCCAGACTTCGGGCCGGGCGGTGTCTCCCATCAAGACCCGGTAGTCCACCGACCAGGATTCCTTTGACCGACCGTAGGCGACCACTTCCACCTCGATCCGGTTCGGATGGACATCGGCGCCGGCAGTGAGAAACAGCCCGCCACTCGGCACCGTGCCGAGCGCATAATCCTCCCGCCGGTCGTACAGCGGCTGCCAGTCGGGGGCTTCGCCTCGCTCCTGCCAGGATTCGCCCAGCACCAGGTTCACGAACGACTTCAAACGCTCGACGTCCTTTTGAGCCTTCTCCCAGTCGTCGGCCGCACGGTCCCAGCCATACCAGCCCACCGGGCTGTAAAGGCTCGACAGGTGGTAGCCGCGCGTCCGTCCATCGCCTACCGCCTCAGGCCGCCACTCGCCACGCGGAAGCATCGCGGCCTTGTGGTGATTGAAGATCGGCTTCTCACAACCGATGCAGATGTAGGCGACCTTCTGCGGCTCGCCCTTCGGCCAGCGCAGCCGCTCAAACCGCAGCACCTGAAATTCGCCGCAATGCGGACACGGCACCCAGAAGCGCCGTTGGTCGCTCTCTGCGTATGCCGCCTCGATCCGGCTCAACCCCGTGATCAGCGGCGTCGACACCATGAAGACCTTCCGCCGCGCGAAGGTCCGGGTGCGCGCGAAGGCCAAATTGATGGGGTCGCCCTCGCCGTCGACATCGCCCGGATAAGCGTCCACCTCATCCAGAAACAGATACCGTACGGCCATCGAGCGCAGCCCCACGGCGGAGTTGGCGCCCGTCATCACCAGCACGCCACCGGGGAACTCCTTCGACAAGACGGTGTTGCCCGAATCGCGCGAGCGCGGGCTTTTCACCAACTGGCGCAACGGCTCGCTCTCCTCGATCAGCGGATCAATGCGCTGCTTCGAGTTGCGCTTGGCCATCTCAACGGTCGGCTGCACCAGCATCATCGGCCCAGGCGACTTGTGGATGACGTAGCCGACCCAGTTGTTCCCGGCTTCTGTATAGCCCAGCTGGGCCCCTTTGGACACCACCACACGCTCGACCTGCGATAGCGGCGACAGCGCGTCCATGATCTCTCGCAAGTATGGCGTCCGGTCCGTCCTGTACGGGCCCGGCTCGCTGGCCGACTTGCCAGACAGCCGCCTATACCGGTCCGCCCATTCCGACACCGTGAGCAGCGGATCCGGCCTGAGGCCAGAGTCGAAGGCTTCGTTGTAGACCTCAGTCGCGGTCTGCGCCAGCGAGTTCATCAAGCGCCTTTCGAATCTCCACGGTCAGCATCTGGTGCGCATTGTCGGCATCGGTTTCGGCGGCAAGCGTCGCGGCCAGCCGGTCCGGGATGTTCAGCAAGCTGTCGCGCACGGTGCGCGCCTTTGTGAACGCCGCGACCTGCACCTCATCGCGGCTCACCAACTTCGCAGACTTCTCTTCGAACTCGATCTTCGCCAGCCGCGCCAGGTAGCTCTCGCGGATGGCACGGGCTCGGAAGTAATCAAGGCCTCCGGCGCCGCCCGGATCACTTCTCGGCGGCTCCACAAACGGAACCACCGGCGCGACAATCGCCGGCGCCGGCGAACGCCGTTTCTGCCCTGGTCGCGTCTTGGCGCTCCAGTCGGCATTGGCGCGTTCGGAGTCAATCGAGCCGTCCGCGGTCGTGGCAATCCGGCCCGACTTGATCGCTTTCTGTACGGCCGCCAGGCTCACGCCGCGATGTTTGGCGTACGCGCGGAGACTCAGCAGCGCCATTGAAGATTCTTCGCCCCGGTTCGATCATTCGCCTTGCTTCTAATCGGAACCGAAGCGATGAATGGGTTCACCATGAGGAACACCCAAGCCAAACAAACCGCCGCCGCCTGCTACGCCGAGCGCCATGCCGAATGCCACGACCTGCTCAAACGCATCGCCAAACGCCTCGACGAGCACAAACGCAGCCAGGCCGCCGAGTCCGCCAACTGGGGCTACGCCGGCGACCTCGGCCACGTCAGCCAGGAACTCGCCTACGTGCTTGCCGCCCTGGGCGACCGCAGCGCGGTGGACGCGAAAGGCTTGGACTACTAGGCCGCAACACCCATCACAAACCCGAAAGGACAATCACCATGACCACATTCACCATCAGCACCGACAACACCATCACGGCGTTCTCCGCCTTCGAGGAGGACCGGCTCGCCCGCGTCGAAAACTTCGAAGGCAGCTTCTCTTCCGAGAAGGAACTCGCCAAGCTCTCCGCCGCCTGGCCGCTGGCCCGGTTTGCGGAGGTCTGGAACGAGTTTGCCGGCGTGGTTCCCTTCGACGACCTGAAGCCGGTAAAGAAGTTCACCGACCGCAAGACCGCCGTCGCCCGTATCTGGCGCGCCATCCAGGCCCTGACGCCCGCGCCCGCGCGCCCGGCGGCCCCCGACGCGCCGAAGCTGTCTCTTTATACACAT
>JACZJQ010000055.1 GCA_014860455.1 Bryobacteraceae bacterium | reverse complement strand
GCCGTAGCGGCGCAGGAGGTCGTCGAGGCGGTTCACGACGTCCTGCGGGTTGGCGCCGGGGAGGATAGTGAGGGCCGCGTCGTTAAAGGCGCCGTCCATGCCGTAGGCCGAGGCCAGGGGTTTTCGGGTCATCCACAGGATCGCGTAGCTCTTGAAATCCGGGACCAGAGACCCTGGGGCGAGCGGGTAGATGAACTCAGGGCTGAGGGCGATGCCGGAGATCACCAAGCGGCGCCGGCGGCCATTGATGACGGCGGTGATTTGATTGCCGGGCCTGAGCGAGTGGGCGGTGGCGAAGGTCTCGCTGACCAGGGTTTCGTTTTCCCTCAGCGGATCGGGCATCCTTCCGGAACGAAGGTAGAGGGCGTTGAGGATGGGCTCGCCGGAGTCGGGCAGGGAGACGATACGGGCGGTGACGGGATCGGGATAGGTGTCAAGTTCGAGACGGGCGGCAGCGGAGACCCGCGTCTCGGCCTGGACCACGCCGGGGATGGCGCGAATCCTGGCGGTGAGAGACTCGGGGGCGCGTTTAAGCGAGCAGAAGACGCCGGCGAAGCGGTAGTCGCGGTAGAAGATCTCCTGTGTGAGGCGCAGCGAATGATGGGTGCTCACCGACATGATGTAGGTGGCGACGCCGCTGGCGATCACCATGGCGATCGCCAGGGCCTGGCCCTTCATGCGCCAGAGGTCGCGGAACAGCTTTCTGTCGATGGCGCGGATCACCAGTGGATCTCCCGGGGGCTCTTTTTTGCCGCATTAGCCTCGATGTTTGAGATGAGGCCGTCGCTGAGGTGGATAACGCGGTCGGCCATGGCGGCGATGTCGGCGTTGTGCGTGATGACGGCCGTGGAGGTGCCCAGTTCGCGGTTGACGCGCTCGATGGCCTCGAGCACGAGGATGCCAGTGGCGGAGTCCAACGCGCCGGTGGGCTCGTCGCAGAGCAGCACGCCAGGGTTTTTTGCAATAGCCCGCGCGATGGCGACGCGCTGCTGTTGTCCGCCGGAGAGCTGGGAGGGGAAGTGGTCGAGGCGATCGTGGAGTCCGACGAGTGCAAGCGCGTCTTCCGGTTTCATTGGCGCACGCGAGATTTCAGTCACGATGGCGACGTTCTCGCGGGCAGTCAGGCTCGGGATCAGGTTGTAGAACTGAAAGACAAAGCCAACCTCGAACCGGCGGTACTGCGTCAATTCAGAATCGCCGGCCGTGCTGAGGTCGCGTCCACGGAAGTTGACTGAGCCAGAGGTGGGGCGGTCGAGGCCTCCGAGGATGTTGAGCAGTGTCGATTTACCTGAACCGGAAGGGCCGAGAAGCACGACGAGCTCGTTGGCGAAGAGGTCGAAGTCCACGCCCCGGAGGGCCTGGACACTCACCTCTCCCATGTCGTAGACCTTCGTGATGCTGCGGGCGGCGAAGACAGTCTCAGCCACGCTCCCACTATAACGGGCGGATCAGGAACGAAACAGGGCCTTACGCTTTGCCGCCGAGCAGTTCGTCGGTGAGGGCGAAGAATGCGTCGATGTCCTCGGGGCGGGTATGGATGTGGTGCGAAAGGCGGAGTCGGGCCGAACCGTAGACCCAGATCTTGCGCTCGCGCGCCTTGCGCCAGAGTTCGTCGAGCTTGGCGCCACGGAAGCCGATGGTGACGAGGCAGCCGTAGAGGGACGGGTCGGCGGAACTGACATGTTCGAGATAAGGACGCGCGGCGGCGAGCGAGTAGGTGCGGCGGGCGAGGGAGTGGATGCGCGAGTAGACGTTCTCAGGTCCGAGCTGATTGAGGAAGCGCAGGCCGGCGATGAGGCCGGTGACGATGGCGCGGTTGTTGGTGCCGATTCTCATGAAGCGGGCGGCCTTGGCGGATTTGTCGTCCCAGCCGCCGGTGACGATTGTGGGCCAGAGACGGTCGAGGTTCTCTTCGCGGATATAGAGGATGCCGGAGCCGGCCGGGGCGAACATCCACTTATGGGGGCTGCCGGCGTAATAGTCGCAGCCGGTGTCGTCGAGACGGCAGGGGATCTGGCCGTTGACGTGGGCGCCGTCGATGACCGTGATGACGCCTTTGGCGCGGGCGGCGTCGCAGATCTGGCGCATGGGCATGATGACGCCGGTGCCGGTGAGGATGCCGCTGAAGCTGAGGACGCGGGTGCGGGAGCCGATGGCAGAGATGAGCAGATCGGCGAGTTGCGAGGAGGATTTGGGCGGGTGGGGGATCGTGACCTCGCGGACTGTAACCCCGTCGCGCTGGGCACGGCGATGCCAGGGCGCCTTGCCGCTGGGATGTTCTTCGTTGGTGATGAGGACTTCGTCGCCGGCTTTGAGATCGAGTCCGGCGGCGATCATGGACATGGACTCGGTGGCGCAATGGGTGATGGCGAGCGAGTCCTCTTTGCAGCCGAGGAAGGCAGCGAGTTCGGTGCGTTCTTCAGCGAGGGTTTCGTAGCCCCAGCGGGGGTAGTCCTCGCCGCTGCGGGCGTCACCGGTGCGTTCAAAGTCGAACACGGCGTCGATGACGGGGCGGGGCGCGACGCCAAGGCTGCCGTTGTTGAGGAAGTGCCGCCAGTCTGGCAGAAGGAACTGCTCCTTGCGGACCTGGCCCCAGTACTTGTCGGCGTCGGCGGCGAGCAACGATTGCGGCGGAAGAGCGCGGGCGGCTGTGCGAGGCGCTGCGGCGATGCCGAAGAGGCTGGATGCGATGAGGGTACGGCGGTTCATGGAGGATGGGTCCTGGGTATCAGTCTAATCGCAACGGGATTGAACTATGATGGCAGCCATGGCAACGACACGGAGAGCGTTTCTAGGCACGGCGGCGGCGGGCATCCTGCGCGGGCAGGCCAAGCGGCCGAATCTGTTGTTCCTGCTGGGCGACGACCACAGATGGGATGCGTTGGGGTGCATGGGCAACCGGACGATCCAGACGCCGAATATCGACGGGCTGTCACGGAGCGGCGTGACGTTTGAGAACAACTTCGTGACGACGGCGATTTGCGTGACGAGCCGGGCCAGCTTCTTCAGCGGGCTCTATGCGCGCAAGCACGGCATCCTGGCATTCAACCAGCAGTTCAATGACGAGCAGTTCGACCGTACGTATCCGGCGCTGCTGGGCAAGGCGGGCTACAGGACCGGGTTCATCGGAAAGTATGGCCTGGACGGCGGGACACTGCCGGAAAACCGGTATGACTACTGGCGCGGCTTCAGGGGGCAGGGGAGGTATTTTCCGAAGGGCGAACCGGGACCGCACCTGACGCAGATCATGTCTGAGCAGGCGGTGGAGTTTATCGACACGGCGAAGGCGGATGATCCGTTCTGTTTGTCGGTGAGTTTCAAGGCGCCGCATGTGGAGGACGACGATCCGCGGCAGTTCCTCTACGATCCGCGCGACGAGGGGCTGTATAGGGATTTGACGATTCCGCTGCCGAAGACGGCGGATCCGAAGTACATTTCGATGCTGCCGCTGAGTGTGCAAAGAAGCGAGGCGAGGAAGCGGTGGGCGGTGCGGTTCGGCACGCCGGGGCTGTATCAGGAGTCAGTGAAGTCGTACTACAGGCTGGTGACGGGTGTGGACCGGGCGGTGGGCGACATGTTGAAGGCGCTGGAGGCGAGGGGGCTGAGGGAGAACACGGTGATCGTCTACACAGGCGACAACGGGTTCTACCTGAACGAGCACGGGTTGGCGGGGAAGTGGTTCATGCATGAGGAGTCGATCCGGACGCCGCTGATCGTGAACGATCCGCGCACGACGCGGATGCGGGGGATGCGGACGCGCCAGATGGCGTTGAATATCGACATCGCGCCAACGCTGCTGGACATGGCGGGCGTGGGCGGCGGCGAGCGAATGCAGGGCCGGAGTCTGATTCCGGCGCTGAGGGGTAGCCGGGAGGCGTGGCGGAGCGAGTTCTTCTACGAACACAATTTCCCGCATGCGTGGATCCCGCAGACCGAGGGTGTGCGGGACGCGCGGTGGAAGTACACAAAGTACATCAACAACAGACCGCCGGAGGAGGAGTTGTACGACTTGCAGGTGGACTCGTTGGAGGAGCGGAACCTTGCGGGTGCGGCGTCTGGTGCGGAGGAGTTGGCGCGGTTGCGCGGGAGACATGCCGCGTGGCTGAAGGCGATGAACGAGTGGGATGGGACGCGGCCGTGGGTGGACCCAGCTTAATAGTGGTAACGGGCGATGAGGAAGTCGATGCGGTGGGCGGTGACGCGGTAGACGAGGCGGTGTTCCTGGGTGATGCGGCGCGACCAGCAGCCGGCGAGGTCGAAGCGCAGCGCTTCGGGCTTGCCGGGGCCGTTGAAGGGATCGCGGAGGATGGCTTCGACGAGATCCATGACTCGGAGGGCGGTGCGGCGGTCCTCTTTGACCCAGTAGCGGAGGTCGGCTAGGAATTCGGGCTGGAAGACGCAGTCGCGTTTAGCCAGTGGTTTCAAGTTTGAGCTTCCGACGGAGGGTGGAAGGCGTGGAAGGCTCGCCGGTTGAAGCCTTGGCGCGATTGAGCGAGGCGAGGAGGCGTTTGGCGTTGCGGGGCGAGCGGAGCAGGTGGGCGGTTTCCATCAGGCCGGCGAGTTCGGAGGCCGAGACGATGGCGACGTCGGGGGCGTTGCGGCGGCGCACGACGACGACTTCCTGATCGGCGGTGACGCGGTCGAGGAAGGATGCGAGTTCCTGGCGGAGCTGGGTGTAGGTTGTTTCGACGGGCATGCCGGGCCTCTGCGTGTATTGTACAGGAAACCTGTACAGATCAAGAAGGCAGATGGGGCGCCCGCTCTCTGCGATCGCGGCCTCCGGCGGCCGCGGCTCCACGATTTGAGCGAGTGATTAGCCGAGGTGTTCGCGAAGGATGCGAACCATGCGGCGCAGGGGTTCGGCGGCGCCCCACAAGAGCTGGTCGCCGACGGTGAATGCGCCGAGGTATTCGGGGCCCATGCGGAGCTTGTGCAGGCGGCCGACGGGCACGGTGAGCGTGCCGGTGACGGCGGTGGGTGTCAGGTCGATAATCGTGTCCTGCTTGTTATTCGGGACAACCTTGGTCCAGGGCGTCGTGGAGGCCAGGATCGACTCGACGTCGGCCATGGGCACGTCCTTGGTGAGTTTCACGGTGATGGCCTGGCTGTGGCAGCGCAGGGTGCCGATGCGGACGCAGATGCCGTCAACGGGGATCGTCTTCGACGTGCCGAGGATCTTGTTGGTCTCGGTCTCGCCCTTCCATTCTTCGCGGGTCTGGCCGGCGGGCATTTCCTTGTCGATCCAGGCCAGCAGGCTGCCGGCGAGCGGCGCGCCGAATTCGGCGGTGGGCATCTCGGCGGAGCGCTGCATGGCGGTGACGGCGGTTTCGACGGTGAGGGCATCGGACTTCGGAGCGGACTTGGCGGCCGAGGTGAGGCGGTCCATCTGGGCCATGAGTTCAAGCATCTTGGCCGCGCCGGCACCGGACGCGGCCTGATAGGTCATCGACGAAACCCATTCGACCAGACCTTCGCGGAACAGCCCGCCGAGAGCCATGAGCATGAGGCTGACCGTACAGTTGCCGCCGACGTACGTCTTGATGCCGTTTTGCAGGGCAGCGTCGATGACGCCGCGATTCACTGGGTCGAGGATTATGACCGCGTCATCGGCCATGCGCAGCGTTGATGCGGCGTCGATCCAGTAACCCCTCCAGCCGCTTTTGAGGAGATCGCCATAGACCTTGCCGGTGTAGTCGCCGCCCTGGCAGGAGACGAGGACCTGGCAGGCGGCAAGCGCCTTCAGGTCGTAGGCGTCGAGCAGAGTGGCGCCGGTACCGGCTTCGGGCGGAGCTTGGCCGCCGACGTTCGAAGTGGTGAAGAAGACGGACTCGATGCCTTCGAAATCCGACTCTTCACGCATACGCTGCAGCAGCACGGATCCGACCATGCCGCGCCAACCGATGAAACCAACATTGATCATCCTGTCTAAATGATAACGGACGCGGCGGGCGCGTTTGCCGATTGCGGATTCGGCCATCCCAAATGGCGGCCGCATGTTGATATGCTCTGAGCCAAGGAAAGACCTATGTCCCGCATCCTCATTTTGATCCTCGCCTTGATTCCGATGCTTGCGCAGACGCCCCCGGCGGCGCCCGAGCGCGTGACCGTGAAAGAGATCGACACCGTGATCCCCACCTACCCGGCGGGACCGCCGGACCGCAACCCGTTCTTCTACACGGGCCGGACGTATCAGGGCGCGAAGGGCTACATCTATCCGTCGCCGATGTACGACACGCTGACCGAAAAGAAGACGGACAAGACCTACAAGCTGGTGTGCCTGGAGAACGAGTACATCAAGGTGTGCGTGATGCCGGAGATCGGCGGGCGCATATGGGAGGCCGTGGACAAAACGAACGGCTACAACTTTTTCTACAAGCAATCGGTGGTGAAGCCGGCGCTGATCGGCATGCTGGGGGCGTGGATCTCGGGCGGCGTTGAATGGAATCTGCCACATCATCACCGGACGTCGAGCTTCCAGCCCGCGCTGTATAAGGCTGAGACGGGCAAGGACGGGTCGAAGACGGTGTGGGTGGGCGAGATGGAGATTCGCGACCGGATGCGGTGGGCGATCGGGCTGACGCTGAGGCCGGGGTCGTCGGTGCTGGAGGCGACGGTGACGGCGCTGAACACAACGCCGCTCGCGAATTCGCTGCTGTATTTCGCCAACGTCGCCGTGCACACCAACAACGACTACCAGATCATCTTCCCGCCGAAGACGCAGTGGGTGACCCAGCACGCCAAACGCGAGTACGCGAAGTGGCCGGTCGCCGATTCGGTCTACAACGGCATCGATTTCCGCAAAGGCGTGGACGCAAGCTGGTGGAAGAACCATCCGAGTTCGATCTCGATGTTCTGCGTGAACGACGAAGAGGATTTCATTGCCGGCTATGATCACGGCAAGCAGGCGGGCACGATGCATGTTGCCGACCATCACCAGGTGCCGGGCAAGAAGTTCTTCACGTGGGGGACGGGGCCGTCGGGGCGGATGTGGGACAACGTTTTGAGCGATACGGACGGGCCGTATCTGGAGTTGATGGTGGGCGCGTGGTCGGACAATCAGCCCGACTATTCATGGATGCAGCCCTATGAAGCGAAGTCGGTGAAGCAGTACTGGTATCCGTTCCGCGGTATCGGCGGCGCGAAGGGAGCGACGACGGAGGCGGCGGTGAACCTGGAGATCAAGGACGGCAAGGCAAAGGCCGGATTCTACACGACGTCGATCCGCAAACAGGCCAAGGCGGTGGTGACGGTGGCTGGCAAAGAAGTGTGGTCGAAGGTCGCCGACTTCGATCCGGCCAGTCCGCTGTTGGAAGAGATCGCGTTGCCGGCCGGGACGAAGCAGGATGACGTAAAGGCGGCGCTGTTGTTCGGCGGCCGAGAACTGGTTTCCTATACTGCTGAAACGTTGAAGCCGGAGCCGCAGCCGAAGGTGGTTGTGCCTCCGGGTCCAGCGGAGAGGTTCAAGACGGTGGAGGAATTGACGCTGGCGGCGCAGAGGCTGGAGCAGTTCCACAGCCCGGCGCTGGAACCGGACCCTTACTACGAAGAGGCGCTGAAGCGGGATCCGGACGACGTGAAGGCAAACACGGCGCTGGGCATCCTCTACATCAAGAGAGCGAAGTATGCCGATGCCGAGAAGTTGCTGCGGCGGGCTGTCGCGCGGTTGACGTACAACCACACGCGGCCGAAGGACGGCGAATCGCTGTACTACCTTGGGCTGACGTTGAAGCTGCAGGAGAGGTACAAGGAGGCCGAGGACGCGCTGCAAAGGGCTGCGTGGATGTATGCGTGGCAGTCGGCATCGTATTTTCAACTGGCCGAGATGGCGTCGTGGAAGGGCAACCTGGACCGGGCGCTGGAGTTGCTGGATAGGTCGCTGGTGACCAATCAATGGAACACGCGGGCGCTGTCGTTGAAATCGACCATTCTGATGCGGCTGGGCCGCGGCGGCGAGGCGCGGGAGGCGCGTCAGAGAATTGCGGCGATCGATCCGATTGATCCGCGGGGATTCAGGAATGTGGGGGAGCTGGTGCCGACGTTCAGTGCGTTCCCGGACGAGGGGCTGGAACTGGTGGTGGATTGCTTGAATGCCGGCATGAACCAGGAGGCCACGTTGTTGCTTGACCAGATGCCCGTGCAGTCGCCGATGGTGGCGTACTACCGCGGATGGCTGGCGCTGCGGATGAATCAGGCGGCGACGGCGAAGGCGCATTTCGAGCGCGCGGCGAAGATGGGCCTGGACCTGGTGTTCCCGTGGCAAAGGGAATCACTGCCGGCGTTGAAGGCGGCGATGGAGTTAAATCCGGCCGATCCGCGGCCGCCGTATCTGATGGGGCTGTATTTGTACGACCGTCAGCCGGCAGAGGCGGTGAAGTTGTGGCAGGAGGCGCTGAAGCGCGATCCCAACATGGCGCTGGCGCATCGCAATCTGGCGGTGGCCTGGAGCACGGATGAAAAGACCGTCCCGCAGGCCACGGCGGCGCTCGAAAAAGCGCTGTCGATCGATCCGGCCGACGCGCTCTGGTATTACGAGCTCGACCGTCTGTATGAGTGGGCGCAGGCTCCGGTGGAAAAGCGCCTGGCCGTGATCGACAAGAACCAAGAACACGTCCGCAAGCGCGACGACGCGGCAGCGCGTGAAGTGCAACTGCGGCTGCTGGCAGGCCAGGACGACATCGCTATCGAGATCATGAAGAACCGCCATTTCCATATCTGGGAAGGCGGGGCGCGCTTCTCGGTGACCGACGCCTGGACCGACGCCAATCTTCATCAGGGCCACAAGAAGATGGCGGTGAAGGATTACGCAGGGGCGCTGGCGTCGTACAAGGCGGCCATCGAGTATCCGGAAAATCTGGAGACCACGCGCAGCTACCGCGGCTCGCGGGCGCCGGAGGTCCATTACTGGGAAGGCAAGGCGCTTGCTGCGATGGGAAAGAAGGACGACGCGGCGAAGGCGTATCGCGAGTCGGCCGCGGCGTTGATCGGCACCGAAGATAATCCGCGGGCGACGGTGGATTCAGGCGCGGTGCTGCTGTATTACCGCGGCATGTCGCTGGTCGAACTCGGCGAAAAGGCGCGGGCCAAGCAGGTGTTCGAGGCACTGGTCAACGCCGGGCAGGATGCGATGACGAGGACGCCGAGGCGCGATTTCTTCGCCAAGTTCGGCGAGGCGCAGTCGCGGCAGTTGCGGCAGGCGATGGGATTCTACGTGACCGGACTCGGGCAACTGGGCTTGGGACAGACCGCGGCGGCGAAGGCGTCGTTCACCAAAGCGGTGGAGTTGAACCGCTACCTGACCGAGGCTAAGGCGCTGCTGGCGGACGCGGCGGGCGCTCTCTGATGGAACCATGACGTCGAGAAAACGTGTGGCGGCGGCGCTGGCCAGGCAGCCGGTGGACCGCGTTCCCGTCTTCATGTGGTTCCACCCGGACACTGCGCGCCATCTCGCGGCGATGCTTGAGATTCCTGTCCACGCCCTGTCCGAAGCGATGGGCAACGATGTCCGCCAGACGTGGGTGAACAACAACTATGCCATGGAGGGCATCGTTCACGATCTCGATGGCGAGACGCACACCGATTGGTGGGGCATCACCTGGTTCCGCCAGTTCTCGTTCAATCAGATTTCGCATTACCCGCTTGCCGGGGTGTCGCGAGAGCAGGTGCTCGCCTACGAGTTTCCGTACGAGCGGGTTGAGGAGTTGCTGGACCTTATGAGACCGGTCGTCGAGAATCCCGGCGACTCCTTCATCGGCTGCGACGTTTCGCCGTGCGTTTTCGAAATGTACTGGCGGTTGCGGGGCATGGAAGACGCCATGGCCGACATGGCCGGCGACGCCGGGCTCGCCAATGAGATGTTCGGCCGCTGCGCCGACTTCGCCATCCGCCTCGGAGAGGAGGCCTGCCGGCGGTTCGCGCTCGACTGGTATTGGACGGGCGACGACGTCGCCGGGCAGCGCTGCCTCATGATGAGCCCGGCGAGTTGGCGGGCCCTGGTCCGCCCGCACCTTCAACGCGTCATTGATGTGGGCAAGGCGCATGCGCTGCCCGTCGCCTACCACTGCTGCGGCGCGTTGCGGCCCATCATCCCGGACCTGATCGATATGGGCGTTCAGGTGTTGAACCCGGTCCAGGCCAATTGCCCCGGCATGGACGCTTTCGAACTGAAGCGTGAATTCGGCGCCCATCTGGCGTTCATGGGCGGCGTGGACACGCAGGAGCTCTTGCCGCGGGCCAGTGCCGCCGAGGTGCGCAGGACGACCGAAGCTCTCATCGAGTGCATGACAGCGGACGGAGGCGGCTACATCCTGGCCGCGTCGCACACCATCTCGCCCGAAACCCCGGACGAGAACATTTTCGCCATGTATCAAGCCGCAGGCATCAGCCGCGAGAGCATCTTCGATTCGGCCGCGGCCATCCGGACCCGGCTGTCACACAACGCGCGGAACTAGACCGCGCTCAGGCCCGGGCGGTTGAGGATGGAGGTATTCATCTGGCCATCCTTCACGTTGAAGATGCCGGGGAACTTGGCTTCCCATTTCTTATTCGCCGCCGGGACGTACTGGCGCGAGTTGGCCTCGATAGCGGCGACGCCGGGGACGTGGGCGGCGAGTCCGGCCGAGTGAATCAGCGAGGCGCCGGGGCATGTCAGGTCCTGGACGCAGAGGAACATCTTCCACTTCTGCGCGGCGGCGGCCATGAGTAGGGCCTGCGACTGGCCTTTGCAGGCTTTCAGCGCCGCGCCGGAGTAGCCCATTTCACGGGCCATCGCAAGTGACTCAAGATCAACCAGCGATTCGTCGATCACCACCGGCCGGAGTTTGGCGGCCTCGTGCATGACGTTATGCTTGTCTGCCTTGAGATCGCGTTTGGTGGGTTGTTCGATGTACTGGATGCGTTCGAAGCCGGCGGGTGATTTCTCTTTCACCTGGCGGAGCATGTCGAGCAGATACTCGACGCTCTGGCACTTTTCGTTGAAGTCAAGCGAGTAGAACCATTTCTCGGTCTTGCGGCGGGCCATGACTTCGCCGGCGACGCGGTCGACGGTCAGGATGCGGTCGCGGTCCCAGGCCAGGTTGTCGCCGTTCAGCTTGATCTTGAGATGGGTGAGGCCGTTGTAGTCGATCCACTCGGGCAGGGTTTCGGGCAAGCCGTCGTTGAGGCGTTTGGGGATGTCGGCCTCGACGATGGGGTCCACCGCGCCGACCAGATGATAGAGCGGCATGCGGGGCTTGGGCTCACGGTTGACGAACTGGCCGAGGAAAAGGCCCTTGAACTCGGCCCCCAGATAGCGAGAAAGATCTTCGCGCAGGTACTCACGGCCGTAGCAATGGAAGACAGATCGCTTGTTGAGCTTGCCGTAGGCGTCGTTGAGGGCGGCGTCGAAGGGCGAGGCGGTGACCAGGGTGCAGAGCTTCGGGATGGGCTCGGCGAGTTTGAGTTCACGCGTTGTATCGTCGCCGGCGCGGAGCCATGCGGGTTCCAGGATGTGGTTGAGTTCGACAGGGTGGGCGTAGTCCGTGCAGGCGGCGGCGATGGCGCGGATCTTGGCGGCGAGGGTCTGCATGGCGGCCAGGGTCTGGGCGTAATTCATGGTCTTCGAAGGGAAGGCCCAGATGTTGCCGAGGGGCATCGAGCCGAAGCCCTTGGCGGTGCGGCCGGCGCGGTCGGAGATGGTGAGGTTGACGTTGAGCAGGGTGACGCGGTCGACGATGGCGCCGCCGAACTTGAGCGGGGCGCGGTAGATATAGTCTTCGCGCGAAGTGGCGACATCAACGATGCGGACGTCGCGAGGATTCTGTGCCAGTAACTGGGGCGCCGCGGCGAGCGAGGCGAGGAATCCGCGTCGAGTGGTGTTCATGCGCACCAGTTTATAACTGATAGCCGGAGATGGAGCGGCGAATCGAGCACACGTTGTTAGCACTCCTGCGTTGGGATCCGTCTTTGAGGGCATACGTTGCAGCCCAAAGGAGGGGCGAACAAGATGCGCAAATTGACAATGGCATGCCGGGCGGCTCTGGCCGTGGCGGCGGTATGTGTTCCCATGCTGGCCGGTGGTTTCTGGATCACGCTGGGCAATCCGGAGGCAAGCCCGGAAGCGCGGGCCATGAACGCGGTGGTGACGCTGATGCCGACAGGGTGCGGCAACCCGAGCGCTGCGAAAGTGACGGCTACGGCCGAAGGCATCGCGGGCGGCAAGCGGACCAGTTTGCCGCTGGTGGTGAAGGCTTTGTCCAAACCGGGATTGTTCGCGATCACGCGCCAGTGGCCGGCGGAGGGCAAGTGGGTGATCCGTGTGGTGGCCAGCTATGAAGGCAGCCAGACATCGGCGCTGATCCCGGTGAAGAACAACGAACCGGCCAGGCAACTGGCGAAGTACGTCAGCGGCGCCGCGGGCGACCGGGACGTTGCCGGCCTGCTTGCGTCTAATTGAGGACATGTCGCCGACCTTGGCGTTTCCAGCGAACGCGGCCCGGATTCTCTCACTCGTGCACTGCGCGAGCGCGGGAGACCGAGCCGCGTTTGGGGAACTTTACACGAGGTACGTGAGGATGGTCCACGGGATTCTGCTTGCGCGCGTGCCGGCTCCGGACGCCGAGGATCTGGTGCAGGACGTCTTCATGTCGGCCATGGACCGGCTGCCGGCGTTGCGCGATGGAGGGGCGTTCGGCGGGTGGTTGGCGTCGATTGCCAGGAGCAAGGCGGCCGATTATATGAGGTCCAGGAAGTGGATGGTTGAGGTCCCGGCGACTCTGGCCGCGGCGGGCCCGCCGGCAGAGTCGAGGCTGGAGGCGTTGCGGATCCTCGCCTGCATTCAGGAACTGCCCGAGGCATACCGGGAGACGCTGGTGCTGAGGCTGGTGGAAGGGCTCACCGGGCCGGAAATCGCCGAGCAGACGGGACTCACGGCGGGTTCGGTCAGGGTGAATCTGACGCGGGGCATGAAGTTGCTGAGGGAGAGAATTAACGTGGGGAAGGCGCCATGAAGGACGATTATCTTTGGGATGGCAGCGGCCAGGCGGAGCCGGCAGTGGCGAGGCTGGAATCGGTCCTGGGCCAGCTCAGGCTTAAACATTCGAAGGCGCCCGTTCCGCGAAGGCGGTGGATTCCCGGGGCTGCCGCCGCTTGCCTGTTGGCCGGGGCGGCGCTCTGGCAGGCCATGTCAGTGCCGCCGCCTGCGGCCACCGCCTGGAAGATGGAGGATCGGGCGCTGGTTGCGGGCGAAGTTGTGCGCACGGGGGCTGGCGAGTCCAGGCGGCTCTGGGCCGAGGGGTTTGGGCAAGTTGAACTCGCGCCTTCGGGCGAACTGAGCATTGCCGAATCGCGGTCAGGGTATCACCGGTTCGATCTGCGGGCCGGCACCATGCACGCGCTCATTCTGGCGCCGCCCGGGGCGTTCGTCGTGGACACGCCATCGTCGCGGGCGGTAGATCTGGGATGCCAGTACACGCTTACGGTAGACAGGAAGGGCAATGGAACGCTGGACGTGGAGACCGGGTGGGTGGCCTTTCTTCATGCCGGTATGGAGTCGTTCGTGCCGGCTGGGGCGCGCTGCCTGACAAGGAGGGACGCGGGTCCGGGGATCCCGTTCCTCAGGGATGCGCCGGCCAAGTTGGTTGAGGCGACCCGGCGTTTTGCCGAGACGCCGTCAGAGACAGCGATACGGGAGATCCTGGACAACGCCCGGAAGGAAGACGCCCTGACGGTGTGGCACGTTATGACGCGCACGGAGGGGCGGCAGCGCGAGATGGCGTTTGAGCGGCTCGGGCGGTTGGTGAGCATCCCTGCTGAGGTCACGGCGGAGCGAATCGGGCGTGGAGAGGCGGCGGCAATTGACCTGTGTTGGAATGCGCTGGGTTTGGAAAGTGCGCAGTGGTGGCGGGGGTGGCGGCGGAAGTGGTAATTCAGGCGGTCCGGGCCGCCCCCGATGTTACAATTGAGAGGTTTGCCTGTAGTTCCCGATCCCCGTCCGTCGAGGCGCGCCCGGCTGCTGGAGACGCTCGCCTTGTCGAAGGCCGAAGCGATGCTGGTGTCGCATCCGCCCAATGTGCGTTACCTGTCCGGCTTCACGGGCAGCAATGCGCTGCTGCTGGTATCCCCAAAGAAATCCGTCCTTTACACAGATCCCCGCTACAACTTCCAGGCGTCGGCGGAATGCGATTGCGCCGTCAAAGTGCTGACCGGGTCCACCTGGACCGACGCGGTGAAAGACATCGCGCGCAAGCCAATATCGAGGATCGCCCTGGAAGCGGCGCGCGTGACGCATCAGCAGTGGCTGGTGGCATCGGCGGTGTTCGGAAAGAAGACGAAGTTGACCGGCGTGGGCACGCTGGTGGACCGGCAGCGGATGGTGAAGTCGGCATTTGAGATTGAACTGATCCGGCGGTCGGTTTTGCTGGCGTCGAAGGTCTATGAGAAGGCGATCCGGAAGGTGAAGCCGGAGACCACGGAACTGGCGCTGGCGGCCACCATTGATTTCGAGATGCGCAAACTCGGCGCGTCGGGACCGTCGTTTGAGACCATCGTCGCCTCTGGCGAGCATTCAGGGCTTCCTCATGCCCGTCCGAGGCCGGTCCAGGTGGGCAGGGATCGGCTACTATTGGTGGACATGGGCGCATGCCTGGACGGCTACGCCAGCGATATGACGCGCATGGCCTACCTGGGACGTCCCACGGCGAAAGCCACAGATCTTCATTCAGCCGTTCTCGAGGCGCAATTGGCGGCGCTCGGCATGGTCCGCGCGGGCGTGCAAGCCTGCAAGGTGGACGAGGCCGCCCGCCAGTCCTTGAAGAAGCGGAAACTCGACAAAGCCTTCATGCACTCCACCGGCCATGGGTTGGGCCTGGAGATTCATGAGGACCCGCGCATTGGCCGGACCTCGGCGGACACGCTCGAGGCCGGCATGGTAATCACCATCGAACCAGGGGCATACCTGGAGGGATACGGCGGAGTCCGGATCGAAGACACCATCCTGGTGACCGAGACGGGCGCCGAGATCCTCACCCCCACAGCGAAGGAATTATTGGTACTCGCATCATGACCATTGAAGAGATTCAAGACCTGATCCACACGGTTGTCGCATCCGGCATCGCCGAACTTGAGGTGCAGCGCGGCGAGAACCGGGTCTGGATCAAACGCCACGGAGGCGTGACGCAGGAGATCATGATTCCGGCGGCTGCGCCCGCGGCCGCGCCTGGGGTGCATGTTGCCCCGCCTGTTCATGCAGCACCCGCGCCGGGTCCCGCGGCAGGCGCGGGCGGCGGACTGGCTGACCTGACAGACCCGTCGCTGCAAACGGTGACCTCGCCCATCGTGGGGACGTTCTACGAATCCCCCTCGCCCGGCTCGCCGCCGTTCATCCAGGCCGGCGACCGTATCCAGCCCGGCAAGGTGCTGTGCATCATCGAGTCCATGAAACTGATGAACGAGATTGAATCGGAGATCTCGGGCACAGTGGTGAAACGCCTGGTTGAAAACGGCCAGCCCGTGGAATACGGCGAGGCGCTGTTCCTGGTGAAGCCGAATTAGGCCCTCGACGCCGACCAACAACATGTTTCAGAAGATCCTGATCGCCAATCGCGGAGAGATCGCACTCCGCGTCATCTGCGCCTGCCGGGACCTGGGCATCAAGACGGTGGCCGTCTACTCCGAAGCCGACCGCAACTCGCTCCACGTCCGGTTCGCCGACGAGGCCGTCTGCATCGGACCGGCCAAGAGCGCGTTGAGCTACCTCAACATTCCGTCGGTCATCAGCGCCGCCGAGATCACCAACGTCCAGGCCATCCACCCCGGCTACGGTTTCCTGAGCGAGAATGCCGATTTCGCCGAAGTTTGCGAGACCTCGGGCATCAAGTTCATCGGGCCCAGCCCGGAAGTGACGCGCCTGATGGGGTTGAAACAGCGCGCCCGCGAGGTGATGAAAGCCCACGGCGTGCCGATTCTGCCGGGGTCGGAAGGCATATTGCGTGATGCCGAGGAAGGGCTGGAAGTGGCTGCCGAAATCGGCTACCCGGTCATCCTGAAGGCGTCTGCTGGCGGCGGCGGCCGTGGCATGAGAGTGGTCCGCGAGCCCGAGGAACTGCCGAAACTGTTCATACAGGCGTCGCAGGAGGCGGGTTCGTCGTTTTCCTGCGCCGACATCTATGTCGAGAAGTTTATCGAACGGCCGCGGCATATCGAATTCCAGGTGATCGCCGACCACCATGGCGACGTCGAGGTGCTGTTCGAACGCGAATGTTCGGTGCAGCGGCGCCATCAGAAGTTGATCGAGGAAGCGCCATCGCCGGTGCTGAAACCCGAGGTCCGCGAGGCCACCATGAAGGCCATCAAGGATGCCTTCGAGGCGATCGGCTATACCAACGCCGGGACGGTGGAGTTCCTGATGGATACCGACGGCAGCCTGTTTTTCATCGAGGTGAACGCGCGCATCCAGGTGGAGCACCCTGTGACCGAGTTCATCACCGGCGTCGACCTGGTGAAGACCCAGATCCGGGTGGCGGCGGGCGAAAAGCTGGCCGACATCCTCGACCGGCCGATCGTGATGCGCGGCCACGCTATCGAGTGCCGCATCAACGCCGAGCATCCCGAGACGTTTACCCCCTCGCCGGGCCGCATCAAGGCGATGAACGTGCCGGGCGGCATCGGCATCCGGGTGGACACGGCGGCCTACGTTGATGGAGTGATTCCGCCGTATTACGATTCGATGATCGCCAAGCTGATCGCGCATGGGTCTAACCGCGAGGAGGCCATCGCCAGGCTGTTGCGGGCGCTGGACCTGTTCGTGGTGGAGGGCATCCATACCTCGATCCCCCTGCACCAGCGCATCCTGAAGGACCAAGCCTTCCGCGACGCCGAGATCGACACACACTACATCCAGCGCTTCCTCGAGAAGTCGAAGAAGGCAGTTTACGAGGATTAGGGAAAGATTAATAAAATAGGTGTTGCGGGTCCGATTCTCGGCTTGCTAGACTAGGATCAATTACATAAGTCGTCATCGACTTCATGCATCCCAGTGAGGATACCCAGATCCTCACATAGCCCCTCTGACAGAGGCCCTGAGACCCCAAAATCTCAGGGCCTCATTCCTTTTTGGGGCGGGCCGGGGCGCCGGCGGCGGCCGGAGGCCGGATTCTTGCTGCTTTGTGATGGTGGCATAAGCGTTTTTTATTTCCGTGGCAGGTTGCATTTCCAGGGCTACTGTCTTAAGCTCTAAGAGATGGCGCATGCGGCACAAGTAATCCTCGCAAACAGGAACGCCGCACGTGTGTCTGTAAACTCCGTCGCTGTAGGCATTATTCGGATCGGAATCCGCCCGCACGGACCCGCCTGAGTGAGCCACGGCGCTTAAGAAAAGCAAGATCAAGGCCACCAGGCGGGCAGCGACCCGATGGTGGCCTTTCTCGCATATAGACGAATTGAATCCGGCTACCGGCCCGATGCGGCGGCCTGAGAGGAAGCGATAAGAGCTTATGTCGAACCTGAAGAACGGCGCACACATCCTTCTGGAGTGTCTGGCCCGCGAGGGCGTGGATGTGATGTTCGGCTATCCCGGCGGAGTGATGCTGCCGCTGTATGACGCGATCTACGACGACCCGATCCAGCACGTACTGGTGCGGCACGAAGAGAATGCCGCGTTTGCGGCGTCGGGCTATGCCAGAGCGACGGGTAAGGTTGGTGTTTGCTGCGCGACGTCGGGTCCGGGCGCAACCAACCTGACCACGGGCCTGGTGGACGCGCTGATGGACTCGATTCCGGTTGTCGCGCTCACCGGGCAGGTGACCTCGACGCTGATTGGGACCGACGCTTTCCAGGAAGCCGACACGTTCGGCATCACCCGTCCCTGCACGAAGCACAACATCCTGGTGACGCGGGCCGACGAGATCGCCCATGCCATCCACGAAGCGTTCCACATTGCCAGCACGGGCCGGCCCGGTCCGGTGCTGGTCGATATCACCAAGGACGCCTTCCAGGGGCAGGCTCAGTACGCGCCGGTGCACGAGATCCACCTGCCGGGCTACAAGGTGGTGACCGAAGGCCATGCCGGCCAGATCCGGCGGGCGGCGCAGATGATGTGGGAGGCCAAGCGGCCCTATGTCTACGCCGGCGGCGGCATCATCGCTTCGAATGCGCATGAGGAGCTTCGCGACGTGGTGGAGACGCTCGACGCCCCTGCTGTTTGCACGCTGATGGGCCTGGGCGCACTGCCGGGATCGCATCCCAATTTCATCTCGATGCCGGGCATGCACGGCTCCTACGCGGCCAACATGGGCATGTATGAGTGCGATCTGCTGATCGCGCTGGGCGTGCGCTTCGACGACCGCGTGACGGGCCGGCTGAGCTCCTTCGCGCCACATGCGCGGGTGATCCATGTGGACATCGATCCGGCCGAAATCGGCAAGAACCGGGCCGTTGACCTGCCGATCGTGGGCGATGCGAAGAGGGTGCTTTCCAAACTGGTGAAGGCGCTGAAGGAACTGGCTCCGGAGATGCAGGGTCTGCGCGACGCCGACCGGAAGGCGTGGTGGAGCGTGGTTCATGCCTGGCAGGACGAGCACCCGCTCGAGCCCGTGTTTGGCGTGGACGAAATCAAGCCGCAGCAGCTGATGTACGAGATCAATAAGATCTCGGACGGCAAGGCGATTGTGGCCTCCGACGTCGGGCAGCACCAGATGTGGGCGGCGCAGTTTATCCGCTTCGACGAACCCCGGCTGTGGGTGAACTCCGGCGGGCTGGGCTCGATGGGCTTCGGGTTGCCGTCGGCAATCGGCGCGCAGATGGCGCATCCGGGCAAGCTGGTGTTCTGCATCTGCGGCGACGGCGGTTTCCAGATGGCGCTGCCTGAACTGGCGACGCTGGCCAACTTCGGGCTGAATGTGAAGGTCGTGGTGATGAACAACGGCTACCTGGGCATGGTCCGTCAGTGGCAGGAACTGTTTTACAACAACCGGCTGTCGTCGGTTGAGATCAACACCTTTCCGAATGTTGAGCACTTGGGCGCGGCCTACGGTATCAAGGCGAAGATCGTGCGGTCGCCGCTCGAACTGGAGCGGACGCTGAGGGAGGCGGTGGACGAGCCGGGTCCGTATCTGCTGGACGTCCGCGTGTCCTCGTTCGAAAACGTCTACCCGATGGTGCCGGCGGGCGGGGCGATCAACGAGATGGTGCTGGCGCCGCCACGGCCGGTCACGGTGCCGGAGTAGAGGCCGGGAGAGGGAATAGGAGTCGTTATAGCCATGCTCATGACCATTTCATTGCTGATGGAGAACAAGCCGGGCGCGCTGATGCGCGTGACCGGATTGCTGACCCAGCGCGGCTACAATATCGAGTCGCTCACCGTCGCCCGGACGCTGGATCCGACGCTATCGCGGATGACCATCGTGGTCGACGTCGAGGCCAGGCTGAGGGCGCTGGTGATCAAGCAGATGAACCGGCTGGTGAACGTTTTGCAGGCTACCGATCTGACTGAAGTGCAGTCGGTAGTGCGCGAGCTTGTGCTGATGCGGGTCCGGGCCGCGATGGAGAGCCGCACGGCAATCCTGAAAGAGGCCGAGATCTTCGCGGCACGCGTTGTGGACAGCTCATTGGAGGGCTTCGTGATAGAGGCCACCGGCGAGAGTGAGAAGTTAAGCGAGTTCATCGCCGTGATGGGCTCGTATGGAGAGATCGAGGTGACGCGTTCGGGCGGCGTCGCCGTGTCGCTGGAAGCGAAGAAACTGCGGCTCGCGCCGCCAGTGCCCAGATCCCAGAGTGAAACCGTTGAATCGAGATAAGGACAAACGAAACACATGCCAAACCGCTATTACGAAAAAGACGGGTCGCTGTCGCGGCTCGAAGGCAAGACGGTGGCCATTATCGGCTA
Source organism: Bryobacteraceae bacterium (assembly GCA_014860455.1). GTDB lineage: Bacteria > Acidobacteriota > Terriglobia > Bryobacterales > Bryobacteraceae > PNKE01. The sequence goes on along the minus strand of JACZJQ010000055.1, from coordinate 72,433 downwards.
CGGCAGCCAGGGCCACGCCCATGCGCTGAACCTCCGCGATTCCGGCGTCGACGTGGTTGTCGCCGAGATGGCCGGCACGCCGAACTGGCAGCGCGCCGAAGCCGCCGGGCTGCGGATCATGTCCGCCGCCGACGCCTCGAAGATCGCCAGCGTCATCATGATCCTGGTCCCCGACCATGTGCAGGCGCTGGTCTACGAAAAAGAAATCGCTCCGAACATGACCGCCGGCAAGACGCTGATGTTCGCCCATGGCTTCAACATCCATTTCGGCCAGATCGTGCCGCCGGCTGACGTCGACGTATCGATGATCGCCCCCAAGGCGCCCGGCCACCGCGTGCGTGAACTGTTCACCGAAGGCGTCGGCGTGCCGGCGCTGGTCGCCGTGCAACAGAACGCCTCCGGCAAGGCCCTTGAGAACGCGCTGGCGTATGCCCTGGCGCTGGGCTGCCTGAAGGCGGGCGTGATCGAAACCTCGTTCCGCGAAGAGACCGAATCGGATCTGTTCGGCGAGCAGGTGGTGCTTTGCGGCGGCGTCTCTGAACTCATCCGCGCCGGCTTCGAAACGCTCACCGAGGCTGGCTACGCTCCCGAAATCGCTTACTTTGAATGCCTGCATGAGCTGAAGCTGATCGTCGACCTCATCTATGAAGGCGGTTTGGGCTACATGCGCTACTCGGTTTCCGACACCGCCGAGTACGGCGACTACACCGCCGGGCCCCGCATCATCACCGCCGAAACCCGCAAGGAGATGAAGAAGATCCTCTCCGAGATCCAGTCCGGCGCATTTGCCAAACAGTGGATGGACGAAAACCGCTCGGGCCGCGCCAACTTCCTCGCCATGCGGGAAGCAGCCAAGACGCAGCCGGTTGAAACCGTCGGCAAGGAACTGCGCTCGATGATGACGTTCCTGCAGAAGAAGAAGAAGGAAGAGGGCGTCCCGCAGGAGTAATCTGACGGGATTAGGCTTGGGTATTGGGGCCGGGCGGGCCGCATCAGCGGTCTCCGGCCCCACAAGAGAAGCGGGTTTCAGGGAGTAGCAAGATGCGGATCTGGACATTCGACACAACGCTCAGGGATGGTACGCAAGGCGCGACTATCTCGTTTTCGGTGGAAGATAAGCTGACCATCGCCCAGAAACTGGACGAGCTTGGCATCGACTACATTGAGGGCGGCTGGCCGATGTCCAATCCCAAGGACAAGGAGTTCTTCGCCCGCGCCCGCGACGTGAAGTTTAAGCACGCCAAGCTGACCGCCTTCGGCGCCACCCGCTTCGCTAAGAACCCGGTGGAAAAGGATTCCAACACCCTGGCTCTGCTCGAAGCCGGCACGCCGGCCATTTCGATCTTCGGTAAAACCTGGGATATGCACGTGACGCGCGTGCTCGGCATCACGCTCGAGCAGAATCTGGAACTCATCAGCGATTCGGTGGCGTTTTTGAAGTCGCACGGCCGCGAGGTGATCTACGACGCCGAGCACTTCTTCGACGGCTATATCGCCAATCCCGACTATGCGTTGAAGACGCTGGAAGCGGCCGCGAAATCAGGCGCCGATGTGCTGTGCCTGTGCGACACCAACGGCGGGACCATCACCGGGAAAGTGGCCGAAATCGTCGCCGAAATCAGGAAGCGCTTCGACGGTACCATCGGCATCCACACCCACAACGACTCCGACCTCGCTGTGGCCAACTCCATCGCCGCCATCGAGCAGGGAGCCACGCATGTGCAGGGTTGCATGAACGGCTATGGCGAACGCTGCGGAAACGCCAATCTGTCGTCGGTGATCGCCATCCTTGAGGCCAAGCTGGGCCACACCACAGTCGGGCCGGAGAAGCTGAAGAGCCTGACCGCCGTGTCTCACTTCATCGCCGAACTCGCCAACCTGCCGCTGCCGCAGAACCAGCCCTTCGTCGGCCGGGCGGCGTTTGCGCATAAGGGCGGCGTCCATGTGGCGGCGGTAATGAAGACAGCGGCGAGCTATGAACATATGGATCCGGGCGTCCTCGGGAACCGGCAACAGGTTCTGCTCTCCGATCTCAGCGGCCGCGGCAACGTGGTCTACAAGCTGAAGGAACATGGCCTCGAAGATAAACTCGACGATGCCGCGCGGCGCGATCTGCTGGACCGGATCAAGCACCTCGAATATGAAGGCTACGAACTGGAAGCCGCCGAGGGCACGTTTGAACTCCTGGTGCGCGACGCACTGAATCCGGGCAAGAAATTCTTCGAGGTGATCTCCTACGAGACGCAGTCGCGCAAGATCGACGGGCGCGACTCGGCCACCTCGGCAACCGTGATTCTGCGTGCCGGCGACGAGATCCACTCGGCGCACGCCACCGGAGACGGCCCGGTGAACGCGCTGGACGTCTGCCTGCGCCAATGCCTGTCGAACGTCTACCCGCAGATCAGGGACGTACGCCTGACCGACTATAAGGTCCGCGTGATCGACTCGGGCAAGGGCACCGCCGCGAAGGTGCGCGTGCTGGTTGAGTGGTCCGACCACAAACGGTCGTGGACGACGGTCGGCGTGTCCACCAATATCATCGAGGCTTCCTGGAAGGCTCTGGTTGACGCTATCAGTCTGGAATTGATGCGGCTGTCGGATGCCGACGACCGGATCGAGAAGGCCGTCGGCGGCTTCTGCATCGGCGTCGAAAACAACTGAGGACTGCCTTCGTCCGGCCATGACCCCTGGAGCGCATGCGAGGCTGAAACGCAGGCTGCTGCGCACGGCCACAAGTCCGGGTTCATTCCGCGACGAGATGATCCGGCGGGCGGTGGCATCGATTCCGCGTGGCAAGGTTTCGTCCTATAAAGCTGTGGCGGCGGCGGCGGGATACCCTTTGAACCACCGGCTCGTGGTGAAGATCCTGCGTGAAGCCGGCGAGAGGCTGCCCTGGCACCGCGTGCTGGGCGCCCAGGGCGACATCCGGTTGCGGGGCGAGGCCGCGCTCGAGCAGCACCGGCGGTTGGAAATGGAAGGCGTGCGGTTTAGGGGCAAACGCGTAGTGCTTACTGATTTCGAGCACCAGTTCGAGACCTGGACAATCAATCCGCCGGGCGGGTTCTAGGACCCCACCTGAGACGGGCCAGGACCGGCGGCCCTTTCCGCGCGGGCATCATTCTCTCAAACTAAGCGGGAGTAGACCGATAAGGTGGTCGATCCCGTGCGTATCCTGCTGGCTTTTGCGATCCTCTCCGGCGCTGCCTTTGGGCAGGGCCAGAACACGACACTGATGCTGGCGATTCGCCCGCAGTGCGGCATCGTCGAATCGTCATACACCCATGTGCCAGAAACCGCGGAGACTCTCCTCCGTTTCCGGTATGTGGCTCGTACTGGCACGCAGGGGGGCCAGTTCCACCTGATTATGGGACTTGAGGCCAGTGGTGTGCAGATCACGGCAAATATAGACGGACCAGTCAAGATACTTGACGGGCTGACCGGTAATCCAAACACCAACATGCTACTGGCGGAGATTAATCCCAATGGCCGAACGCAGAAGTCCGGCCACGCCGGGGAGATCCGGCTCGTGTGGCCCAATCCAGGCAGTGCCGTGATTCGTCCGCGTCTCAGCTTGACCTGCGATTAAGAAAATTATCTTTTTCTTGCAGAGAAGCTCCAGGTAGGTATAAGGCCCTATCACCCCGCCGCCGATAGAGATCTTGAGAGATCTAAGGTGTCAATCGGAGTCTGGAGACTTGTCGCTGTCTTGGCCGCTCTGTCTTCGCCAGTTCTGGCGGAGGTGGCGGTGGTCAACCAGACGGTCTCGATAACATTACAACCTCAGGGCAAGGTGTCGGTTCCCAGCGGGATCACGCTGCTGAAAGGCGCACAGGCATTCACCTCGTACACGGGGTCGATGACTGTGTCGTTCAGGGCGCGGACCACGCCGGCGACATCGGCGACCGTGACCCTGCAGGCCAGCGGCAATTTCACGCCTTCCGGTGGGCCGAGCCTTGCGGCAGGGGACTTGACGTTCACCTGCGGCGCGGCAGCCTACGGGACCGCTTGTTCGGGCGCGCAGACGGTGAGTTCGACGTCCCAACGGACCGTCGTGACTTTGCCGCCGGCAGCCTGCATGGGGGGCGGCGTTGGTTGCAGCGCCGCTGATCCGGCGACGGTTCAGGTGAGCTTCCAACTCGCGAACGATCCTATGGTCTCAACGGGCACTTACAGTCTGCCGGTCGTGTTCACGGTGAGCAGCCTGTAGTGGTCCGGTGGCAAACGCTTGGAGAGGAGTAGAAAGACAATGCAGAGGAAGTTATCTCTGTTCTTAATCATGGTCGCACTCGTGGCAGTCTCGCCGGCCGCTTTTGGCCAGTGGGCAACCACAGGTACGACTAATATCACGGTCGCTGTAGGACCTGAAGCCGCCATCTCGGTGAACAGCGCCACCCCGCTAACCACCGGGACGACGTTGTTCGACGACTATACGGGAACAACGACGTTCAGCTACAAAATCCGCACGGCGCAGGCTGGCGGCAGCGGATCGATCACCGCCCAGGTGCTCACCGACTTCAGCCCCGGCAACGGCCCTTCGGTTCAGAATCCGCCGACCGCTGGTGACACGCTCAGCTACGGCTGCACGGTCGCCGGCCCGGGCACCGGCTGCAGCGGTTCAATCGCTGCCCAGTACCAGGTGGACACCAGTGTCGCCACCTTTGGCGCCAATGCTCGCTCGTCAAGGGCCGGCGACAGCGGTTCGCTTGCCTGGGTGCTGACCAACGACCCGCAGTACGAGACCGGGAACTACCAGGCGGTCGTCCGATTCACCATTTCGCTCATGTAGGGCGGGTTTCGATTCGGAGGAGCCATGTGGAGGGTTGTGCTGATATTGGTTGCGGGCTGCCTGGGGGTGGCCGGACAGACCGACATTACGTCGTTCACCGTCACGCCCACGGCTTTGAATTTCGCCGCGACCGATCCGGACACGGGCGGTCCGGCGGCGCAATCCTCCACGGCGGTCATCCGGTTCTCTGGGGCCTTCTTTCGGCCATGGACCCTGTATGTCCAGGCCGAGGGCCCCACTTTGACCAACTGCGGATCGATCCCGGCATCGGCGCTGATCGTCCGCTGCACGTCGGCATCAGGCAATGGATTCCTGGGCAGCGCTTCATGCAACGCATCGCCCATCCCGTTGTCCACCAGTTCGGCCACACTGGCGGCCGGTAACCAGGGCATTTTCAGCACTGCGATCACAGTGAACCTCCAGGTTTCGTTTGCCGACAGCTGGCGCTACCGTGCCGCGCTGGCTCCGGCATGCACGGTATCTCTTCGTTACACGGCGGACCTTCCATGAGAACAGCAGCAATCCTAATCACGTTCATATGCGCTCCCTTGATGGCGCAGATCGGCATCGGGCTGTCGCCCATGCGGGTGGAAATGAAGATCGGTCCTGGGCAGAGCTATTCGGGGGCGCTGGAACTGACCAACGAGACCGGCGGCCGGATGCGCATCCGCGGCGAGTTGCTCGATTTCACGCTCGACAACTCGATGACGCCGCAGTTTGCGCGCTCGATGGAGCAGGAATCGCAATGGAGCTGCCGCCAGTGGCTGACCGTCAACCCGATGGAGACCGAGATCGGCGACGGCGAGAAGCTCATCATTCGATATACGATCAGAATCCCGCGGAATGCGGCTGCCAGGGGCTATCACTGCGCGGCTGGATTCACCGCGCTCACCCCGGCGGGCGAAGCGCAGGCCATCGGAATCCGGAATGTCGTGAGGGCAGTGGCCGCGTTTTATGCCACCATCGGCGATCATCAGGCCAAGGGCGAGGTGGCGGGGCTGGCCCTGGAAAAGGCCGGCAACATCGACACAGCCGTCCTCGTGCTTCGCAATCAGGCTGAGGTGCACATCCGTCCGGCGGGCCGCCTGGAGGTTCTGGATGCCGGCGGACAGGCGATCGAGACACTTGAGGTGCCGTCTTTCCCCGTGCTGCCGAAGCGGGAGCAGCGGTTCGTGCTTCCACTGACGGTGAACCCCGGCGCGGTGCGCGCGTTGAGGGTGAAGGTGGATCTCGGCATGGACGAAATCCAGGAAGCGACAGTGAGGCTGGAAGACAACGGTGGCGAGGCGAATTGACAGCATCGCGATCCTGATTCTGCTGGCCTGCGGCGCCGCAGCCGGGCAGGAGTCCAAAGGCACGGCAACCGTGGCCGCGCAAGGCTACTATGCGCCCGGCGGTTTTGAAGCCGTAAAGGCGACCACCGGCCTGGCTGCCGAGTTCCGCTACATCCTGCCTGCGGGCATGCTGCTTGAAGGCAAGGCCGAAAACTACGCCGCGTCCGGATTCCGGCTGACGGAAAACTACTTGACCCTTCGCGGGCTGGCAGCCGGCGCCTGGAGACTCGAGTTCAATGCCGGCGACTTCAGCGTGCCCGGCCGGCAACTGGATTTCTTTCTGCCTCAGATCTACACGCCGCTGTTCCGCTTGCGCGGCGCACGGGTGCAGGGACTGCGGGGGCGGCTGGGCTGGAGCGGTTACGCCGGCGCGGTCACCTACATGGAAGGTCCGAGACTGCCGTTTTCTGTGCTCAGCCCGCAAATGCGCAGCGGCGGCGGCGTGAGTTGGAAGGCCTCGGAAACGCTGGAGTTCGCCGGACAGTTCGATGTTGTAACAACCCAGCCAGACAGCGGATCGGATCGTCCTTATCTGCTCCAGCCCGGCAGGCGCTACGCGCGGGCAACGCAGGCGACGGCAATGGCTTCATGGAAGCCGGGCAAGCATGTGCGGATCTTCGGAGAGACCGCCCTGACCGCGGGCAGGCCGCTGGATGAAACAACCGTGGAGCCGTCACCTCTGAACGCCATGGCGGCGGCCGAGTATGACAACGGCCGTGTCTCTGGCCGCGCCAGTTATGTGCGCCAGACCGCCGGCTACACGCCCGTGGCCGGATACTACACAGGGGACCGTGGCTCAGGATTCGTTGAGGGGCGTATCCGGCCCTGGCGGCGAGTGGACTTCTACGCCTCGACCGGTTCGCAAACCAACAACTTCGAGCGCAACCCGGCGGTCTGGGCCTTCCGTTCGAAATCAGGCAACGCGGGCGTTTCGATTGATGCGCCAGGGGCAGTGAACGTCTCGGCGCAGGTCTCGCGCATGGGGCTTGATTCGGATTCCCCTGCTGGAGAGCGATCCCGCAACACCAACCGGCAGTTGATGTTGATGGCGTCAAAGAGCTACGGCAGCCACTCGACGCGGTTTTCCTACCGCCACTTCGACATGCGCTATGCCGGCACGGTCTCGCAGCAGGGCTCGATTGAGGGCGAACAGTCGGTCCGGTTGGGCAGGTGGACGACATCGGCGGCGGTTCGATATGGTACATCGCGCGCCGGCGAAAGACGGGAAAGCGTCTTCGTGCGCGGCATGGTGCAGGGCCACTTCGGCCCGGCAACCATCCATGCCTTCTCCGAGGTCGGCCGCGACCTGGCCAATGAAACGCTGTTTGCGACGAACCAGATCCAGACCACCGTCGCCGGCTTCAGCATGCCTCTAGCCCGCGGGTGGAACGTCCAGGGCGAGGTCCTGAAGAGCCGGATCGCGACCGCGCTCAACCCGCAATCGGCTTTCGTGCTGGCGTCCAACGGCGTCCCGGTGAGCCTGGCGCTGGGCGGGCTAGATCGGTTGAACATATTCGTCCGGGTGACGCGGACTCTCAGTTGGGGCGGGCCATCGCCCGTGCCGTCGGCGGCCACCACGCTGGCCGGTGTCACCCCGGTCTCAGGCACCATCGAAGGCATCGTCACGGAAGCCGGCCAGGGCGCCGTCGAGGGCATCCCGATTGTGCTTGACGGCTATCGCCGCACTTTCACCGACGCCCATGGACGCTATCGCTTCCCCGATGTCCTGCAGGGCAACCACCGCATCGAACTGTCGCCCAGGGAACTGCCGGCCGAGTACGACCCGGCCTCCGGCGGCGAAACAGAGATGTACGTCCGCAGCGCCAGAACCGAGCGCCGTGACTTCCAACTGGTGCGTCTGGTGAGCCTGTACGGACAGGTGCTGGCGCCCCCGAATTCCAAACTCGATGAGATCGTCCTCCGCATCCCCGGTGCGCGCAGGATCACAACCGCCGATGAAGATGGCCGGTTCGCATTCCACAACCTGCCGGCGGGCGCGTACACTGTCGTGCTTGATGAATCCACCATCGCCGATGGCCGGCGCCTGTCAGGCCCGGCAAGCGCCAGCGCAACGGTGAAGGCCGGCGGCGAAATGGCGGAAGTGATCTTTGGGCTGGAAGCGGTGGTGAAGACCAAGAGGGTTCGCCAAGTGGACCTGCAATCTTCGGCGCCCAGACGCCTCGCGCCCGCCGAAAGCGTCCCTGCGGCCGGGGGCGGCTCGCGATAATAGGGCATGCTCCGGTTTGGACTCGCCTGCCTGTTTGCCGTCGTATCCCTGTCCGCCCAGCCGCTGGTGATCGTCGCCATCGACGGCCTGCGGCACGACTTCATCGAAGTCCACAAGATGCAAACCCTGGCCCGCCTCCGCGTACAGGGCGCAACCGTCGCCCACATGCAGCCGAGCTTTCCGTCCACCACGTTCCCCAACTTCCACAGCATGGCCACCGGACTTGAGCCCTCGCGCCACGGCCTGGTCGGCATGGTCTTCTATGACCGTGCGCGCAAGAGCCGGTTCAACTACCAGACCACTTCCACCGACGGCTCCTGGTACGGCGGCGAACCGTTCTGGGAGACCGCCGAAGAGGCCGGCAGGACCGTGGCCACGTTTTTCTGGCCAGGCACCGACGCCGGCGTCAACGGCAAATGGCCGACCTATTTCCGGCGCTATGACTGGCGGGTGCAGCACGACGAGAAGGTCGCGCAGGTGGGCGAATGGCTGGCGTTGACCAAGCGGCGGCCAGACGCGATTGTCGTCTACTTCTCCGATATCGATTCCATGGGCCACCGCCATGGTCCGCTTGCTCTGGAGACCGTCGAAGCGGCGAAGAAAGTGGATGCCTCGGTGGCGCGCATCGCCGAGATGGCATCGAAGGCCGGTGCGACCCTGCTGATCGTTTCAGACCACGGCCAGAGCGCTGTCGAAGGCCATCTCGACCTCACCCCGCTCGCCGATTTCCGCGGCTGCATCGCCGCCAATGAGGCGCCGATAACCCAACTCTATTGCGACGATCCCGCGCGCGTCTACGCCGAACTGAAGCCGAAGGAGAAGGGCTGGAAGATCTACCGCAGAGCCGAGATCCCCGCGCATCTGAACTATCGCGACAACCCGCGCATCGGCGATCTGCTGATCGTCCCCGACCGGCCCTGGATCGTCCAGGTGCTGCCCGTCGGCGACGGGTCCACTGCCGTGCCCCATCTGAAAGGGATGCATGGCTACGACCCGGTCGCGAACCGCGAAATGGACGCTCTGCTGATCGGCGTCGGCGGGCCATTCAAACAGGGCGCGCGCGTCGAAAGGGCCAGGACCGTGGACGTCGCGCCACTCATCCTCCACCTGCTGGGCGTGGCCGCGCCCACCGGCATCGACGGCGACTTCAATCGCGTCCGAGGGCTGCTTCGATAACCATCTTTTCGACCTCGCGCCACAGCGGCATGTCGAATTCCATCACGAGGTGCGCGCCCATGAAGAACGTCTGCAAACGCGACTGTTCGTCGATCTCAAACTCGCCGCGCCGGCCCTTGTAGCTGACCTTGCGGTTGAAGAGAATACGCGTGCGCTCAGGGTCCTCGGCGCGGAGCAGCGGTGCGCCTTTGATGAACAAGTGGTCGCGCTGAAACCAGTTGGCGGCGGCGAGGACATTGGGCGGGACGGTGTATGGGTCCTTGCCATAAGCGTCAACCACCGCGACCAAACGAACTGTCACACCCCAGCCGTTCAGCGTCCGTGCCAGCCGCAACGCCGCACGCCCGCCAAGCGACTGTCCAAACAGTACAATTCGTGCCCGCTTCGCCTCCTCTTCGCCCAATTTTCCGTCGCGATTGAAGTCAAACGCCTCGCGGATCAGCCGTTCGGCCAGTTCTAGCTTGTGATTTTCAACCGTCTCCACCCACACGCCCTCCAACTCCCGGCGTTTGATGGCGATGGCCGTCCGCCGAATGCAACGCCCCGGATTGTCCCACCTTTCCCACCCGCCGACAATGCCGACGACAAGTGTCTCGCCGGGCTTCACCGGCAGCGGCGTGGCGAAATCATCGAAGGTCTGATTGCGTGAGTCCGCGCGGGCGGCAGGCGCAGCCGCACAAATCAGCAACAGGATGTGCAACGCGGGGCGCACTCAAGAGTATTGTCGTATGGATGGCCGAATCGGTTTCATCAATGGGTTTCGGCGCTCTGTATGAGCGCCATGCCCGGGACGTTTACCGGTTCGCTCTCGCGCTGACCGGCAATGTCGCGCAAGCCGAGGATCTGACGGCGGAGGCGTTCCTGCGCGTGTGGCAGGCGGGTGAGCGCGTGGATCAACTGACGGTGCGCGGGTACCTGATTGCCACGGTGAGGAACCTGATTCGCAGCCAGTACAGGCGCGAGAAACGGCTCGTTCAGATGCCCGACGGAGTGCAGGCTCCAGCGCTGGACCCGAATGTACATCTGGAACTGGAGCGGGTGCTGCTGGCTCTGGATCAACTGGATTCAGCAGACCGTGAAGTGCTGCTGATGCGGGCGGAAGGCGGATTGAGCTACGAGGAGATTGCCGAACTGACGGGCCTGACCGAAGTGGCGGCGAGGAGCAGAGCGCACAGGGCGCGGAAGAGATTGACGGAGGCGTTATGCCAGAAGAAGTGATGGAACGTTTGTTGCCGGATGGGATTGGGCCTTCGGCTGAAGTCGAGAAGGCCGCGCTGCGGGAGATGCGGCGGGCGTTTCGTGAGCGGACGGTTGCGGCGGTGGTGGCGGTTCTCGGGTCGGCGATGGCGCTGGTGTGTCTGCCGGAATCGGCGGCGACGCTGATTGAGGCGCTGCGGAAGGGCGGGGTTTGGGTGGCGGCGGGGTTTTGCGTGATCTCCCTGTTCTCCGCATGGATTTTTCTGAAGCATTGCGCGAAATTCCGGGCGCTCGGCCTGCCAAGGGCGCGGGGTCTTCGGGCATACTGGGCGTGGCAACTCGCGGGGGCAGTGATCAACTTTGCGGTGATCGCGACGGTTTTCGCATCGCTCGGATGGACTCTCCGAAGCCTCGTCCTGAGTATAATGCCGGGGCTTGGGATTGCAGCGTGGCTGGGTAGGCGGTTGCACCAGATTCCGGACGCGGAGCAAGCACGGGCCGATGAGTGGCGCACCAACAGCATCCTGCAGGATGAGGATGACAGGACGGGGGGGTGAGCCAAGCGATTGGGGAACGTCGCGCTAGTGCGCGAGGTACAAGTTATTGACGGGCTGTGAACCTGGGACGATCAGGGCAACGGGTAGCCGAGGCTGTCGCGCAGCCATTCGGCGTTGTCTTTGACCGCCGCGCGCAGGGTTTCCATCAGCCGTTCGCGTTTCTCAAACAGCCGGTAGCCTTCGCGGGATCGCAGGTAGCCGCGCGACTTCTGGTCTTCGAGATAGAGCTGGTCGAGGCCGACCTCCGCCGCGCGCTCCTCATACCGTTTGCGGTTGTCGAGCAGCGCCTTGACGATGAACGGAACCACGGCCGAATAGTCGCCTTGCATCGACTCCGTCGTCTTCATGTAGTGATCCTTATCCACCTTGCCCCACGTCACCGCCTCGGCAGGGAAGCACGACGAAAGCGACCCGTCGGTCACCGGGGCCGAGACGATCTGCACATCGAACTGATACCCCCGCACGTCGGGCAACCCCAGCACCTGGCCCAGCGCCGGCTCCGGCTGCAGGTTGAAATTCTTCGGCACGCCGCCGCCGAGGATCCACGTCCCCAGCGCCTTGGCGTCGCTCTCAAACAGGCCCCAGTAGTGGTACGCGCACGATTCAAACACCTCGGCGTGAATGTCCAGTTCGAAGCGATAATCCTCCAGCAGCCCCGCCTCGCGCATCGCCCACAGCTTCATCGAATTCAGGAAGATCGACCCGTCGCCCGGCGCGCCCACAAAGTAAGGAATCGCCATCCGATGGCACGTCGCCAACAGCCCCGGCTCCACACCGTTGCGCTGTTCGAGCCTGTCGAGCCATGCGCCCAGCCGGTAGCGGAACTCAGGGCCGGTCAACTTGGCCTGGAATTCGGGCAGTTGGAGCAGGGCCGAAAAGAAACGGTCCTGGTCCAGCAGGACGTCTTCGTCGAACGCCATATCGGTGACGCGGATCGTGCGTTCGTCGCGCAGCGCCGCGTCGTCGCCGAAGATCGGGACCTCGTGAACGGGCTCCGGCCGCCCGGTCAATGAACGGTGCCCGTCGTGGTAACACATGGCGTCGGTGCCGCTCAGGTAGGCGATCCAGCCGGTTTCAAGCAGCGGGTTGAGCCACGTCTGGTGCTGGCCGCTGACGGTCACCGGGCCGGCCAGCGCCAGGGTGAGAGGGCAACCGGCGCCGATGGCCGCGTCCAGGATCGTGTAGATGCGGCGCAGATACGCCCCGCCGAACGCCGGCAGGCAGTGGCGGAACAGTTCGTCTAGCGAAGCGACCTCATCGACGCGGCGGGTGCGCACGGTGCGGCGGGACGGGCAATCGGAGTGATTCATCTTCGGGGAGTCCAAATCTGAAGCTAACAGGCCGGACCAAGGCGCGGCAAGGCTGAACCGAGCGGGCGAATAGGGCTACAATCGGGGCGAGGGAGGGAACGCGTGAGACTGACATTTCTCTTTTTGATTGCCGCGGCGTGCGGCACCCTGTTTGCGCAGTCGCGATTCGTCGAGGTCCAGCCGAAGCGGACCAGAGATTACGACGAACGTAGGGACAACGGCTATTGCGTGGTTCGACTAAGGGTGGACGACGAAGTGGTGGTCCACATCCGCGGCAACCGCCTCGGATTCGAAACCGTCCGCGGCCGCGAGGCGCATGACGAGGGGTCGGAATGCTCGCAGCCCATGCCGAGAGGCAGCGCCCTGGACAACTTCCGCTTCCGCGGCGTCGATGGGCGCGGGCGCGTGGATCTGGCCGAGGCGCCTGACTCGGGCAACCGCTTCACGGCGCGCGTCCGAATCCAGGATTCCAAGGGCGGCGACGAAGGCTATACGTTCCGCGTCCAGTGGGACAACCGCAATCCGGGGATGAGCGCCGAAAGCGGCGGATGGCAAGGGTGGGGCGGCGCCGGCAACAGGCCCGGAAGCGGTTCGGGTTGGGGCTCGGGCGCAAACCAGGGCTCTGGCTGGGGCACGGGTTCAACCGCCGGAACAGGTTCGGGTTGGGGCTCCGGCTCCGGCTCGGCCACAGGCTGGTGGCAGAACGATTTCGAGGCCACCACACGCGGCGCGGGTGTGGCCCGGATGGCCGGACAGCCCGATCTGAACCTCACCTCGACGGTTCTGAGGCTGCGGCGCAACGGGCAGTTCACGCTTGAGATTTTGGGCGCCGAGACAGTGCGATTTGCCGGGAGTTGGACGAGGAACGGCGACACGGCTGTGCTGACTGTCCGCAACGGATTCGCCAACGGCGGGGCAACCGGGTCAGGCAACGCCACCATCCTGAACAACGAAGTCCAGAGCCTGACACTCGATGGCCGCAACCGTCAAACCAACGCCACCTTTAACGTCCAGTTCCGCTCCGGCGTCCGTGGCCGGAGACTCAGATAGAAGGAAGGCCTGCTAACACATCCCGGCGCGGATGGCTTCGGCGATCCGCGCCGTATGTTTTTCCACCAGTGCTGGATCGGCGGCTTCCACCATCACTCGGGCCAGCGGTTCGGTGCCAGAAAACCGCACCAGCAACCGGCCCCGCTCGGCGAGCTCGCCGCGGGCATCGTCCATAGCCGCCTGCACTTCGGACAGCTCTTCAATCGGCCGCTTCACCTTGAACCGGACGTTGACCAGCTTCTGCGGATAGACCTCGAAACCGCTGACGAGATCGTCCAGCGGCTTGCCCGCCCGGACCGCGGCATCCAGCGTCCGCAAAGCCGACAACATTCCGTCGCCGGTTGTCGCGAAACGGCGGAAGATGAGGTGGCCGGACTGTTCGCCGCCAATCGGCAGGCCGGCGCGGATCATCTCTTCAAGAACATACTTGTCGCCCACCGAGGTGCGTAGCAGAGAAATTCCGTCGCGCTGAAGAGCACGTTCGAAGCCCAGGTTGGACATCACAGTGGCGACGACGGCCGGGCTGGCGCCATCGTAACCGCCGCTGGCGAGCAGGTCTCGGGCGGCGATCAGCAACAGGTGGTCGCCGTCGAGAATACGGCCTGAAGCCGAAACCATGATGCAACGGTCGGCATCGCCGTCGAATGCGGCGCCGCAGTGGGCATGATGATCGAGCACGGCCTGGCGGAGCGAGTCGACATGGAGCGCGCCGCAGTCCAGGTTGATGTTGCGGCCGTCGGGCGAGCAGGCGGTCCTGATGACTTCGGCACCGAGCCGGGAGAAGAGTTCGGGCGCGAGGTAGGTGGCCGAGCCGTTGGCGCAGTCCAGGACTATGCGCATGCCGTCGAGCCGGCCGCTGAAGGTGGAGGCGAGATATTCGATGTAATGCTGGTCGAGGCTGGAGTCGGTCTCCAGGGCGAGTTCGACGGGCGCCGGCGAATCAGCGAGGATGGCGAAGATGCTCTGCTCGAGCTGATGTTCGGTCGCATCGGGCAGTTTGAAACCGGAGTGGTCGAAGACTTTGAGCCCGTTGTCGCGGTAAGGATTGTGCGATGCCGAGATCATGATGCCGGCGACAAAGTCCTCCACGCGGGTGAGGTAGGCGACGCCGGGCGTGGTCGATAGTCCTGCGAAATGGACCTCGACGCCTGCGCGACGCAAGCCCCCGGCCACGAGTGACGCCAGCCATGGGCCGGACTCTCTGGTATCGGTTCCGATCACGACTCTCGGGCATCCGCCGTGCGGCGCGTTGTCGGCCGCCCATTGGCCGAGAGCGCGGCCGAAAGCGAAGACCGTGTGGCTGTCCAACGGCGGCTCGCCGGCGACGCCTCTAATGCCGTCGGTTCCAAAAAGTTGTCGTGACATATGGGCGTGGATGGTGGCTATTTGACGGGCGGTGTGGGCGTGGCGGTTTCCGGCGGGGCCGGATCGGCCGGGCCGATAGTCACCTTGACGCGCACCTGTGGCGAAGAGGTGAAATTGACCTGCGGGTCGCCGGCATAGCATGTCGTCCGGGCTTCACCTTCGGCGTCGAGCATGCGCAGATCCACCGGGTCGGTGACCACCTCGCTAATACCCGCCACCCGGCTCTCGGGTCCGATCACGGTGAGGCTGGCGGGCGTTACGGATGCCGAGTTGACCTGCATGCCCTGCGGGATGTTCGAGTAAAGCACCTTCACGGGTACGGCCCGGGCGACGCGGGTTTCCAGCGTCAGCCGGACCTGGCTGGGGATGGCGCGTTCGAGCATGATGGCCTCGGGCAGGTCGGCGTTTTCGCGGGAAATGGTGAACGTGGATTCGCCGGGGCCGCGGACGTTCGACAGATCGATGATGAGCGGGAAGGGCTGGCTGGAGAGGCGCGAGAGGGTGAGCGAGGGTCCGCGAAGGACGAAGTGGACGCTTTCGACCATTTCCGAGCTTATCTGCAGCGACTTCGGGATATTTCGGTATTGGACGGGGGCGGTGATGGAGGTGGTGGATTCCCTGGACCCGCTCAAACTGAGCCAGACCAGGAAGGACACGGCAAGTGAGGTCACTTTCCAGCCGAAGTTCCTTGTAACCATGCGCATCATCGGCGGAGAGCCTCCGGGGTGGACGCGCCGGGGCGGAGAGTGCGGCGCTTGGTGCGGCGACCGAGCCGTTGGGCGACGGTTTCGATGGTGACCTCGGATTCGAGTTCGCCCATCTGTGCGAGAGAGATGACGCCGCGCTCCTCGCTGACGATGATCGAGAGGCAGTCGGACTCCTCGGTGACGCCGATCCCCGCGCGGTGGCGAGTGCCGAGTTTGCGGGAGAGCTCGGGGTTCATCGTGAGAGGCAGGAAGCAGGCCGCGGCTGCTAGACGTCCGCCCTGGACGATGACAGCGCCGTCGTGGAGAGATCCGCCGGGTTGGAAGATGGCGAGCAGCAGGTCTCGAGTGACGCGCGAATCCACCGGGACGCCGCTTTCGATGAACGTGCGCAGGCCGACCTCGCGCTCGATGACGATGAGAGCGCCGATCTTGTTCTGGGCGAGGTTTGTGACGGCGAACAGGATCTCGTCGGCGACTTCCAGATTCTCAAGGCGGCTGCCGAAGGCGAGCCAGCGGCGTTCACCCAGCGAGGAGAGTGCGCGCCGGATCTCGGACTGGAACATGACGATGAGGGCGAAGGCGCTGTACGGAGCCATGGTTTCCAGAAGCGTCCGCAGGAGTTCGAGGTTCGCGGCGATCGATATGAGGTAGATGAAGACGATCAGTCCGATGCCTACCAGCACGCGTGCGGCGCGGCGGCCGCGGATCAGCATGACGCACTGGTAGATGAGGATGGCGACAAGGAGAATGTCCACGACGGCGGTCACCGTCAGGCGGGGAACGGTGGTGATCAGATCGGTGAAGATGCCCTGCGACATGTCGCCCGTTAGGTCCTCCGGGGCCAAAACTCCCGACCTTTCAGTGTACTAGAGGGAATCAAGATAGGTGAAAGCGAATTGTCGAACCCCTACGGCCGTCTCAGGCGTCCATTAGTAACAAATGCGATCGGTCCTCATTCTGTTGCCGTTGGCCCTATCTTTCGCTCAGGCCGAAGTGCCTGTCGAGCGGCGGGAACTGGTGCGCGACGCGGTGGAGAATTACTTCAGGTCGGCGAAGCTGATGCGGGAGTTCGCCGTGGTGCGGAACACGGAGCGGCGGGAGTTTGACGGCGACGGGCGGCTGAAGTCGCGCGAGAACTGGACGCAGCACATTGATTTCGTCGATGGCGTGCGGGTTGGCTGGACGATCGAGCGCGACGGCAAGCCGCTGAGCGCGGAAGAGAAGGCGCGCAGCCAGGAGGCGGCTCGCCAGGCGGCGGCCGAATGGAAGGCGAAGACGCCGCAGGAACGGGCGAAGTCCCTGGCAAAGGCCGAGAAAGAGACCGACTACCTGAAGGAGTTTCCGCACGCACTGGTGTTTTCGGCGCTTCCGGACGAGACGCTGGACGGGCGCAAGGCGATGGTGTGGGGGTTCAAACCGAAGCCCGGATACAAGGCGAAGTCGATGGGCGGACGGGTGTACGAGGGGGTGGTGGGCAAGCTCTGGCTGGACAAGGAAGAGAGGCAATTGATGCGGCTGGAGGCCGAGGTGGTGCGCGACGTGACGGTGGGCGGATTCCTGGCGAAGATCGAGAAGGGGACGAAATTCGAGTTGTCGCAGGCGAGGGTGGAGGCGGGGTGCTGGCTGCCGGTGAAACAGTCGATCCGCTACGCGGCGCGGATCCTCATGGTGAAGGGCATTCACAAGGCGATCGACACGAGGTACCGGGATTGGCGGAGGAGTCCGGAGCCGGTGTGGAGCGGGAACTGAAGCAGCGGATCAGGACGTTTTGATCTCAGTCCAGCATGGTGGGCTGGCGCAGTTCGAGTACGGTTCCCATGGCGATTGAATCGATGGTAACCGAAGACGCGGCTGGCGGGATCGTCAGTCGATGACGACGGCTGTGCCCGAGGCCGTCACCATCAGCATGCCACCGCCATGGGCGGTGGAGATGGTTTCGTAGTCGAGGTCGACGGCGATGACGGCGTTGGCGCCCATCTGCTGGGCCTCCTCGCACATCTCCTGGATGGCCAGATCCTTCGCTTTGCGAAGTTCGTCCTCGTAGGCGGCCGAACGTCCGCCGACGATGTCGCGGATTCCGGCGAAGAAGTCCTTAAAGATGTTGGCGCCGAGGATGGCTTCGCCCGAAACGAGTCCGAGGTACTGCCTGATCTCTCTGCCCTGCAATGTGTGTGCTGTCACGACAAGCATGGTGTTAGTAAGGAATTTTAGACTCATTTGCCACCCAAATGGCAAATGGCTGTTTGCCCTCGGCCTCGATGAGGCGCTTGGTGGGCAGAGACCGGAGTTCGGCTTTGAGCGGGACCTGGGTGTAGATGAAGCTGTCGTCGAAGCCGGCGGCGGAGGCGTCGTTGTGAGTGGCGGCGAAGTAAAGCGCGTCGAGCCGGGCCCAATAAATGGCTCCAAGGCACATGGGGCAGGGTTCGCAACTTGAGTAGATGACGCAGCCGCGAAGGTCGAACCGGCCGAGCTTGAGGCAGGCGGCTCGGATGGCCTGGATTTCGGCGTGGGCGGTGGGATCTTTGTCGCTAGTAACGCGATTGGCTCCCTCGGCGACCACTTCGCCGTCACGGACGATGACCGCTCCAAAAGGACCGCCGCGCCCAGATTGGACGTTTTCAACGGCCAGCCGGATAGCGCGGCGGAGCAATTCTTCGTGCATGAAAATCTCCGGGACGCCGCATCGGCCCCCCGAAGAACTATTCTACGCGGGTTACTTACGCTTGCCGTAGATCTCTTCGGCCTTGGCCCAGTTCACCACGCTCCACCAAGCGGCGAGGTAATCGGCGCGGCGGTTCTGATACTTCAGGTAGTAGGCGTGCTCCCAAACATCGCAGCCGATCACGGCATACTTGCCTTCCATCAGCGGGTTGTCCTGGTTGGGCGTGGACATGATGTCGACCGAGCCATCGGCGGCGGCGACCAGCCAGGCCCAACCGGAGCCGAAGCGGCCCATACCGGCGGCGTTGAACTGCGTCTTGAAGTGATCGAGTTCGCCGTACTTGGCCTTGATGGCGGTGACCAGCGAGCCTGAAGGGGCGGCGGTTGAGGGCGCACCCATGATCTGCCAGAACATGGCATGGTTCCAATGGCCGCCGCCGTTGTTGCGGACGGCGGTACGGATGGCCTCGGGAACGGCCTTCACACCGCCGGCGAGCAACTCATCCAGGCTCTTGCCAGCCAGGTCGGGGGCCGATTCCAGCGCCTTGTTCAGGTTGGCGACATAGGCGGCATGGTGCTTGCCATGGTGGATCTCCATGGTCGTTTTGTCGATCGCCGGCTCAAGGGCGTCGACGGCATAGGGAAGCTGCGGAAGCGTAAAGGGCATGAACTCTCCTGTCGTTGGAAAACTGACGAACGTTTCCTTAGATGAATCCGCCCCGCCGTTGGATGCGGCAGGATCACAATTGTTTGCAGAGAGTTAGACGGTAAACCCGCCGGCCCGCTCAAACGCCGCAGCCAGCCGGAACATGCCCGGTTCGTCGAAATGGCGGGTGAGAATCTGCATACCCACCGGCAGGCTGTCGCTGGTTGTGCCGCAAGGGACGCTCATGCAGGGGATGCCGGCCAGGCTGCCCGTGATCGTGTAGATGTCGGAAAGATACATCGCCAGCGGGTCGTCGATCTTCTCACCGAGTTTGAACGCCGGGAACGGCGACACCGGGGCCACCAGCGCGTCCACCTTTTCGAACGCCTGGGCGAAATCGCGGGCGATGAGAGCGCGGACCTTCTGCGCCTTCAGGTAGTAGGCGTCGTAATAACCCGAACTCAGCACGTGCGTGCCGAGCATTATGCGGCGCTTCACCTCGGCGCCGAAACCCTCGCCGCGGGTGAGTTGATACATCTCGGCCATCGTTTGGGCGCGCTCGCTGCGGAAGGTGTAGCGCACGCCGTCGTAGCGGGCCAGGTTTGAACTGGCCTCCGCGGTGCAGATGATGTAGTAGCAGGCGATGGCGTATTCGGTGTGCGGCAGGCTGATGTCGACGATCTCGCAGCCGATCGACTTGAGCAGGTCAACGCCCTTCGCCAGTTGATCGCCGGTATCGTTGGCCAGGCCCTTGAAGTACTCGGTTGGAAGTCCGATCCTCATGCCGCGCGCATCCTGCTTCATCGCCTCGGTGTAGCCAGCCACAGGGGCGAAGGCGCTGGTTGAATCCTTCGGGTCGCGTCCGGCGATGGTTTCAAGCAGCGTGGCAGCATCGCCGACATTGCGGGCGAAGGGTCCGATATGGTCTAGCGACGAGGCGAAAGCGACCAGGCCATAGCGGGAGACCCGTCCGTAAGTCGGCGTGACGCCCACCACGCCGCAGAAGCTGCCGGGCTGGCGGATGGAGCCGCCTGTGTCGGAGCCGAGAGAGACGGTGGCAGTGCCTTGTGCGACCACCGCCGCCGAGCCGCCGCTGGATCCGCCCGGAACGCGATCCAGCGCAACAGGGTTGCGGACCGGGCCAAACGCAGAGTTTTCATTCGACGAACCCATGGCGAATTCGTCGCAATTGGTCTTGCCGATCACCAGACCGCCCGCGGCCTCCAGCCGTTCGACAGCTGTTGCATCGTAAGGCGGGACCCAGCGCTCCAGCATCTTCGAGCCGCAGGTGGTGGTGATGCCCCTGGTTGTAATGACGTCTTTCACCGCCACCGGCACGCCGGCCAGCGGGCCCGGATCCTCGCCGGCGGTGATCGTTGCGTCCACTTTTCTCGCTGTCTCCATGGCCCGTTCGGGGCACAGGCGGAGGTAGGCGTTGGTCTTGGAGTTTTCAGCCTCGGCCAGGCGTAGCGCGGCTTCGCACACCTCCGCGGCCGTGAACTGGCGCGAGGCGAGCCCTGCCCGAATCGATGCAATCGTCAATGTGTGGACATCCATGCCGTGTTTACCGCTCGATGATCTTCGGCACTTTGAATTGGCCCGCCCCGGCGAGCGGCGCGTTGGCCAGCGCGGTTTCGTTGTCGAAACTGGCGCCGGTTACGTCCTCACGCAGAGTGGCCGTTTCTCCGGCCTCGTAAAGGACCTGAGCCATGGGTTCGACCGCCGACGTATCGAGTTCGTTCAATTTGTCGATGTGAGTGAGGATTTCGTCGAGATCGTGAGCCATGCGGGCGATCTCGGCGCCGGAGAGGCTCAAGTTGGCCAGTCCAGCGACGTAACGGACTTCCTGTTCGCCTATCTTCACGCTCGCCTTTTCCTCCGTATCTCGTGATGCGATGCCGCCGGCAGATCCTCACGCGCAGGCGGCCGGCGCGGAACGGCCAGCCTGAACTCGATCTTCTCGACCAGATCCAGCCCGGTGAGCTTGCGCAGGTTGGCCAGGATCTGGCCGCGCAGGGGGATCAGATTCCTGCGCCAGAGTTCGTCTTCGACCTCGATGGTGATCGAGCCTGCGTTGAAGCCGACCGCCTTGGCCTTCTGGGCAAGACGTTTGCCGACCGCCGGGGGCCACGCCGCCAATGCGATTTCGCCGGGAGACAGAGCCGACTTCGATTTCAGTTGAGCAATGAGACGTCCAGCCCGCTCCATGGTCTCTCCAGGAATCCAGATTCTAACATGCCCGTGCGGGCCCTCCGGCATGTTACGCTCTCCCACGATGATCGTGCTTGCATCCCAGTCGCCGCGCCGCCGCGAAATCCTGCTCAACGCCGGGTTCAGCATAGAAGTGCGGCCGGCCAACGTTGAGGAAATACCCTCCGAGTCCGAAGATCCCGAGGCCTATGTCCTGCGGCTGGCTCGCGACAAGGCCGCGGCTTCCGAAGCGCGTACGGAGGAGTTTGTCCTGGCCGCCGACACCACCGTCGCCGCCGCCGGCCATATCCTCGAAAAGCCGCATTCGGTGGAGGATGCCGCGCGCATGCTGCGGTTGCTCAGCGGCCGGACTCATCAGGTTCTCACCGGCGTCTGCCTACGCCATGGCGGCCGCGAGTGGTGCGGGGTGGAATCGACGCAGGTGCGGTTCGTCGAACTCTCCGAGGCCGAGATTCTGGCGTATGCGGGTTCAGGCGAACCGATGGACAAGGCGGGCGGATACGCCATCCAGGGGCTGGCGTCGAAGTTCATCGACCGTGTCGAGGGCTGCTACTTCAACGTGGTGGGGCTGCCCATTTCGCTGGTCTACCGGTTTCTGAAGGAGGCCGGCTACGGGGCACCGGCTTAGATCTTCAGCTTCGGGTATTTGGATCGCATCCAATCGACGAAGTGCTCCGGAGCGGCCATGGTGGACAGACGGCTCTGGCGGACGAGCGCCCATTCGTTGAAGAGCCCGGATGCCTTGATCCCGGACAGGGTGACCGGCGGGTCGATCATGGCGGTGAACTCCATCGCGACCATCCAGCTCCTGGGGTCTTTCGGGTCGGGACAGGGCGGTCCCGCCACCTTGGCGAGTCCGACGACGGCCGAGACGCCGCCGCTGTGATAGATGAAGACGCGGTCGCCCGGTTTCATCGCCTTGACCGCCTGCAGGGCCTGGGCGTTTCTCACGCCATCCCAATTGGTGCGGCGTTCGGCGGCGAATTGGGCGATTGAATAGGTTTCGGGGTCGGTCTTCGCGACAAAATAGGATATTGCCATAGCCTTTAGTTAGCATAGACTGTAGCTCGCGCCGGCAGTACTGGCGCCTATCAGCCGGATCCGGCATTTCGCGTGTTTTCATGCGGATGCGCGGCGGCGGCGGCGATTGTGACGGGTTCCCGGCCTAAAGCGTGGTGTACAATTAGACGATAGATCGGTTGTCGATCCAGGCCGCCAAATGTGTCGGTTGAGACACGGAGGCGAGGCCAAAGCGTGGCGGCCGCATGCCTGGAACTGGCGTTACGAGACAAGTGGAGGGATGCCGATGTCTGGTGCTGTTTGGGGAGCGAAGGTCGTCAATCGGTTCGCCTTGACTGCCTTCCTTGTGTTTGGAACGGCGGTTTGGGGCCAGGAAGCGAAAACTGAGCCGGCCAAGCCGGCACAGGCGCCCGGAGCGCTGGGGCAACCTGGGCTGGGCGAGACAGCGGTTGCGGCGCCGGTGGATCCGAAGTCCTATGTGATTGGGGCGCAGGACGTGCTTGGAATCCGTGTTTGGCGCGAGCCGGAACTGTCGGGCAGCGTGGCGGTGCGTCCGGACGGCAAGATCACGTTACCGCTGGTGGGCGACATTGATGCTGCCGGGTTCACGCCCGAGGCGTTGACCGTTCGGGTGGCCGAATCGCTGGGCAAGATACTGAACAAGCCGGAGGTCACCATCTCGGTGGTTTCCGTCCAGAGCAAGCGGTATTTCCTCTCGGGAAAGGTCGGGCGGGGAGGCGGGGTTCCCCTGGTGGTGCCGACGACGGTCCTGCAGGCGCTCAGTTCGGCGGGTCTGGGCGAATGGGCGAAGAAAAGCAAGATCATCATCATGCGCGGCACGCAACGGATCAAGTTCAATTACGACGAAGTGATCAAAGGGAAGAAACTGGAGCAGAACATCTTCCTGCAGGACGGCGACCACATTTTCGTCCCGTAGGAATCCAGAGACGGCAACAGGAACAGCCATGCAACCGCAACCCACTCAGGAAGTGCCGCTGAGCGTACCCCGGCGCCAATTCGATGTAGAGGATTACATCGATGTTCTGCGCCGCCACCGATCATGGATCCTCGCCCCGACCTTTGCCGGGCTGGTGCTCGGTGTGATTGTGGCCTATCTCTGGCCGGACTCGTACCGCGCCAGCGGGATGATCCGCATCGTCCCGCCGAAAGTTCCGTCGCAACTGGTTCCGACGAACCTGACAGAGGCAATGACTCAGAAGGTGGCGGGTATCCACCAGACCATCGTCAGCCGCCCCATTCTCACCAATGTGATTCAGACCTACAATCTGTATCCGGATGAGAGAAAGCGCAGGCCGATGGAGGATGTGATTGAGCAGATGCGCGCCGCCATCGGGGTTGGCCAGCTTCGAGGGCTGGGCCGCGGCATGTCCAGCGGCAGCGCATTCTCGGTCACGTTCTCTTACTCCGACAAACGCCTGGCCACGCAGGTTTGCAGCGACATCATTACCAGATTCGTTGATGAGAGCACGAGTTCCAGGTCGCAGCAGACGATGACTACGACCCAGTTTTTCAGGGAGCAATTGGACGCGGCAAAGACCGAACTGGAAGATCTGGACCGCCGCATGGCGATGTTCCGGTCGCGCAACGTTGGACAGTTGCCCGAGCAGGAGCAGGGGCTATTCAACCGGCTGACGGCACTGGAAAGCTCGGTGCAAAGCATCAACAGTTCGATGAGCCGCGTGAACCAGGAGAAGCTGCAACTCGAGACGAATATCAGAATGCTCCGCGACCAGGCCATGGCGCGGGCCTCACAGGGCGGATCCGGCCAACTGGGACCGGGGGGTCAACGGCAGGCCACGTCGGCGGAGGCCCGGCTGGCCGAGATCAACCGTGAGATCGCGCGTCTGGAGAACTCAATCTCGGTGATGAAGGAGACTTACACCGAAACACACCCGGACGTGCGGCGGGTGGCCAGTTTCCTGGAGATGAAGAAGCGCGAACAGGCGCAGGCTTCAGCCGAGGCGCAAGCCGCGGTGCTGGAGGCCAATGCGGCCCAGCAGGGCCGGGCGGGCGCCGGGTCCGCCGCTGCGCCTGCCGGCCCAAGGATGGACTTTGAGACGGCTTCGGCGATTGCGAGGGTGCAGTCGGCGCTGCAGGCCAAAGACATGGAGCTCGAAGATATGGCGCGGCGGCTGCGCGACACCCAGGCCAAGATCCGGGAAGCCAACGCCCAGATCCAGGCCAGTCCCGTGGCGCAACAGGAGTATATCCAACTGGTGCGGCAGCGGACCATGGCGCAGGACCGGTTCAATGATCTCAGCGGCAAGACTCAGATGTCGGCCATGGCCACCGAGGTGGAGAGCCGCCAGCAGGGCGAGACGCTGGAGATTCTGGAGCAGCCCGTCATGCCGACCGAGCCGTTCTCGCCGAAACGGGAGATCATCGTAATTGCCGGGCTGATCGTGGGCATCGGCATCGGGGTTGGCATGGCCAGCGCCCGCGAGATCAAGGATTCTTCGCTCAAGAACCTGAAAGACGTTCGAGCGTATACGAAGCTGACCGTGTTGGGATCAATTCCGCTGCTGGAGAACGACTTCGTCGTCCGCCGCCGGCGCCGTTTGGGTTGGCTGGCCTGGGCGGCAGCTTTGCTGCTCGGTGTCCTGCTGATGACCGGGTCCGTCGTTTACTACTACACGTCCAGGGCCTGATACCGCCATGCGACTGAGAGAAGCCGTTACTCCGGGAGGTTCGAATTAGCCATGAGCCGAGTCCATGACGCCCTGCGACGGATGGATCCCACCGCCGCCACTGCCTCGCCGGCAGTGGGCGGGCGCGCCCGCGGTCCGCTGCCACCGACGCCCGCCGATGAGTTGCGCGACCTTCTCGACAAGATCGAGATCATTCCGTTTACTCCAGCGCCGGATGCCTCGTTGTTGGATGCCGCGCGCCCGAGTGAGGCGCCCGGTGAGGAGTTCCGGAGCTTGCGCACGCGTCTGAACCACCTTCAAAGCCTGCAGCCGATTCACAGCCTTGTGATCACTTCTTCGTCGCCGGCTGAAGGCAAATCCTTCACGGCGACAAATCTGGCGCTGGCCCAGTCGCAACTGGAAGGCAACTTGACGCTGCTGGCCGATTTCGACTTCCGCCGTCCGGTGGTCCACAACCTGTTCCAAGTGCAGCGCAGCCCCGGCATCACCGACTATCTGCGCGGCAAGGCGAAGCTCGAGGAATGCATCAAACGGATCGAGGGCTCCAATCTCTGCATCCTGCCCGCTGGTGAAGCCGTCCTGAATCCTCTGGAGTTGCTTAACCTGCCCGAGGTAAAGATCCTGCTGGACCGTCTGCCGTCGGTGTTCAACTGGATCATTCTAGACACGCCGCCGCTGCTGTTCGCAGCCGACGCAAACCTGCTTTCCACGCTCACTCATGGTCTGGTGATCGTGGTCCGAATCGGTGTGACAACCATCGACACCGTCACGCGCGCGATCGGTTCGCTCTGCCGGAACAACATGCTCGGCGTGGTGGTGAATGGCGCGCATAAGGGCGAACTGTACAGCAAGTACACCTATTACCATTCGTATTACTACTCGAAGCCCGCAGAATAGGGGCTAAGCGACTTTCTGACAAGCAAATGAGCGAGACATCCGGCGAGACCCAGTCTGAAGCCCCAGGGCAGGGTTTGCCGGCTGTCGTTTGCCGGGCGGCGGCAGGTCTCGACACGGGGTTGGTGGGTGCGGTGGCACTGCTGGCCTGGTTTGCCGCCGGATCCCATTTCAGCGGAGGGCTTTGGTTCAGCCGCTTCAACCTGGCGGCGGCGCCGTTTTATGGCGACCTAGTGTTCGCCTCCGGAGCAGGCTGGCATACGGCGGTCGGGGCGGCTCACCTGCTGCTCATTTACAGCCTGCTGGGCATGGCTTACGGCCTGCTGCCTGCGTCAAGGGAGGGTTGGCTGAACCTGATGACGGCGGTGGGATTCGCCGGACTGATCCACCTCTGCGCTGATGCGTGGCTCTGGAAGCGGCTTCATCCTTTCGCTCACCCGTATTACGCGCCGCTTGCCATCGCGCCCGGACACCTGATTTTCGGCTTCTTCCTGTGGCGCTTCCCGTCCAGGCTCAAGCGGCTCACGTTGCTGCTGGGCGGCCGGACTGCGATCGCCGGCCTTCCGCCGGTTTCCGCGCCGGAAACCGGAGCGGAAGTGGCGGCGCCGGAGACCGGCACAGAACCGGTAGCGGAGGGCATCGAGGGGGAGCAGAATGCGGACTTCGGCCTGTCTTTCGATGCCGATCCGGATGTCTCGATCGAGCCGAAGCAGGATTCCGACGCCCGCCGCATTGCACCGGATTCATCGGGGAGCGATGGTAGTCCGCCTCCGAGTTCGCTAGAATAAATTCTTTGGCCCTGCAACAGGTCGCGTTTCCCCGTGAAACGAAACCCGAATCCAGAACGTCTGGTGCGAGAGGCGATTATGAGAAAGGAATCTTTCTGCTTACGATGACTCACAGGCGCGTGAGCCTGAAAGCCGTCCTGCTGTATCTCCTTATCGCTGGAGCTGGCGCGGGTTCGACATTCTCTCTACTCGGGCAACAGCCGCCTCCGCCGTCCAAACCGGCAGAGACGAGCAAGCCCGCTTCTCCTTTTGAATCGGTTCCTGGTTCGCAGCAGCCTGCGCAGCCGGCAAAACCGGCTCAGGCTCCCAAGCCGGGGCCCTTTGAAACGGTCTCCCCCGCGAAGGAAGAGCCCAAGCCCGGCGAAGCCAAGCCTGAAGCTCCGGCGCAGGACTTCTCCGATGTTGTCGAGTACATTGAGTTTCGCGGCGCCCGCCGCGTACCGCAGGATACCCTGCGCGCGCTCATCTTCACCAAGAAGGGCGACCGGCTCGATCAGGCCGCGATTCAGCGCGACTTCATGGCGCTGTGGAACACCGGCCGGTTCGACGACATTACGGTCGAACAGGAGAAGGGCGAGACCGGCTGGGTGATCCGGTTCATGGTTACTGAACGCCGAGTCGTGCGCTCGATTAAATACGAGGGTGCGAAGTCGGTCACAGTCTCCGAGATCCTGGACAGGTTCAAGGAGCGGCGCGTTGGCCTGAGCGTCGAGCAGCAGTTCGAGCAAGGCCGGGTTCAGCGCGCGGCCAACGTTCTTAAGGAATTCCTTGCCGAGCGCGGCCGCCAGTACGCCACAGTGACGCCGGAGATCCGGCAAATTCCGCCGTCGTCGGTGGAAGTGACGTTCCGCGTGAACGAGGGGGCGAAGGTCAAGGTAGGCAATATCGACATCGTTGGCAACCAGATCTTTGGAGACCGCGCCGTGCGCCGGGCGATGAAGAACCTCAAGCCCATCGGCATCCCATATTCGCTGTTCCTTGAGGAGATGTTCCCGCGCACCTATGACTCGTCGAAACTCGAAGAGGACAAGGAGCGCGTCCGCCACTTCCTTTACAACGCCAACGGCTACTTCCTGGCGCGCGTGACCGACCACAAAGTGACCATGCGCGACACCCGCGCGGGCCGCATCTGGTGGTTCCCGCCGCTGATCTGGAAATCGACAAAGCCCGGCAAGAAGGCCGACATCCAGTTGACGGTCGAGGAAGGTCAGCAGTACCGGATCGGCAAGTTCAACGTTGTCGGCGTGAAGCAGTTCAAGACGCCTGAAGTCCTGTTCCCGGCGCTGCTCGGCATGGCCGAGGGCGACATCTTCTCCACGGAGAAGCTCCAGAAGGGCTTCAAGAATATTCAGAAGTTCTACGGCCAGTTCGGCTACATCGACGCCGTACCGGAGCCCGACTTCGACCCCAAGCCCGACGGCAAGCTCGACCTGACGCTCAACATCGACGAAGGCAAGCAGTTCTTCGTCCGCCGCATCGACTTCCGCGGCAATACGACGACTCGCGACAAAGTGATCCGACGCGAAATCCTGATCGATGAAGGCGACCTCTATAACACGCAGTTATGGGAAGTTTCCGTCCTGCGCCTGAACCAGCTTGGTTACTTCGAGGCGCTCAAGGTTGAGGACGCCGCGGACCTGACGCGAGACACGAAGAATTCAACCGTCGACATCACGCTGAAGGTGAAGGAGCGCGGTAAAAACTCGGTTTCGCTCAACGGCGGCGTGTCGGGCATCGCCGGATCGTTCATCGGATTCGGCTATTCGACCAACAACTTCCTTGGCCTCGGCGAGACGCTCAGCCTGAACGCGGAACTCGGAGACCGCATCCGCTCCACCACGTTCGGCTTCACCGAACCTTATCTGTTCGATCGTCCGATGCAGGCCGGCTTCACCGTCTATACCCAGCGTTTCAACTACGACCAGGCGCGCGAAGTCTCCCTGTTCTCCGGCCGCAACCTGATCCCCCTCTACGATTCCCTCGGCCGGGACAATCTTCTGAACTACGTCACCAACGGCTACGGCGCCACGACGTTTATCAGCTACCCGCTGCGCCGTGCTTTCGCCCGCGTCAGCCTCACCTACGGCATCGACCGCTCCACCATCACGCCGTTGAATACGTCTTCCACCAGCTACTTCAACTTCTCCAACTTCCTCAACTTCGAAGGCCCCAACCAGTTGAGCGGCATCTTCACCAGCCGCATCATCCCGGCCTATACCTACAACACCATCGACCACCCCATCACCCCCTCCCGAGGCAAGAGCTACTTCGCCTCCATGTCTTTCGCCGGCGGCCCCCTTGGCGGCAGCGTCAACATGTTTGAGCCCACGCTCACCTACACCCACTTCGTCCCCGGGCTCAAGCGGGGCCACGTGATGGGCTGGCGGCTGCTGGGCCGGATGATCACCGGCTACGGCGGCAAGGTCGCCCCGCCGTTCAATCGCGTCTTCATGGGAGGCGAAAACGACGTCCGCGGCTTTGAAATCTGGTCCATCCTGCCCGCCGTCTACATCCCGTCGGCGGCCACCATCCCGGTCCTCAATCAGGACGGCTCGGCCCGTACGCAAAGAGTTATTGTCGATGGCCAGTTGCAGACCGTCGGCGTCACCCAGGAAATCCCCATCTACCAGATCACCTTCCCGGGCGGCGACACCCAGGGCGTCGCCAACTTCGAGTACCGCGTCCCGATCTTCGGACCCGTCACGCTGGCCGCCTTCTTCGACGCCGGCATCAACCGCATCTCACTTGGCAATCAGCTCCGGCTCAACCCCAGCCGCATCGCTGAACTCAATGGGCAATTCCCGCAGGCCGGATTTGAAAACGCCGCCGTGCGCATCCCGAACACCCAGAGAATCCGCACTTCCACAGGTGTGGAACTGCAAGTCATGATGCCGGTGGTCAACGCCCCGTTCCGCCTCTATTGGGCCTACAACCCCACCATCGTTCAGGAGTTCTTCCTGCCCCCGGTCGCCGCCGACGCATCGCTGTTCCCCAATCAGGCGACAATGAACTACGCCGCCAGCCGATATTCAGCCGTTACACCTTTTTACGAGCGCAGGACCATGTTCCGCTTTACCATCAGCCGGACCTTCTAGAACGAATACCCCAAGCGCCGCATGTTACCATCGAAGAGAATCCGAGGAGTCTGAAACAGTGAGAATTGACGCAAAGTACCTTGGCCTGGCCGCGCTTGCGCTGCTTGCCGCCCCGGCCGTGCAGGCCCAGCAGGCGCCCACGAAGGTCGCCATCATCAACATTCAAAGCGCGATCCTTGCCACCAAGGATGGGGGCGTTGCCCGCGAAGCGCTACGCGTGAAATTCGAGTCCCGCTCGAAGGACCTCGAAGGGCGCATGGCCGAGATCAACCGCAAGCGGGAAACGTTGCAGAAGGCCGCCAATACGCTCTCCGCTGAAGCCCGCGAGAAGCAGTCGCGCGAAGTCGAGGACCTGCAGAAGAAGTATCAGTGGGATGCCGAGGACTTCCAGAGTGACGTCCAGCAGGAAGAGCAGAAACTGGTGGGCGAAATCGGCAACCGTATGATCTCCATCATCGATGAATACGCCAAGGGCCAGAACTTCGCCCTGGTGCTCGATGTCTCCAGCCAGCAGAGCCCGGTTCTCTGGGCCGCCAGCGGCATCGAAATCACCCGCGATATCGTTGATCTCTACGACAAGAAGAATGCGGCTGGCGCCGCGGCAACTCCGGCCGCCAAGCCCGCCACGCCCACCGCTCCTCCGGATGCCGCGCCGAAGAAGCCGGCCGGCGTGAAGTAACCTTCGACCTTTCAGCTCTGACTGGCCGGCCGGGATCCCGAGTCCCTGCCGGCCCTTCTCATTTGCGCAGCCGGAATCGTCCCTGGTCCGCGGTGTAAACTAACTTCGGTATGCAACGCCGCCACTTCCTCTCTCTCGCCGCCGCGCCGCTGGCCGCAGCTTCGAAGCCCAAAGTCGCTTTCGTGTGCGGCGACCACGAGTATTCGGGCGAGTTCACCTTGCCGCTGGTTGCCGCAGAACTCGAGAAACGGTACGGGATGTCGTGCACGGTCTTGAAGTCCGTCCCGGACCAGAACGGCGAGACCGACATTCCTGGCCTCGACGCTCTGGACTCGGCGCAGCTCGCCGTCTTCTATCTGCGATGGCGCCGCCTGCCGGCGAGCCAGCTTGCACCTATCGAACGATATGTGAAGTCCGGCCGCCCGGTGATGGCATTTCGTACCACCTCCCACGCCTTCCGCTACCCCAAAGGCGATCCTCTGGAATCGTGGAACGGCTGGGCCGCGGGGGCATTTGGCGCGCCTCCGGGATGGGGCGCCGACGGCCACACGCATTTTGGCCACAAATCGACGACAGACGTCAAAGTCGCGGCGAAGCACCCGGTTACCGCGGGCGTACTGGCGGAGTTCAAGGTTCGATCCTGGCTCTACCGTGTCGCCCCAAAGTGGCCGCCGCCGGATGCTCAGGTGCTGCTGACCGGGACCGCCGTCAACCCCGATAAGCCGGCCGATCCCAACCCTGTGGCTTGGACATGGACCAATCGCCACGGCGGGCGTGCCCTGTTCACTTCGCTCGGCCATCCTGAAGACTTCGCCGTCGAACCATTCCAGCGCTTCGTCTTCCAGGCTATCCAGTGGAGCCTGAACCCGAAGAAGAAGCCAGCCTGGAAGGGCGCGGTCTCCATCCAGGTTCCCTACCGCGGCATGGTGAAGACGGGCTGAGGCGGGTGCAGCCAGGTCCTCAAAATCCCTCAGCAAAAAATGATGGACCGGGTGAGGGGATGCGGCGCCGTTTCACGCTGTATACAGCGAGAGGTTTGCCGCAAGAAGTCACGGAGGACTTTGGCAAGCCTTCGGCGGGTCGCGCCGGTCGGAGGGGCGGCGCGACCCCAATCTCCACATCCCGCCACAATCCTGCGAAAATGGGCATCAATGCGCCTCGCAGCCACCTTCGCCCTCCTCTGTCTGGCCGCCACGGCCCAGGACAACCAACTCACTCCCGCTGAACGCGAATCCGGCTGGCGGCTCATGTTCGACGGCAGGACGATGAACGGCTGGCTCGACCCAGCCGCGAAGAACGTTCCTGGCTCGGCCTGGACCATCGAAGACGGCACGCTGACCACCGTCCTGAAGCCTCGCATCGAGGAAGATCTCATCTCCCGCGACTCGTTTGGCGACTTCGAACTTGAGTTCGATTGGAAGGTCGCGCCGCGCGGCAATACCGGTCTCAAGTACCGCCTGCAGCGTGAGATTTTCGTCGACCAGTCCACCGTCAAGCTTGGCCCCAATGGGTTTGAAGGCATCCTCGGACGCGAACTCGCCTCGAAGGCCAGTGACCGCACCCGCCTGACGCCTGAAGGCAAGGGCTTCGTCTACACCGTCGCGTTCGAATTCCAGTTGATCGACGACTCATCCCACCCCGACGCCCTGCGCGGCCCGGACCGCCAGACCGGCGCGCTCTATTCCATGATCCCGGCCTCGGCCAAACCGGCCCGGCCGGCGGGCGAATGGAACCACGGCCGCCTCGTTGTCCGCGGCAAACAGGTCGAACACTGGGTGAACGGCGTTAAAGTGCTGGAAGCGGCCCTCGACGATGCGCGCGTGATTGGCGGCGTCCAGAAACGCTGGAAACCCGCCCCCGACATCCTCAACGACCTCACCCATCCCAAACCGCGCGGACCCATCGCGCTCCAGCACCACGGCGACCGCGTCTGGTTCAAGAACATCAAGGTTCGGGAATCGAAGTAGAGGAAGGGCTAACGGGCGGCGGCCAGCGCGCCGTCAATGGCGGCTACGTTCTTGCGGGCAAAACCGGCCTCTTCGAGGTCGGGGTTGAGGGTGAGCATCTTCTGGAAACTGACGCGCGCGGCGGCCAGCAGTTCGAGCGAACCGGTCTTCTGGGCCTGGTAGGAGAAGCTCAGTCCGAGCAGGTAGTGGGTGAAGGCGTCGCCAGGATCGTAGGTGAGCGAGCGCTGGCAGTAGGTGATCGCTTCGTCGTAGCGTTTCAGGTTCTTGGCGTTTTCGCACAGGCCGAAGTAGGCCAGACTGCGCAGGTCCTGCCAGATGTCGCGCTGAGCGGCGCGTTTCTTGCGGCCATAGCCGATCAGGAAGCCGGCGACGTAGTAGTTCAGCTTGCCGGCGAGTTTGGAGTCGAAGTCGCTTAGCTTCAGATAGGCCAGATATTCGGGTGACGACTCGCCGGGCTTGTTGCTCATGCGCAGGCTTTCCGCGAGCCAGAAGTGCGCTTCACCGTTGTTGGGGGCCAGTGCGATGGCTCTGCGCGCCGATTCGATCGACTCCGCATACATGCCCTTCATGCGGTAAGCCTGCGCTTGCAGATACCAGGCCATCTGGTTTTTCGCATCGCGCCGGGTGACCACGTTGAACTGCCGGATCGCCTCATCCACGTCGCCCAGGCCCAGCAGCATCCCGCCGTAGGAGGCGCGGGCTTCCATGTAGTCCGGGTCGATCTCGATGGCCTTCTTGAAGTAGCCGGCGGCGGTCTCCTGCTCGTAAAGGGCGTCGTAGGTCCGCCCCAGATAGAGCGCGGCCTGGCTGTACTTTGGATCCGCCGTCAGGGCTTCGGCGAACAGGGCGGCGGCCTTCTTGTATTCGGTTTGGCCGCCTTTGTTGTAATGATCGAGAGCGTCGTCGAACTTATCCACCGCAGCTCTGGGCCGGCGGCGCGGGATCATGATCTTCACCGAAACGGTCGATTCCTGGCCCGGATAGATCATCTCCTCGCGCGGCCCGTCGGGCTCGTAACCCATCTTGACCGCCTTGATGGTGACCGCGCCCGGCGGCAGTCCCGGCAGGCGGAGAGGCGCAGCCTTGTTGACCACGCCGACGCTGTTGCCGTTGACGAACACCTCGACGCCATCCATGTTTGACTCGATCACCAGCGCGCCCGACTTCGGCGGCGGCGGCGCGCCTGGTTTGACGCCCGACGGCAGATAGGCCAGCAGCATCCGGGCGTCGAAGCTGCCACGGTCAGAGGTCGGGTTCTGCTGTCCGCCGGTGGCTTCGCGGACATTGCGCCGGACGTATTCCGCCAGTTCGTCGGCCGTCACCACGCCGTCGCCGTTTTCGTCGGCGATGCCCTCCAGGCCCTTCACCACGTAGTAGGTGAAGATGCCGTGGCCGCCGCCCCAGTCCGGGCTCTCGAACGAACGTTCACGGTCGCGGCTGGCGGTGAGAGAGAACAGGCTCTTCGAGAGGTCCAGCAGCCGCTTGTTCAGATACGCCGCGTCTTCGGCCGGGGTGATGGCGCCGCTGTGGCAGGAGTCAGTCAGCAGCACCTTCCACTTGCCCTTGATGCTGGATCCGAACATGCGTCCCAGTTGGTCCATCGAATAGCCGGTCCCGGAGATGTTCTTGGGATTGAAGTCGTAGGGCGCCAGGTAGCCGTTGCCTTCGTATACGAAGCCGTGGCCGGCGAAGTAGATCAGCACCCGGTCGTCGTCCTTGGCCACCGACGGCAACCACTCCTCAATCTCCTTCCTGACGTTGGCCAGGGTCGCGCGCGGACCGACTAGTTTGTGGACGTTTTCGGCCCGAAAGTTGCCGCCTTCGGGGCTGATGAGGATCGAATAGATGGCCTCGGCGTCGCGTTCGGAGTACTTCAACTGCGCTTCGGCCGGCAGGTTCTGATACTGGGCTACTCCGATGATGAGCGCGTAGCTGCGAGGGATGGAGATGACCTCGGTCTTAGCGGGCGCGGCCGGCTTCTCGTCTTCATAGCGAAGGTCGCGCTGCTGCTTCTGAGGCGGAGTCTGCGGCTGCGCCGTCAGCGCGATAGCCGCCAGCAGGCAGAGGAAGGTGAGTTTCAGGGAGTTCATTTGTGCGCCAGCCTGAATTCATAGATCACCGGCCCGTCGCCCGACGAGGGCGAAGAAACAACGGCGGCGTTGTTCTGACGGATAAAGACCAGTTCGCGCGACTTCAGATTCGGCACCTTCTTCAGGTTTTCGGGCAGCGTGGTGGCGTCCTGCACCTTGCGTGGCCCGGCTGTGGAGTCGACGCATTCGCCGCGCGCCCGCAAAACAGCGTCGTCGCAGCGCGGCAAGAGGGTATGCATCTTCGTCCCTGGCGGAGGAGCCGGCGGCAGTGGGACATAGCCTGGCCTCGAACGGTCACCTCCTGGAGGGCCGATGTCGAGCGGCGTCACCATCCAATAGACGACATCCTGGCCCGGCGGCCCTGTGATCCGGAAAGCTCCGGTTGTCGCCGGCACGACATACTCCCGGCCCGGCTCCACGCGGTTCTGGCTGCCGGTGTCCTCACGCGGGAACAGCAGCGTGTAATCCCCGCTGGTGCCCTGATTCATGACGTAGAGGAAACCGGCGAAGTTGGTTTTGACGCGGAACCGCACCTGCGCGCCGGAGTCGAAGATCGTCGCAGGGTCCACCGTCTTCCATTCGCCGGCGGAGCGCAATTCCACCTGAATCACGATCCGTCTCGGCGCATCGCTTCGCGCCGGACCCGCCTGAGGTGCGAGTAGTGAAAGAAACGCCAACAGAGCAGCGTTCATGGGATAGAGTCCTTTTCTAGCGGTGCTTTAGCGAAACATCGACGACGAGCCGGGAATCGGCGCCCGTGCTTGGGTTGACGACATAAATCGCCTTCTCCCTGGCCGAAGCGCCCGCGGAGGCGGGCGGCGCCGTCTTCTCGTCCACCTTCTCAAAAACCAGGTCTCGGGACATGACCTTGCCGCGCAACTGGCCGACGAGGTCGTCACTGACGTTGACGGTGTTCATCGCCATCATGGTCTTCACGGGCTGGGTCTTTGCCGGCGCGGCGGCCGGCGCGGGCATGGCAGGCCCTGCCTGATCCAGGTCGTAGATCAGCTTGTCCAGGTCCGCCTCCGCCTGGCGGGAGAGGACAAAGAACAGCTTCTCCTCACCTGGAGTTTCGTCGAACACAAAGCGAGTGCGGGAGGGGATGTCGTAATCACGTCCAGGGAGAACGCGGTTGGAGCCGGAGTCGTATTCCGGCGACGGGAACAGGACCCGCCAGTTTCCGCTCGATCCCTTCATGACGATGTAGAGATGCGCCGGATCATTGACCTGCAATCGCAACCGGATGCGGTCGCCGGAACGAAAGATGAGATCCGGGTCGACCTCCATGTACTGATCGTCGCCGGCGTATTTCAGGATGCTGTAGCGCAGGCCGAGAGGCCGGGCAGAGGCGGTGTAGGCAACGGGCACGAACGCTTCATCGGGTTTGGAGGTGGCAAGCGTGGCCTGGACCGGTTCCCGCCGTTCGGCGGGACGGTCAGGCTGCTGTTTTGTCATCGACTGCTTGCGCACGCCGGCCTGCTGGGTGGCCTTGGGCGGTTTTGGTTTGGCCGACTGGGCAGTCTTTTGCTGCGCTGGGGCCGTGTAGAACAGCTCACGCGCTGTCAGTTTGGACGGCTTGGTCTGGGCGTACAGGCCCAGCGGAATCAACAACGCGACCGCGGAGACGCCGGCGGCGGCCACCTGAACGATCTTCATCCCCTAGTCCTCCTATCGTCAGGATCCAATCTGGCCCCATTGTAACCTGAATTTAGGTTCATCTCCCGCGCGCTTTGGAGCTATACTGTCAATGCTTCGTCTGGACACGTTTGCAGCTATCGAGCATCTCAAGAGGCAATAGCTTATGAGGATTCACTTCCCGGTCCGGTCATCTGTGGCCGCGACCCTTTCTTTACTTTTGGCCCTGCCGCCGGCATGGGCCCAGGAGGCAGGCGCGATCAAGGCCCTCAACGTCGTCATCATAGAGGGGGAGGGCGCCATCAACAACGTCAGGCAGCGGGTGGCTCGTGAGCCCATCGTTGAAGTCACCGACGAAAACAAGAAGCCGGTTGCGGGCGCGCTGGTCACGTTCATGCTGCCCGGCAACGGCCCGAGCGGCGTTTTCGCGAATGGGTCAAATACCTTCACCGTGGCCACAGACAACCTGGGGCGGGCGGCAGCACGCGGGCTCAGGTTGAACAGCCAGCCTGGCCAAGTGCCTGTGAGGGTGAACGTCTCGCATCAGGGGCTGACGGCCTCAAACACGTTCACCATGACCAATGCCGCCGTGGCGGCAGCCGCAGGAATCGGCGTCGCGAAACTGCTCATCATCCTGGCTGTTGCCGGCGCAGCCGTGACAGCCGGCGCAGTGGCGATCAACCAGTCGGGCGGTAGCGCAACTGTACCGGCTTCGATTGGCGTCACGCCGGGTACGCCAACAGTGGGTCCGCCGCGCTAGAGGAGCAACCGCCATGACCTCCAAGAATTATTCCTCGCGAGTTTTTCTGCTCACCCTGCTTCTTGCCCTCTGCGCGGCTCCCGCAGCGGCCCAGACGGGCAACTTCATCATCACCACGCCGGACTTGCCCGACGGCACGGTGGGGCAGTTCTATTCCGCCACGTTTCAAACGGCGGGCGGGTTTCCCCCGATCACGTTTTCCATCACAGGCGGATCGCTGCCGCCCGGCATCAACCTGAGTTCGTCTGGAGTGATCAGCGGGACTCCCACCAGCGGCGGATTCTACAACTTCACCGTGCAGGCAGTCGATTCATTGACGGGAGGGGTCCCACCGCAAACCACGTCCAGTAACTTTTCGATCTACGTCTACGCGGTAATCACGGTCTCTCCCGCGGTCCTGCCTACCGTGGTTGTGAATTCTCCCTTCAGTATTCAACTTTCCGCGTCGGGCGGAACCGCCCCCTATTCTTTTGGGTTCAACTACGAAACGGGGGAGCCCTATCCGTGGCTCAGTCTGACGTCCGGTGGTGTTCTGAGCGGCACCCCCCCATCGACTGGCAACTTCACAGTCAACATCTACGTATATGATCAGAGCGAGTCGTACGCGGAGAGGAGCTACACGCTGGTTGTCGGCCCGGCTCTCTCGATCACGACTGCCACACTGCCCGACGCGACGGTGAATCAGCCGTATAGCATGACTCTGGCTGCCGCGGGAGGGACTTCTCCCTACACGTTCACCATCGTTCAGGGATCCTTGCCGCAGCAGTTGAATATGAGTTCAAATGGCGTCATCTCGGGTACGCCGCTCACCGCGGGCTCGTCGAATTTCACGGCGCGAGTGACCGATAGCGCGGCCCGGACCGCGGACCGCGTCTTCACGCTGGTCGTCCAACCCCCACCCGTCGATTTCACCCCCACCACTTTGCCAGCCGGAACGGTGAATACGCCTTACTCCGCCTCGTTTACGCCGACCGGCGTCGGAGGCGGATACGTCTTCTCCGCGCCGTCCGGAGGGTTGCCGCAAGGGCTGACCCTGAGCAGCACCGGCACTGTTTCCGGGACGCCGACCACATCAGGGTCTTTCCTGTTCAACGTACGGCTCGTGTACGGCAATTTCACAATCGACAGGATGGTCTCCCTCGAGATCGTGATTCCGCCCCTGTCGATTGGCAGCCCCACGCTCCCTGAAGGCGTGACAGGCCAGCCTTATTCCGCCAGCATGAGCGCCACCGGCGGCATCCCGCCCTATTCCTTTTCGGTCACTGGCGGGGCTCTGCCTCCAGGGCTCGCACTGAGCGCCGGCGGCGCGATTACAGGCAGTCCGACCGCAAGCGGAACGTCTCAGTTCTCAGTCACAGTGAACGATTCGGGGAATCGACAGGCGTCGGCGCTGTTCACTATCGTGGTTCTCGATCCGCTTGCCCTCGCGCCCGACACCCTGCCGAGCGCCGCGCTCTCCACACCCTACGATGTTCAGCTTCAGGCCACCGGGGGCGCGCCTCCTTACACGTTCTCAATCAGCGGCGATCTGCCGCCGGGCATTTCGTTCAGCGGCGGGCTGTTCAGCGGCCTGCCAACGGCGCCCGGCGTGTATCAGCCCACCGTGACCCTGACCGACTCCGGTCAGCGGCAAGTGGTGCGTAACTACAGGCTTGTCGTGCCGTCGAACATTCAGATCACGACCACAAGCCCGCTGACGCAGACTACGGTCGGCCAGCCTTTCACTGCAACGTTCACCGCGTCCGATGGGGTCCCAGATTACCAATGGTCCTCGATCGGCGGGCTTCCCCCTGGGCTCTCGCTCGATCCAGCCACCGGCGTGCTGAGCGGGCAGCCGACGAAGTCTGGCACCTTCACGTTCGGCATCACGGTGATCGACACATCCGAAGGCACCGATACCAGAACCTTTTCGGTGACGTTCGTCCTTCCCCCGCTGCCTGTGATCAGTTACACGCAGATTGGGACCTCCGCCGGACCGGCGCAACAGCCAGGATTCGGGCTGAGCCTCAGCCAGGGCTTCCCGGTCCCACTCACCGGGCAGGTGAGGCTGTCATTCGCGCCGGATCGCTTCGCCGACGACCCAGCGGTCCTGTTCTCCAACGGGAGCCGCGCGATGCCGTTCAGCATTCCCGCCGGACAGCAGACGGCCGACTTCGGCTCGATCCTCGCCGCGCTTCAAACCGGCACAGTCGCCGGCACGATTACGCTCGAGGCCTCACTTTCGGCTGACGAGCAGGATGTCACCCCCTCTCCGGCTCCGCGGCACACCATCCGCATCGCCGCAATGGCGCCAATGATTTCGAGGCTTGAAGTTACCCCGACCTCGAACGGCTTCGAGCTTGTTATCACCGGTTACTCAACGCCCAGGCAGTTGACGCAGGTGAACATCAAGCTGACGCCGGCTTCCGGTTCAGCGATTGCCACCAGCGACTTCACGTTGCCCGTGGACAGCATCTTTACCAGCTACTACAGCGGCTCGGGCTCGACGCCGTACGGGAGCCAGTTCCGTCTGGTGATTCCGTTCTTCGTTCCGCAGGGGCTCAACGGGCTTGCTTCGGTATCGGTGACGCTCACCAACCCGGTGGGCACATCGGCGGCCTCCAGCGTGAACTTCTAGATTGACTCAGCAACGTCTCCCGCCGCGGCCCGTCGGGGTTTCGGCGGGAGATTCACGTCTGGCGGCGGGTCAGGATTTCGGTTCGTAGAAACTCAGCGAATTGTCGCCCTGGCTCAGAATCCGCACCCGCTTCAGCACCCCGTAGCTCTCTTTCATGTGGTGGGTGAATTTCGACGTGTGCTGGGCAATCACCAGCGGCCGCGGCGTCACGCCGAGCCGGTCCAGGCAAAGCGCGTACTCCTGCTCGCGGGGATACGGCGGGTCGAGGAAGACGATGTCGGCTTCAAAGGAAGTGATCAGCGGCGCGGCGCTGCCGGCCCTGACTTCGCACCGGCCGCCGATCTCCAGCAGTCTGATGTTGTCGTCCAGACAGCGCAAAGCAGCACGGCTCTTTTCGATGAAGATGGCGTGCCGCGCGCCGCGGCTCAACGCCTCGATGCCCACCGAGCCGCAGCCCGCATAAGCGTCCAGGAAGACCGCCCCCTCGATTTTTGGCGTCAGGATGTTGAATAGCGCCTCCCTCAGCCGGTCCGGGGTCGGCCTGACGGTCGCGCCCGGAGGCGTCTTCAGCCGCCGGCTTCGAAACTCACCACCAATCACTCGCATATGAACTACCTGGTTCCTCTACTCTTTCTATTCTCTCAACCCACCAGCGCCAGCCCGTAGCGCCACTGCCAGTTCTCGCGGATGTAACGGATGGCCTCCTCCAGATTTGCCTCAGAAGGTGGCGCCTCGACGAAGTTCACCGCCTCGCTCCTGGCCAATTCCAGGATCTCCTGGTCCCGCAGGATGTTGCCGATCCGGAACGCCGGCAGCCCCGACTGCTTTGTCCCGAGGAACTCGCCCGGACCCCTCAGCCGGAGGTCCATCTCAGAGATGTAGAACCCGTCCGTGGAATCCACCAGCGTCCGGATCCGCTCGCGCCCGGTTTCGCTCAGCTTGTCGGTCACCAGCACGCAGTAGCTCTGTTCCGCGCCGCGGCCGACCCGTCCGCGCAACTGGTGAATCTGCGCCAGGCCGAAGCGCTCCGCGTTCTCGACCACCATCACCGTCGCATTCGGAACATCAACGCCGACCTCGATCACCGTGGTCGAAACCAGCACCTGCACTTCGCCGCGCTTGAAACCGTCCATGACGGCCTCCTTCTCGGCCGGCTTCATCTTGCCGTGCAGCAGCCCGACCTTCAACTGCGGGAAGACGTGTTTCGAGAGCTCCTCAAAGGCGTTCTGGGCCGCCTTTACGGCCAGCGTCTCCGACTCCTCGATGGCCGGGTAAACAAAGTACGCCTGCCTGCCTTCCTTCACCTGCTTCAGGACGAAGCTATAGACGAGTTCCAGTTCGAGTTTCGTCTTGTGGAAGGTCCGGATCGGTTTGCGGCCCGGCGGCAGTTCGTCGATCACCGAGACGGCGAGATCGCCGTAGATGGTCAGCGCCAGGGTGCGCGGGATCGGCGTGGCTGTCATCACCAGTACATCCGGCGTGACGCCCTTCTGCTGAATCGCCTTGCGCTGCATAACGCCGAAGCGGTGCTGTTCGTCGATGATCGCCAGGCCCAGCCGGTTGAATTCGACATCCTCTTCCAGCAGCGCGTGGGTGCCCACGGCCACCTTCGCAACGCCGGTCGCAAGTGCCCGTTTGGCGACTTCTTTTTCCTTCTTCGACATCGAGCCGAACAGCGGCGCGATGGTGTAGTTCAGCGGCGCCAGCACGCGGCTCAGGTTTGCGTGGTGTTGGGCGGCCAGGATTTCGGTCGGCGCCAGCATGGCAGCCTGGTAGCCGTTTTCAACGGCGATCACCGCCGCCTGCGCGGCGACAATGGTCTTTCCGCTGCCTACGTCGCCCTGCAGCAGCCGGCTCATCGGCGACGCCGACGCCATGTCCAGAGCGATCTCCTTGAGAACCTTCTTCTGCGCCGCCGTCGGCTTGAACGGCAGCATCTTGAGGATCTGTTCCCTGACCCGATCGGTGAGTTGAAACGCGATGCCGATTTCGATCTGCGCCTGCCGGCGCTTCAACGCCATGCCGGTTTCGAGCCAGAAGAACTCCTCGAAGATCATGCGGAACTGCGCCGGGGTACGGAAGGCGTTCAGCAGCCGGAGGTCGGTTCCAGGGGCGGGGAAGTGGAGATCCCGCAGCGCGTCAACAATGCCGGGCAGCTTCATTCGCATCAGCACGTGCGGAGGCATGGCGTCCTCGATGACGTCGATGCGGTCGACCAGTCGTCTCAGGATGGTCCGGAGCGCGCGCGTGCTCACTTTGCCGGCCGCTTCGTAGACCGGGACGATGCGGCCCGTATGCAGCGAATCGTCGCCGTCTTCGTCGTCGCCGCGCAGGATTTCGTGCTCGGGGTGCATCATGGCGAGTTCGTGCGAGTAGGTGTCGAACTCCACCTTGCCGTAGAGGGCCACGCGCACGCCCGGCTCAAGCACGTTTTTGAGATACGCCGCGTTGAACCACTTGCCCATCAGCCGGGCGCCGGACGAGTCAGTGAAGAACGCCTCGAACAGTCCGACGTTGCGCCGGCGGAAACGCGGCAGGTGCACCGAACGAACCTCCGCCAGAACGGTTGCCATTTCGCCGGGTGCGAGTTCGGAGATCGGTTTGACGTTGGAGCGGTCCTCGTAACGGAATGGCGCGTAGGTGAGCAGGTCGGCCGCGGTCCGGAGGCCCTTGGCCTCAAGATGAACGGCGCGCTGCGGGCCTACGCCTTTCAGATACGTGACGGGAGTCGAGAGGTCCACGGGTGCGAAACATCAGTGTACAATGCGGCCATGGCCTATTCGCGGTTTCTTCTCGTCCTTGCTCTCGCGCTCCCCTGCGCGGCGCAGATCAAGCTGGGCGTTGTCGGCACCGATACGTCACACGTGCCGGCCTTCGCTGCGGTGTTGAACGACCCATCCAACCCCAACCACATCCCCGGCGCGCGCATCGTCGCAGCCTACAAAGGCGGCAGCGCCGATCTTCCATCATCGGCCACACGCGTCGACAAATACGCCGACGAAGTCAAGACTAAGTACGGCGTCGAA
The DNA here is from genome assembly GCA_014860455.1 of Bryobacteraceae bacterium. Classification (GTDB taxonomy): domain Bacteria; phylum Acidobacteriota; class Terriglobia; order Bryobacterales; family Bryobacteraceae; genus PNKE01. The sequence goes on along the minus strand of JACZJQ010000055.1, from coordinate 29,966 downwards.
ATCGTGCCCGACATCGCCACCCTGCTCGCCAAGGTGGATGCTGTGTTGCTCGAAAGCGTCGACGGCCGGATCCACCTCTCCCAATTCCGCGAGATCGCCAAGGGCGGAAAACCCGTCTTCATCGACAAGCCTCTGGCGGCTTCGATTAAGGATGCGCGCGAGATCGCCCGCATCGGTAAGCAGATGAACGTGAAGTGGTTCTCGTCCTCCTCGCTCCGCTATGGCCCGGGCATCGACGCGCTGAAGCAGCCCGGACTGAAAGGCGTCATGGCTTGGGGTCCTGGACCCGTCGAACCCAGTCACGAACTCGAACTCACCTGGTACGGCATCCATACTGTCGAGATCCTCTATACCCTGATGGGCACAGGCTGCAAGCAGGTCACCATGACAGCGAGCCCCGATTCCGACGTCGTCACCGGCCTGTGGAAGGATGGCCGCCTCGGCACCATCCGCGTCAACCGCCCCTACTCCGATTTCGGCGCCGCCGTCGTCACGCCCAAGACCGTCCTGTCGAAGACCGGCAAGGAGTTTTCTTCCGGCTACTACGGCCTGATCAAGGAGATCGTCAAGTTCTTCCAGACCGGCGTTTCGCCCGTTCCCGAATCCGAAACTATGGAGATGTTCGAGTTCATGGAAGCCGCCCGCCAGAGCAAGCTGAAGGGTGGCGTGCCGGTCGCCCTCCAGTAGCGGACCGGTGCGGATTTGACTCGAAAGTGCTGATACAATCAGGACAGCTATGTCTTTAGAGAACGTCAACGACCGCAGTGTTCTCATCACCAGCGTGGATTACGTCTTCAACTGGGCGCGCAAGAGTTCGGTCTGGCCACTGACGTTCGGCTTGGCCTGCTGCGCGATTGAGATGATCGCCGCTTCGGCTGCGCGTTTCGATATCGCGCGCTTCGGCAGCGAGGTCTTCCGGCCCAGCCCACGGCAGTCGGACCTGATGATCGTCGCCGGCACCGTCACGCTGAAGATGGCCCCGGTGCTGAAGCGCATCTACGAACAGATGCCGGAGCCCAAATGGGTGATGGCCATGGGCGCGTGTTCGAGCGTCGGCGGCCCGTTCAATACCTACGCCACGCTGCAGGGCGTCGACAAGATCGTGCCCGTGGACGTCTATGTCACCGGTTGCCCGCCGCGGCCCGAGAACCTGTTCTACGGGCTGTTGAAGCTCCAGGAAAAGATCGACACGATGAGTCTCGTCGAACGGCCGACGGAAGTTCGTCTGGACGAGACGATGCTCGAAGACTTCAAAAGCCGGGTGATGATCGCCCAGACCAAGAACCCGGCTGCGTGAAACTTCGCCGCTCGCCGGACGGACTCTGGCAATCGCCCCTGCTGTTGACCCAGAACTGGCTAGCCCATTCGTTCGGTACGGCCGTGGCCGCGCCCGCTGACGGTTTTCTCGTCCTCCACCAAGTGCACGGCACGCAAATCGTCGACGCCTCCGAATGGCAACCCCATCTTTCCGCCGACGCCCTGGCAACGGATACCCCCGCCACGCGCATCGCCGTGAAAACCGCCGATTGTGTTCCCATCTTGCTGGCCGATCCGGCGAGACGAGTTGTGGCTGCGGTCCATGCCGGCTGGCGCGGCACGGCTGCGGGCATTGCATCGCATTCGGTTGCGGCGATGGGTAAGCGATACGGCTGCCGCCCGGCTGACCTGTTGGCGGCCTTCGGCCCGTCCATCGGGCCTTGCTGCTTCGAAGTGGACCCCGACGCCGGACAGCACTTCCGGACGATCTTCCCTGAACGCGATGACCTGGATCGCCGCACCACGATTGATCTCCGTGAGGCCAATCGCCGACTGCTTGTCCAGGCCGGCCTCAACCCTGCAAACATCGCCCATGACGCCCCCTGCACATGCTGCTCCGGCCCCGAGTTCCACTCCTGGCGGCGAGACCGCGCGCCCGGCAAGCGGATGTTTGCTGTGAACGAGATCCTGTGACCCCCGGCGCGGCGATATGATCGTTGATTCACGCTCATGACCAAACGGAGTTTCATTGTTGTCGGCGGCGGCGCAGTCGGGCTTGCCACGGCCTACCGCATCCTCGAACGCTTCCCCGGCGCGGCGTTGACGTTGCTCGAAAAGGAGCCGGCGGTCAGCCGCCACCAGACGGGCAACAACAGCGGCGTGCTGCACTGCGGGCTCGCCTACCGTCCGGGTTCGGAGAAGGCGCGGCTCGCCGTACGCGGCATCCGCCAGATCACCGAATTCTGCGCGCGCCATGCGGTCCGCCACGAGATCTGCGGCAAACTCGTCGTCGCATCAAAGGACGAGCAGATCCCCCGCCTCCACGACCTGCTCGAACGCGGCACTGCAAACGGGCTCCGGGGCCTCGAAATCCTCACGCCCGAAGGAATGCGCGAGATTGAGCCGCATGCCGCCGGCGTGGCCGGGTTGCGTGTTCCCGAAGAGGGCATCGTCGACTATACGGCCTACTGCGAAACGCTGGTCCGTCTGATCGAGGCCGCCGGCGGGCGGGTTGTCGTCAGCGCCGAGGTGACGGGCCTAAGGCTATCCGGCGGCGGATGGATCGCCAATACGACGCAGGGAGACTTCAGCGCGTCGTATCTTGTCACCTGCGCCGGACTCCATGCCGACCGCATCGCGCGGCTTGCCGGCGAGCGGCCCGAAGTCCAGATCGTGCCCTTCCGCGGCGATTATTACAAGCTCAGCACCGAGGGCGAGAAACTGGTTCGCAACCTGATCTACCCGGTCGCCGACAAGCGCTTCCCGTTCCTCGGCGTCCACCTGACGCGGCTTGCACGCGGCGGCATCGAGGCGGGTCCGAACGCGGTGCTGGCGCTGAAACGCGAAGGCTACGGCAAGACCGATTTCGATTGGGAAGACGCCACCGAGGCGGTCACCTTCCCCGGCCTGTGGCGTTTCGCCGGACGTCACCTGAAAATGTGCACAAACGAACTCCGCCGGGCGTTCAGCAAGCGGCTATTCTGCGAGTCGCTGCAGACGCTGGTTCCGGAGATTCAGGAGAACCACCTGCTGCCGGGCGGGTCAGGAGTCCGCGCACAAGCCATGCGCCGCGAAGGGGTGCTGGTGGAAGACTTCGACATCATCCAACGCGCGACAGCCATCCATGTCCTCAACGCACCCAGCCCCGCCGCAACGGCCAGCCTCGCCATCGGCGAAAAGATCGCCGGGATGATCGGGTGAAATGATGCCACTAGCGAGGCCAGTACCCGAGGATGGTGACTGCCACTGGGCCTTCCACCCTGCTTTGAATCCTGCGGCCAAGCGGTTTGGGCCGAGCCCTAGGTCATAATGTTCACCCGATTGAGCATGACTGTCTTCAGATCACTCCCGCTACGCAGAATCTGGCGCGAATACTGGTTCTCTCTGTCCCGATTTCGACGTGACGCCCGGGCCCGAGCGTTAGTTCTCCGATTCACCTTCCTCGCCCTTTGGCTTGTGGCATACATTCCGTTCGTCATCTGGACATCCCTGGAGTCAGGCACTGGGATGCAGGAAGCATTGGTTTACCTGGTGCTCTTCCTCACCGCGCTGGTGGTTGTGTGGCTCATTCGCCGATCGAGCCGGCGCCAAGAAGAGCTGTTCTCTCATTCCCTGACCGGGACGGGTGTCCAGCCAGCAATGGAAAAGCAATCACCATCCCCCGTGGTACTGCGGTATCTTGAACGGCGTGCGGTGGTTGCCGCCGCCCTTCTTGCACGGGGGATTGTCGAGATCGAACGTGCGCGAATGGAAGATCTGTTGGTGGAGTCTGACGCGCGGCCGACACTGAATTCGATGCTGCGATCTGCTGCTCGGTGGGAATCGCTTGATCCCATCGAGGCCGATCTCATGGGAAGACCAGAGGGCAGTTGGACCTCCGAACAGCAGATGTTGGTCACCGTGTACAGCGAGGAACTGCGACTGTTGCGATGGGTTCTTGGGATCGATGCGGAACTGGCGCCACTAGCCCATTGCCCCAAAGCTGATTTGGCTCTCGCGTTGGACCAACTCCGTAAGAGGGCGTGTTCTGCAGCCAAGGGCCTTCCTGTTGAGTCCTGGGATGTCCGAGTTCACCGAGACGAAGCGATTACATACTGCGGAAGGGTTTTGGCGGAGTTGAGGGTGAGGGGAGTAGCGGATCCCGCTTATGACACGGGGGATGAAGATCTTTATACATGGGCCGCCGAACTCCGCTCAAAACTCATCGGAGCATCAACGGATCTCGTTGTCGGTTCTGAGACCGTGGAGGATATCGCCACGAACGAACTCATCTTGATTCTGGCTATTGCCAGCGTCCGAGCCCAGTATGCCGAATACCTCATACATCAGATGGATTCCGCTGCCGGCTTATCGTTCCGGCATCGGCGCACGAGCCTTGGCGACGCCAGCGGGCTTTCACCTACTGACCCGCCGGACTAGGCGCGGGCAAGGCACTACCCGACGCGTGGCGGACGATCTTCGTTGTCGACGATGCCAGACAGCACCACCGGCTCGCGGTCAGGAAACTCTGCGACCAGCGACAGGCGTCCTCCCATCGCCTCGACCGTTCTGCGCAGCGTCGAAAGCAACAGGTCACTGCGTTTCTCCAGTCTTGAAACGCTGTCCTGGGTAATCCCCAGCGCCTTTGCCATTTTCACCTGGGTCAGTTTTCGCGCCTTCCTCAGCTCCCGCAATGTCATCTCTTCGGCAATCAGTTCGTCCGCGCGGGCCTCAACGTTCCGCCGCCGTTTTGGACTCAGCCCCTTGATGATGTCGTCGATGTTCTTTGCCATATCTGCACACCTCACCTTGCCAGCCTCGCCAGATGAGCGTCAAAACGCTCATCCGCCTTACGGATCAGCGAGGCTCGAATTCCTCTGCCAGTTCGACGAGCCACGCCACAATTCGAGTATGCACTCAAAGTCATATGCATTGCAATCCATATCACCGTTGGCTGCAAGCCCTCCTGAGGTCACTCCCGCCTTTTTCTGTTACCCTACTGTCGGCACCCATGAAACTCAGGCGCAAGCTAGAACAACGGCAGCTCGAATGGGCTCAGGCTCGCGGCATCGAAACCCGCCGCGACGAAAAGACGGGCGAGGCTCTGCTTCAGGTCGTCAACCTGGACGACAACTTCCGCGTCCCGCTACCCGACGAAGCCCGCACCCAATTGATGCGCGGTTCCGGCGGCGAACTCAATCCGCCCGATTGCGCCACCGGCCATGTCTACTCGCTCGCATCGTCCATGGCGTTGTGCCTGAACTTCATGGAGGCCTGGCGCGGCAGCGGCGCAGAATCGCTGGCGCAGGCGCTCGGATTCGACGAGGAGCGTCGGCTGCGCGCCTGGTATGACGTCCGCGTTCCGCTGTCGCCCAAACGAACTGAAGCGCCGTCGATGGACACCATGCTGGTGGACGATAAAGGCGAAGGATTCATGTACGGCATCGAGTCGAAGTTCTGCGAGGCCTACGATCTGAAACCGCGCCCGTCGCTCACCCGCGCCTATGCCGACCGCAAGGACCTGCTTGACGGTTGGCCGCGTCTGATGCGTATCGCGCGGTCGCTGGATGGCCATAGCGAATCCGCGCCGCGCCGCATTCACGCCGCGCAGATGATCCGCCAGTTGATGGTGATGCGCAAGAACTTCGGCCGGTCCAACTTCGCCCTCGTCCATCTCTGGTACGACGTCGAGGACCGCGATGCCCGTGCCTATCAGGCCGAACTCGAGGACCTCGCGCTCAAGGCCCGCCAGGACGGCGTCGCCTTCCTCGCCATAAGCTGGCAGCAGGCCTTCAAGCTCACTGCGGGACTCTCCGTGCCGGAAGGCTGGCGCGAGTATATGGAGTCGCGCTACAGCCTGTCGAAGGTCAGCCGGGCCGAGTGATGCATCGGCTGGAATATCGAATTCACCCGGGCCGGTTCGCCGTCTGCCGTCTCGACGCGGTCTCGCCTGTCCCTGCGTGGTTACCGAACGACGGGTGGTCGTCCATCACCCGCACGCCGGCAGAGTTGTCGATCGTCTGCGAGGAATCGGCCGTCCCTGACGCCGTCAAAAAGCAGGGCGGCTGGCGCCAGATCGAACTGGCCGGGCCTTTCGACTTCGCGTTAACCGGCATCCTCGCCAGCATTCTCAATCCCCTGGCCGTCGCCGGTGTGCCCATCTTCGCCATCTCCACGTTCGACACCGATTGGATCCTCATCCCGGGCGAACATCTGGAGAAAGCCAAGCGGGCGCTCGCCGCAGCGGGTCATAATGAGATTTGACCCCACAGGCAAAGCAGTGGCTGAGCGAGGCGCGGCGCATCGCCGTGCTCACCGGTTCGGGCATCTCGGCCGAAAGCGGCGTACCCACTTTCCGCGGCCAGGACGGGCTTTGGCGGACTCATAGGCCCGAGGATCTGGCAACGCCCGAAGCCTTTGCCCGCGATCCGAAGCTGGTCTGGGAGTGGTACGACTGGCGGCGTTCGATCATCTCCAAAGTGGAGCCCAACCCCGGTCACTTCGCCTTGGCCTCTCTCGAAGATCGAAGCCCGGATTTTCAACTCGTCACACAAAACGTGGACGGACTGCACGAACGCGCTGGCAGCCGCCGCGTTCACCATCTCCACGGCAGCATCTGGCGCGTGCGCTGCACCGAATGCGGCGCCGAAAACAACGACGGCCGGGTGCCGATGCCCGTCATCCCGCCGCGTTGCGGATGCGGTGCGCTGGTGAGGCCCGGCGTGGTCTGGTTCGGCGAACCACTGCCAGGGAAGGCGTGGATGGAGGCCGAACGCGCGGCCGCGGCCTGCGACCTTCTCATCGTCGCCGGCACCAGCGCCCAGGTTTATCCGGCCGCCTCGCTGGTCCCACTGGCGGCCCGCGGCGGCGCCAGGATCATCGAAATCAACTTGGAAGAAACCCCGCTGAGCGGCGTGGCGGGCCTCGCGCTCAGGGGCAAGGCGGGCGAAATCCTGCCTCAACTGATCTCATGAAAATCGCATACTTCGACGCATTTTCCGGCATCGCCGGTGACATGACCGTGGCCGCCCTCATCGACGCGGGCGCCGGCGCCGAGGCTCTCATCAAGGGACTCGATTCCCTAGGCACCGGGGCGCGTTTCAAAGTCGAACGCGTAAAGATGAAAGGCATCATGTCCACGCGCTTCACGGTGGAGCATGAGGACCAGAAAAAGCACCGCCACCTGCCTCACATCGTCAAAATGATCGAGGCGGCCGATCTGCCCGCGCGCGCCAAACGCGACGCCATCCGCGTCTTCGAAGTCCTCGGCGAAGCCGAAGCCGCCGTGCATGGGACGTCCATCGAGAAGGTCCACTTCCATGAGGTCGGCGCAGTGGATTCGATCTGCGACATCGTCGGCGCCTGCCTCGGGCTTTGCCTGCTGGACATCGACGCAATTTACTGCTCGCCGATCAACACCGGTTCCGGGACCGTGGTCGCTGACCACGGCGTAATGCCCGTGCCGGCCCCGGCCACGGCGCTTCTGCTCAAGGGCAAACCAGTCTATGCCAGCGGCCCCGAGACTGAGCTCACCACACCCACCGGCGCCGCGCTGATGGCCGCCCTCGCCAAGGGGTTCGGCCCCATGCCGGCGTTGTCCATCCAGTCCACCGGCTTCGGCGCCGGAACCAAGGAATTTCCAGGCCAGGCCAACGTCGTCCGCCTGATCGTCGGTGAAGCGTCCGGCGCGGCCGAGACCGTCGAGGTGTCGGTGATTGAAGCCAACATCGACGACTCGACGCCCGAGGTTCTCGGCTACGCTATGGACCGCCTGCTCGCCGCCGGCGCGCTCGATGTCACGCTTCAGCCCGTCTACATGAAGAAGCAGCGCCCCGCGACGTTGATCCAGGTGATCGCGAAGCCGGAGAACCGGGATGCTATGTGCAGGATCATCATGAGTGAAACATCTACCTTAGGTGTTCGTTTCACCCAGGCCCAGCGCATGGTGGCTGAACGCAGCTGGGTTGAAGTGGAAACCGGCCACGGCCGTATCCGGATCAAAGTGGGCGGCGGCTCGGCCGCGCCCGAGTACGAAGACTGCCGCGCGCTGGCCGCCGAGACGGGCCTGCCCTTGAAGCAGATCATGTCGGCTGCATTGGCGGCCTATGAGAAGGACCGGTCATGAGCAAGAAATTCTACCTGACAACGCCGATCTACTACGTGAATTCCGCGCCGCATCTCGGCACCGCCTACTCGACGCTCGTGGCCGATTCCATCCGCCGCTACCGCACCATGACCGGCTACGACGCACTGCTGGTGACGGGCTCCGACGAGCATGGCCAGAACGTCGAACGCGCCGCGAAAAAGGTCGGCATCGAGCCGATCGACTTTGCCGGCCGCGTCGCCGACGAGTTCCAAACCCAGTGGAACAAGTTCAACATCGACTACCGCTTCATCCGTACATCCAGCGAACAGCACCGCCATGTCGTGCAGGAACTGTTCCGCCGCTGCATCGAGAACGGCTACATCTACAAGGGCTCCTACACCGGCCAGTACTGCTTTAGCTGCGAGCTCTACGTCAACGATGCCTCCGAAGGCGATCCCTGCCCCGACTGCCAGCGCGCCACCGAGCCGGTGACCGAGGAAAATTACTTCTTCAAGCTCTCCGCCTTCCAGGACCGCCTGCTCGAACACTACGCCAACCACCCCGGTTTCATCGTGCCCGAAACACGGCTGAACGAAATTGTTTCGTTCGTCAAAGGCGGCCTGAACGACCTCTCTATCACTCGGACCTCAATAAAATGGGGCATCCCGGTGCCCGTGGAAGGCAACCACGTCTTCTACGTCTGGTTCGACGCGCTCACCAGCTACATGAGCGCCGTCGAGGGCTCACACTACTGGCCCGCCGACGTCCACCTGATCGGCAAGGACATCCTGCGCTTCCACGCCATCTACTGGCCCGCGTTCCTGATGGCCGGCGGCTATGAACTGCCGAAGCAGATCATGGCCCATGGCTGGATTCTCAAGGACAACGCCAAGATGTCGAAGTCCCGCGGCAATGTCGTCCGGCCCGAGCCGTTGCGCGAAGGGGTCGGCACCGACACGATGCGCTACTTCCTCATGCGCGAGATCCCCTTCGGCCAGGACGGCAGCTTCAGCTACGACGCCCTGGTTGCGCGCGCGAATTCAGATCTGGCCAACGGCCTCGGCAACCTCGCCTCGCGCACGTTGACCATGATCCGCCAGTACCGCGGCGGCCTCATCCCGCAATCGCAAGGCGTTGCGGAGATCGCCGAAGAGGCCCGCCAGACCATCGCCGGTTACCGCGACCAGTTTGAGAAGTACCAGTTCCACCGCGCACTGGAACAGCTCTGGGCATTGATCGGCACGGTCGACCGCGCCATCGTTCAGTACCAGCCGTGGGTGCTTGCGAAAAAACAGGACGGCGAATCGCAGTCCAAGCTCGACGACATTCTCTACACCGCGGCCGAAGTGGTCCGTCTGGCCGCGGCCCTGCTCGCGCCGGTCATGCCGGACTCGTCGGCCAAGCTCTGGCGCATGCTCGGCATGATAGGCGAGCTGAACGCCGTGCGGCTCGATCAACTCGATTGGGGCCAACTGCCCGCCGCGCAGGCCATCGGCGAGGTGGAAGCCGTCTTCCCCAGGATTGACGCGGCCAAGGCCGTTGAAAGGATGCACGAATTGGACGAACAGGAAGTTGCCCGGCTCGACGCGTTGATGGGCAAGACCACGCCGCCGGCCACCGAACCCGCCACCCCGGTTGTCGAAGAGTGGAAGGCCCCCGAGGGCGTTCCTCCGCTGGCGCCCACAATCACCATCGACGACTTCATCAAAATCGACCTGCGCGTCGCAAAGGTGCTTGCAGCCGAGCGTGTCGAGGGCGCCGACAAACTGCTGAAGCTCACCATCGACGTGGCCGAGAAAGAGCCTCGCACGCTCGTCGCCGGCATCGCCAAGGCCTATACGCCCGAGCAACTGGTCGGCCGCAAGGTCGTCATCGTTGCGAATTTGCAGCCCCGCAAGCTGCGCGGCATCGAGAGTAATGGGATGATTGTCGCTGCGTCACTCGAAAACGGGCCGGCTGTGTTGGCCGGTTTCCACGAGGACATTCCCGTCGGAGCGCGGCTGAAGTAGTCCCGCCGCCTTGAAATGGAGCTGATCGACACACACTGCCACCTCGACGGCAACAGCTTCGCCCATGATCTGGAGCAGGTTGTTGAGCGTGCGCTCGCCGCGGGTGTCACCACGATGGTTGCTATCGGTTCCGGCGATGGACCGCCTGACCTCGAAGCCGGCATCCGCCTCGCCGAGGCCTATCCGTTCATCTACGCCACCGTCGGCGTCCACCCGCACGAAGCGTCCAAAGCGGATGAGTCAACCTGGACCGAACTCCGCTCGCTCGCCTCGCACCCGAAGGTGGTCGCCATCGGCGAGATCGGCCTGGATTACCATTACAACTTCTCGCCGCCAGAGGTTCAGCGCGATGTCTTCGTGAGGCAACTCGAGATCGCCCGCGAGTCGAACCTGCCCATCGTCATCCACACTCGCGAAGCCTGGGAAGACACGTTCTCGCTCCTCGAATCCCATTGGCCCACCGCTGGCCCCGGCGGCATCATGCACTGTTTTTCCGGCGGTCCGGCCGAGGCGGAACGTTCGCTTGCCATGGGCTTTCATATCAGCTTCAGCGGCATCGTCACCTATCCCAAAGCGACGGAGGTCCATGAGGCGGCCAGGATCGTCCCTCTCGATCGAATCCTGGTCGAAACCGATGCGCCCTATCTCGCGCCCGTGCCCTACCGCGGCAAGCGCAACGAACCAGCCTATGTCGTCGAGACGGCGCGCCGTCTGGCTGAGTTTCGCGGTGAACAACTCGAGGCCCTCGCCAGTGCGGCGTCGGCCAACTGGAGGCGCCTGTGTTTGCCAGCGGCGAAGGCCAAAGGGTAAACTGGGCACAGCCGATGGCTTCAGGCAAACTGGGCCAAGCCCTGACAGCACGCGAAATCTTCAACCTCGTCTCGACCGATCTCGAAAAGGTTGAAGCAGAACTGCGCCTGCAATCCGCGGGCAGCCTCGAAGCCGTCAGCCAGATCGCACAGTACCTCCAGGGCAATGGCGGCAAGCGTCTCCGGCCCATTCTGCTGCTCGTCACATGCAGGCTCTTCCAGGCGCCCTCACCCGACGCCATCCGCCTCGCCGCCGTCGTCGAACTCATCCATACGGCCACGCTCGTCCACGACGACGTCATCGACGAAGCTCGCACCCGCCGCGGAAAACCCTCCGCCAACGTCGTCTGGGGCAACCATACCTCCGTGCTCGCCGGCGACTGGCTCTACATGCAGGCCTTCCAGATCGCCTTGCGCCAGCGCAGCTTCGAGATCCTCGACCTGCTCATCACCCTCACCCAACAAATGGTCGACGGCGAACTTCTCCAACTCGAACGCATCGGCCGCATCGACATCAGCGAGCCGGATTCGATGGAACTGATCGACCGCAAAACCGCCAGCCTCTTTTCGGCCTGCACCAAGTTGGGTGGCCTGGCCGGGGGCGCGACATCGCGCGACGTCGATTTGTTGGCCGATTTCGGCTGGAATCTCGGCATGGCGTTTCAGTTGATCGACGACATTCTGGACTTCACCAGCCGCGAGTCCGTGCTCGGCAAGCCGGTCGGCAACGACCTGCGCGAGGGCAAGGTGACCCTGCCGCTCATCTACGCCCTGGAACAGGCCACCGCCGAGGAACGTGGCGCGATCCAAACCGTCCTCGACGATGCGGCCTACAGCCGCGTTCCGTTCTCTCAGGTCCTCCGCATGGTGGAGAATTACGGGGGGGTCGAGCGCACACGGCAGAGGGCGCGGCAGTTCACCTCTAAGGCCACCGAACTGCTCTCCGCATTCCCGGATTCGCCCGCCCGCCGCGCTTTGCAGGCAGCCACCGGCCTTGTTGCCGACCGCGACCGCTAGCTCCGGCTCAGATATCCTCACCCTGGGCGCCTTCCGCGAACAGGCTGCAGCCCGCCGCCCTTCGGGGTTAGAATTGCCACAACGAGGGACATCAATGACCAATACCTTCTTTACCCGTCGCCGCTTCATGTTGAGCGCCTCCACGTCTTCGCTGGCCTCGGCCCTGCTGGCGCAAACCCAACCATCGCCGGCTGGCCTGCCCACGCGCCCGCTCGGCCGCACCGGAGTCCGCGTCTCGTTTCTCGGCCTCGGCGGCGCACACGTCGGCCGCGTTCAGCCCGAGGCCGAAGCCGTACGTATCATCCACGCCGCCCTCGACGGCGGCATGACGTTCATGGACAACGCCTGGGAATACAACCGCGGCCGCAGTGAAGAAGTGATGGGCAAGGCGTTCCTCACGCCCGGCTACCGCGACAAGGCCTTCCTCATGACCAAGGTCTGCAGCCGTGAAGCCAAAGGCGTCATGGAGCAACTCGAGGACGGCCTCAAGCGCATGAACACAGACCGCATCGATCTCGTCCAGTTCCACGAATGCAACTATCACAACGACCCGCAGTGGATCGTCGAAAAGGGCGGCCTCGCGGCGCTGCTTGACGCCCGCAAGCAAGGCAAGGTGCGCTTCATCGGATTCACCGGACACAAGTCGCCTGTGATCCACAACAGCCTGCTGGCCCTCAGCGTCGAGTGGGATGCCTGCCAGATGCCCAACAACGTCATGGACGCCGGATTCCTGAGCTTCCGCCACGAAACCATGCCCATCTGTCTCAACAAAAACGTCGGCATCATCGGCATGAAGGGCTGCGGCGGCGACGGTCGGATGATTGCAGCCGGACTGGTCACGCTTGAAGAGTGCTACCGCTATTGCCTGTCGCAGCCTGTCAGTACACAAGTGGTGGGGCTGACGACGATGGCGATGCTTGAGACCGCGCTCAAGCTGGGACGCACATTCAAGCCGCTTTCGCAGGACGAACATCAGGAGCTGATCACGCGGCTGAAGGAACCGCGCGGCGACGGCCGTTACGAGCTGTTCAAAACCAGTAAACGCTACGACAGCGGCTACCACCGCACGCAGCACGGCTTCGACGTTCAGGGCGTGTAGCGCCGCCGGGTCAATCGGCCAGGAACGTGTCGTTCAGCCGCCGCATCTCGGCAAGGTCAAGCCGGCCCGTGTAAATGGCCATGCCGAGCGCCGAGTCGATGCGCATGGCTTCAAGAGCGCGGATCTCATCGGCCGTGGTGATGCCGCCGGCGGCCGTGATGCCGTGGGCCGTGCCTGCGCGCAGGCGGCCGAACCAAGCCAGATCGGTGCCCTGCATCATGCCTTCCTTGTCGACGTAGGTGCAGAGGAAGCTGCCGCAATAGGGTTCAAGCTGTGTGAGCACCTGTTCGGCCGGGAAGTCGAGCGACTCGGTCCAGCCCTTTACCACGATGCGACCGCCCTTGGAATCCAGGGCGATGGTGACGCGTTCTCGCCCGATGGTTGCGGCGACTGTTTCGAGCAGCGCATGGTTCACACCCTGGCCTGTGAATGCCGACGTGCCCACGATGACGCGGTGTGCGCCACAGCCAATCAACGTCCGCGCGCGTTCGACAGTGCGCACGCCGCCGCCCACCCGGCAGCGGGCCCGCGACGCCAACAGCTCGACGATGGCGTCGTTCTCCCCTCGGCCCAGCGCCGCATCCAGATCGATCACCTGGATCTGAGGGAAGCCCTCGAAGCGGGCCAGCATCTCCAGCGGCGCGGCGCCTTCCAGCGCCTTTTCGCGGCCCTGGATGAGTTGGACCACCTTGCCGTCCATCAGGTCAATGCAGGGAATAATCAACGCGCTCTCCTCACCGGGATGCCGGCCTTTTCAAGCTGCTCTTTCAACTCATCCACCGTGTAGGTCCCGTAGTGGAAGATCGACGCCGCAAGCGCCGCATCCGCCTCGCCCTCCGTCAACACTCGGACGAAATGCTCCGGCTTGCCGGCGCCGCCCGAAGCGATCACGGGAATCTTCGTCGCGCGCGAGATCGCCCGCGTCAGCGCGCAATCGAAACCGTCCTGCACGCCGTCGGTGTCCATCGACGTCAGCAGGATTTCACCCGCGCCAAGCGCCTCGCCGCGCGCGGCCCATTCGACCGCGTCGGTGCCCTCGTCCACGCGCCCGCCCTTGGTGAACACGTTCCAACCCCCACGGGCATTGTGTTTCGCGTCAATAGCCAGGACCACGGCCTGCGCACCGAACTCGTTCGACAGCTCGGTGATCAGTTCGGGCCGGTGCACCGCCGCCGTGTTCACCGAGACCTTGTCGGCTCCGGCGTGCAGGATCCGCCGGGCGTCTTCCACGCCGCGGATTCCGCCGCCGACAGTCAAAGGAATGAACACCTCTCGCGCCGTGCGGTCCACCACGTCCACCATCGTGTCGCGGCCGTCGCTCGATGCCGTGATGTCGAGGAAAACCAGTTCGTCGGCGCTCTGTTCGTTGTAGCGGGCGGCGAGTTCAACAGGGTCGCCCGCATCGCGCAGGCCGACGAAGTTGACGCCCTTCACCACGCGGCCGCCGGTGACGTCGAGGCAGGGAATGATCCGTTTTGCCAGCATCTCTACAGCTCCACGAAGTTGCGCACAATCTTCAACCCGAGCGGACCGGACTTCTCAGGATGAAACTGAACCCCGTATATGTTGTCCTGCTCAATGGCCGCTGTGTAGTCCAACGTGTAGTTGCATTTGGCCGCTGTCGCCGCCACTAAGGGGCAATAGTAGCTATGTGCGAAATACACATATGGCTTGACTCCAATTCCGTCCAGCAACCGGCCCGGCTTCACCGGCACAATCTCGTTCCAGCCCATGTGCGGCACGCGCGCATCAGCGGAGAAGCGCTCAACACGCCCCTTGAACACAGAGAAACCAGCCTGCTCAGGCGCCTCGGCGCTCGAGTCAAACAGCGCCTGCATCCCCAGGCAGATGCCCAGAAACGGCGACCCGCTGTTCAGTTTTTCAATGATCGATTTGCGCAGGTCCAATTCATCCAGCGCGCCCATCATCTGCCCGTAGTGGCCCACGCCCGGCAGGATCAGTTTCTCCGCCGCTAGCACGCCCTCAGCCGAGCGTGTGAGTTCGTATGGCGCTCCCAACGCGCCGAGCGTGTTCTCCACCGAGCGCAGATTGCCCGCGCCGTAGTCGATGATCGTGATCACAGCAGCCCCTTGGTCGACGGCAACTGGTCTTTCAGCCGCGTGTCTTTCGAACACGCGTACCGCATCGCCCGCGCCCAGCATTTGAAGATCGCTTCCACCTTGTGGTGGTTTGAGCGCCCGTACATGATCTTGGCGTGGAGGTTCGCGCCGGCGTGCGTCGTGAAGCCGTGGAAGAAGTCTTCAAGCAATTCCGATTGCAGGTCGCCGACAAGCCGCGTCTTCACCTTGTCGTCGTAAACCAGATACGGCCGCCCGCCCAGGTCCACCGCCACCACGCCCAGCGTCTCGTCCATCGGCAGCACGAAATAGCCTGCGCGGTTGATGCCCGTGCGGTCGCCCAACGCTTTTGAAAACAGCTGTCCCAGCACGATGCCGATGTCTTCCACCGTGTGATGCTGGTCAACATCCATGTCGCCCTTGGCGTCGATGGTCAGGTCAAATCCGCCATGTTTGGCGAACAGTTCCAGCATGTGGTCGAGGAACCGCACCTGCGTCGAAATGGTGTATCGGCCTTTGCCCTCGATCTTCAGCGATCCGGAGATCTGCGTCTCCCGGGTAACCCTCTCGACTGTCGCTGACCTCATGGCAGCACTCCTTCCAATTGATTCACGTCCTCAATAATCGCGATGGCATTCTCGGCCCGCATGGCGGCCACCAGTTCCGCACAGCGCGGATTCGACTGCGCCGCGATACCGATAAACGGCACGCCTGCGGCCCGCGAACTCCGCGCATCGTCCACCGTGTCGCCGACGTAGTAATACTTGCTCGCCCCCGTCTGTTCGCGGATCATGTTCAGCCCGTCCGGAGCCGGCTTGCCGTTTACCACTTCATCGGCCGTCAACAGAGGATCGAAACGAATGCCCGATGCATACTTGCGCAGCGTCACGCCAGCTTCAGCCTGGTTGCGGCCGGTGAAGATCGCCAGCCTGAACCGTGCGGCCAGTCGTTCCAATAACCCGTCCGAAGGAATCCACTGCTCGCGCGAGATCAACCCGTCATTGTTCTCGCCAAAGAAGATACGGCAGAAGTGATCGACCACGGTCTGGTATTCAACCTCGACACCATGGTCCCTGCACAGCGTCTGCGACAGCAGCCAGTCGTTGTTGTACCCGCCTCGGTTCTTGTAGCCGTGGATCGTCTCGCGGTCCACCGTCTTGCCCGTGAAGTGGCGCACCGTCTGGACAATGCCTTCGATGTAACTTTCACTCACCTCGGCCAGCACTCCATCCATGTCGAAGACGAGGACCGGCCTCGCATCGCCGTTCACACTCATTTCCATACCTCGTCCAGCGCTTCGAAAAATCTGGCGGCCTGCTCGGGCGTGCCTGCCGTGACGCGCACCGTGCCCGGGATCTCATAACTCCGGTCCCGTACCAATACGCCGCGCTCTCTCAGTCCGTCACGCACCGCGGACGACTTCTCGCCGGCGTGGAATAAAACAAAATTCGCCTGGCTCGTGTAGAACCGGATACCGCGCCTGCGGAACCCTTCGTAGATCAACTCACGAGCGGCCAGCGCGTTGGCGACGTAGTCGTTGACATAGGCCGCGTCTTCCACCGCCGCTCTCACCGCCAGCGCAGCCAGCATGTTCACGCTGTAAGGCGACTGCGCCTTGCGCATGTATTGGACATTGGCCTCCTGCGAGAACAGGCAGCCCACGCGCATCGCAGCCATCCCGAATGCTTTCGAAAACGTCCTGCTGACAAACAGGTTCGGATAGGCATCGATCAAATCCAGCGCGGTCACACCGAAGAACTCGAAGTACGCCTCGTCGATCAGCACCGCCGCTCTGGGCGCCGCCTTCAGTACCGTCTCCACCGCATCAAGTCCGATGGCCGTGCCAGTTGGGTTGTTGGGATTCGAAATCAGGATCGCACGTGTCCGTTCGCTGACCGCACCGGTCACTTCCTCCAGCGGGAACGACAAGTCCGATTCGCGATACGCCAGTTCCCGCACCGCAGCCCCTGCCACCTCCGAATAGAAACGGTACATCGCATACGACGGGTGAAATATCAGCACCTCATCGCCGTCGTCGACATACGTGTTCACCAGCACCTGGATCGCCTCGTCGGTTCCATTCGTGATGGCGAACCGCAATTCGCTCTGCCCGAAATACCGC
The DNA here is from genome assembly GCA_014860455.1 of Bryobacteraceae bacterium. Taxonomy (GTDB): domain Bacteria; phylum Acidobacteriota; class Terriglobia; order Bryobacterales; family Bryobacteraceae; genus PNKE01. The sequence goes on along the minus strand of JACZJQ010000055.1, from coordinate 12,791 downwards.
GCCAGCGCCGCGCGCGTTGCTTCGTACTCCGGATAGATCGTCAACTGCTCCTGCGTCAGCTTCTCCACCAGGAACCGCACCACTGCCGGCGAGCAGCCCACCGTGTTCTCGTTGAAGTCCAGCCGCAGTTTGCCCGCGCGGCCCGCGGTCGGCGGCGAGTACGGCGCCATCTTCTCAACGGCGGGTCTCGGCTTCAATGGCTCAGCCACGGGTGCGCACCTCCACCGAACGCGCGTGCGCTTCCAGGCCCTCAGCCCGTGCCAGCGTGGTGATCGAACTCTCAAGCCGCTTCAGCGCGGGCAGGCTCAACTGCTGCACCGAGATCGTCTTCACGTAATCGGCCGCGGACAGTCCGCCCCGCAGTCGCGCCACGCCCGATGTCGGCAGGACGTGATTCGGGCCCGACGCATAATCGCCCGCTGCCTCCGGGCTCAGCGGCCCGAGGAACACGCTGCCCGCGTGCCGGACCTTGCCCAGCAGCTTCGCATCGTGCAGGCTCAAATGCTCCGGCGCGAAACGGTTCGACAGTTCCACCGCCTCGTCCAGCGACTCGACGACAATCACGGCGCTATTGCGATCGATCGCCTTGCGCGCCACGCCCGCTGTTGGCAGCGTCGCCAGTTGTGTCTCAATCTCCGCGGCGACCTCTGCCGCCAGCGTCTTCGACGTCGTCAGCAGGATCGCCGACGCGTCGGTGTCATGTTCGGCCTGCGCCAACATGTCGGCGGCCAGCCACCGCGGATTGCCGTCCGCGGCGATGATCAGGATCTCAGTCGGACCGGCGACGAAATCGATACCCGTCTCCCCGGCGAGCAACTTCTTCGCCGCCGCGACATAGATGTTGCCGGGCCCTACGATGCGGTCGGCGCGCGGCACGGTCTTGGTCCCATACGCGAACGCCGCGATAGCGTGCGCCCCGCCCATTTCAAAGACGTGTGTAGCGCCGAGTAAATGCGCCGTGCCGAAGATGCCGTCCACCGGCTTCGGCGCGCACAGCAGGATCCTCTCAACGCCCGCGGCCACTGCCGGCACGACGGTCATGATCACGGTCGACGGCAGCGGATACCGCCCTGCGGGAATGTAGGCCGCCACCGTATCAAGCGGCCTGACGATCTGCGACAGCTTCAATCCCGGCGCAGGCTCCACGCTCTTGGACTGCGGCATCTGCAGCTTCGCATAAGCGCGCACGTTCGCCGCCGATGACTTCACCGCTTTGCGGAACTCTGCGCCCAGCCTGCCCGCCGCCGCCGCCAACTCTTCTCGCGGCACGGCCACCGTCTTGCGCTTCAGCCCGTCGAACTTGCGCGCATAAGCCAGCAGCGCCTTGTCGCCTTTGGTTCTGACATCCTCCAAAATCGGCCGCACCGTCTGCTCGGCTTCGCTCATCCGCGCCGCACGGCGCCGCAGCAGCTTTGCCGCGTCCTTGCTCTCAAGTATTCGAATCATCGCGCGCCTCACATCACGATCTTGTTCAACGGGTATTCGACGATGCCCTGCGCCCCGGCCTGTTTCAGCCGCGGGATGATGCTGCGCACGGTGGTCTCGTCCAGGATGGTGTTCACCGCATACCAGTCGCCGTGGCTCAGCGGCGACACCGTCGGATTCTTCAACGCCGGCAGCACGCCCAGCACCGCTTCCAGCTCCCCCTTCTGCACGTTCAACATCAGCCCCACCTTGCCCATCGCGGCGATCGCGCCGTCGAGCAGCATCTTCATGTCTTCCAGCTTCTGCCGCTTCCAATCGTCGGCCCACGACTGCTTGTTCGCCACCAGTTGTGTGTTCGACTCCATCACCGTCTCGATGATCCGCAGCTTATTGGCCCGCAGCGACGAGCCCGTCTCGGTCACTTCAACAATCGCGTCGGCCAGCACTGGCGGCTTCACTTCGGTCGCGCCCCAACTGAACTCCACCTTCGCCGTCACGCCGTACTTCGCCAGATATCGCTTCGTCGCGCCCACAAGCTCTGTCGCGATGATCTTGCCCTCCAGATCCGTGGCCGACTGGATCGTCGACGACTCCGGCACCGCCAGCACCCAACGCACCTTGCCGAAGCTCTGCTTCGCGTAGACCAGGTCGGCCACCGTCACCACGTCGGCGTCGTTTTCCACCACCCAGTCATAGCCCGTCAATCCGGCGTCAAGCACGCCGTCCTCAACATAGCGCGCCATCTCCTGCGCTCGGATCAGCATGCATTCGATCTCGGGGTCGTCGATCGCCGGAAAGTACGACCGGCTCGATATCGTGATGTTGAACCCGGCTTTTCGGAACAGGTCGACGGTCGCGTTTTCAAGCGACCCCTTCGGAATACCCAGCTTCAGTTTCATCGTTAGTACACCTTCTTCGGATCGTAGGTCTGCGCTTCGCTCACCTTCCACTCGCCGCCCTCCAGCGTGCGGAAGAAACAGGATTCATAGCCCTCATGGCACACGCCCGGACCCACCGCTTCCACCGCCACCAGCACCGTGTCGCGGTCGCAGTCGGTTTGAATCGACTTCACCACCAGCTTGTGACCCGACGATTCTCCCTTCAACCACAACTTGTTGCGCGACCTGCTGTAGAACGTCGCAAAGCCCGTCTCGACCGTCATCCTGAACGACTCTTCGTTCATGAAGCCGACCATCAACACTCGCCCCGACTTCTCGTCCTGTATCACGGCCGGGATCAGGCCGTCGAGTTTGCTGAAATCCAGATTCATCTCTATTCAGTCCGTCCTTGAAATACAAAATGGCCCGCCGGTTTTCGCTCGGCGGGCCATCCAATCTCGTCTCTTCGCTCGTCGCTAAGACGCGGATCGAGGGCCCATCTCATGATGGTGATGGTGGGCCTGGATTGCGCACGCGGCGAACATTGAAATTACAGTCTAGCGCACTGGCGGCCGGTTGCGCTATCGCGTCAGGCTGAACTTTGCGTCTACCTGCGTCACAACCTCCATCGGTACACCGTTGAGCAACGTCGGCCGGTAGCGCCACTGTTTCACCGCTTCGATGGCCGCGGGCACAAGAATCGGGTGGCCGCTGATCACCTTCAGGTGCGTCACTATGCCCTCGCGGCTGATCAGCGCTGTCATATGAACGACGCCTTCGATCCGCGCCTTCAACGCGATCGGCGGATAAACCGGAATCGTCTTCGACAGGATCATCGCCTCCTGCACGCCCTTGCTCACCACGATCGGCGCCGCGGGCGGCTTCGGCGGTTCGAGCCTGGGTTCCACCTTCACCGGCGGTGCCTGCACCTGCGCAGCCGTCAACAGCGAACGCATGAAATCCGAGCCCCCGCCCCCACCAGCGGTCCCGATGCCGCCAGGGATCCCAGGTCCAGCGTTTCCGGCAATCACATCATGATCGGGTACATCGATGACAACCTCTGGCCTTGCCGGCATCGTCGCCGGCTCAATCAATCCTCGTGTCACTGGCCGCGGTTGTACGCGGTTCGAGGCGGCCACGCGTGGGGCATCGGGCGGCGGACCAGGCGGCGGTCCGGGCGGCGCGGTGAGCGCGATCTGCGTCATCGCCTTGGGCAGCATTTCAGGGTTGACCAGCGGGATGGCGATCGCCGCTGTCACCAGCAATGCCTGCATGCCAAACGATGTCATCAGGCTCCAGCCGGTGCGGACGCGCGACGCGGGCTGGACGAAGCTCTGCTCAAACATGGCTTCCTCCTCGATCCGTCTTTCGCGCCCCGGCAAGCCGGCCTAGCCGTGGCGTTCACCACCATAGACACCCCCGGCGCCAGTGTTGTTCCCGGCGCCGGAGGTGGATCGAGAATTGTTGTATTCGACTACTTGCGCGTCGCGTTCGCCGTATCCGGACCGGGCGCTCCGCCCGGCTTCTGATAGTTCGGATACGCCGGCCGCTTCGCCTTCACCGGCGGGTTCTTCGCCAGTTCGGCCAGGATCAGCTCGACTGCATTTTCCAGTTGCGGGTCCTTGCCCTGCCTGACCAGATGAGGCTCGTTCTCGATTTCAATGTCCGGCTCCACGCCGACATTCTCTGCAATCCACTTCGACGTCGCCGGATCCCACACGCCCGAACTCGGCGCGCTCACAGACCCGCCGTCCATCAACCGCGGCGCGCCCGCGCGGCCGATCAGCCCGCCCCACGTGCGCTTGCCGATCAGCTTGCCCGCCCCGCCGCGGCGGAAGTACCACGGCATGGCGTCGCCGCCCGAACCGGCGAATTCATTGATCAGCATCACCTTCGGGCCGAAGATCGCGCCCTGCGGCTGCTGCTCGTCCTCGCCGTCGCGCGTGGCGACGTTGCTCATGTGCTTGCGCGTCAGCATCTCCACGATGTCGGTGGCCAGCGCCCCGCCGCCATTGAAGCGCTCATCGACGATGGCGGCGTCCTTGCCCACCTGGGCGTAGAAGTAGCGGTTGAAGTTCGTGTAGCCGCCCATCGACGTGTCGGGCATGTACACATACGCCACGCGGCCGTTGGTCATCTGGTCCACCTTGCGGCGGTTGCCTTCGATCCATGCCAGGTTGCGCAGCGCGTATTCATTCGGCACCGGCACCACCGTCACCTCGCGCGCCCCGTCGCCATTGGCGTTCGGGCCCACCCGGATCACGGTCTGCTTGCCCGATGTCGCTTCAAAGAAGCGGTACAGGTTGTCGGCCGAGGTCACGTTGCGTCCGTTCACCGCCAACAGGTAGTCGCCCACATTCACGTTGATGCCAGGCTGCGTCAGCGGCGCCCGCTGTTGCGGATTCCAGTTCTCGCCGTTGTAAATCCGCTGGAACCGGTACCGCCCGTTCGCCACTTCATAGTCAGCGCCGAGCAGGCCAGTCGGCACCGTCTTCACTTCCGGCGTGTCGCCGCCGCCGACTCCAAGGTGGCCTGCGGTCACCTCGCCCATCATGTCGGCGAAGACATAGTTCAAGTCGCGCCGCGAATTCAGGTTCGCCACATACGGCTCGTACTTCTTCGACATCGCCGCCACATCCACTCCGTGCAGGTTCGGGTCGTAGAAAAACTCCCTCTGCACTCGCCATGCTTCGCGGTACATCTGCGGCCACTCGTCGCGCGGATTGATCCGCACTTCGATGCCAGATGTCCTCAGACTCTGTCCACCCGCCGCGCCCCCAGGCGATGGCGGCGCAGCAGCCGGGCCGGCGCCCGCACTAGCGGGAGCGATCGGCCTCAGCGTTGCGATCGACCATGCCGGGCCGCGCCGCACCAGATACTTCTCTCCACCGGCCGACATCTCGAAGTACATCACCCCGGCGGTGACCACATCCGCTCGCCGCGCCTTCATGTCAAAGCGGTGCACTGTTGCTCCCTGCGGCCCGCCGCCGCCGCCCAGCATGCCGCCCGACATCTCGAGCGCGATCAGCGTACCCGCCTTACCCACCTGCAGCCCGACATACCGCCGCGCCGGCATCGGCACGGCCAGCACCCTCTGCAGGATGTTGTCGAAATCGATCTTCACCTCCACAGGCTTCGCCGCTTCCGGCTTCGGCCCGCTGGCAGGCTTTGCGCCCTCGGCGGGTTTCGCTCCCTCGGCCGGCTTGGCCTCACCCGCCGGCTTCGCCTCGCCTGCCGGTTTGGCTGCCGCGGCCGGCTTCTCCTCGTCGCTCTCCGGAGCAAACGGCGACGGCTCGTCCTTCGACAGCACCGCCAGGTAGATGCTCCGCGTCGTCGGGTGCGACGCCGAATGAATGTCCGGCTGCATCGCTGCGCCGGAATCGGTCGACGCTGTGAAGTAGAGGAACTTCCCGCCCGCATCGAACACCGGATGTGCCGCGTCGCTCATGCCGTCGGTGAACTGCGTGATCTTCGCGTCGCCGACCGAATACAGATGAATCGCGCCCAGGTAATTCGGCAGCGCTTTGGTGTAGGCTATCCACTTCGAGTCCGGCGACCAAGAGGCCTGCAGCTGGGAATTCCGCCCCCAGAACCGGTTCTTGTCCACCTTCACTGGTGACGCCCCCGCCGTCGCCACATCGACGTACCACAGCGTCATATGCGCGTCGAGGTAAGCGATCTTCTTCGAATCCGGCGACCACACCGGCGACGAATAAAACGTCGGTATGTCGGCCAGCTTGATCTTCTTAACCTCGCCCGTGCCGCTCTGCGGCGCGACATGCAGTTCATACTCGCCGGCGGCGTCGGAGAAATACGCGATCGATTGCCCGTCCGGCGACCACACCGGATCGCGCTCCATCACGGCCGTCGTATTGGTGATATTGCGCGGATCGCCCTTCTCCGCCGGCACCGTCACGATTTCGCCGCGAGCCTCAAACAAAGCCCTCGCGCCCGACGGCGAAATCCCGCCCGGCGTCAGCCTCGATCCCACGTTCACCAGCCGCTCCCGCACCTCCGGCATATCGCCAGAGACGGTGATCGAAACCGGCGTCATCTTCGCCGACTTCAGATCGAACAACAAAATCGACCCAAACTGTTCCACCGCAATTGCATCCTCGGCCGCCGAAGCCGACCTGAAATCCAGCCCCTTGTTCTCCACCGCCCGCACGACCTTCTTTGTCTTCGAGTCGTAGCTGTACAACGTCACCGGGCCTTCGCGGTCGCTCAGGAACCACACCTTGCCGCCCGTCCACATCGGGTTGTAGTCGTTCGAATTCGGGCGCGGCAACTTCTCCACGTTCGACGTCGCCAGATCCGCAATCCACACCGGCGTCGTCGTGCCGCCGCGGTAGCGCTTCCACACACTGAATGCCCGCCGCATCGGCACATACGCGATCTGCTTGCCGTCCGGCGAATAGGCGCCTTCATAACCAATCGGCAGCGGCAGTTTCTCTTCCGGCCCGCCTTCGGGCGCGATTGTAAATAACTCGGAGAACCGCGAATACGCCGCCCTCGACGACGTGAAAAGAATCCGCTTGCCGTCCGGCGTCCAGCCTAGCGCGATGTCGGCCGCGGGGTGGTAAGTCACCCGCTTCGGCACACCGCCACCCACCGGGACCACGAAGACATCGACATTGCCGTCATATTCGCCCGTGAACGCCACTTGCGTTCCGTTCGGCGAAAACACCGGCTGCGATTCCACGCCCGCGCCCGATGTCAGCCGCACCGCCACTCCCCCCTGCCTGCCGACCGACCAAAGGTCGCCCGCATGTTCGAACACGATGGCGGTCTTCGACAACGCCGGATTACGGTAGATCGACGGGCCGTCCGCGGCATACGCCGTGCAGGCCAAGAGCGTGAGCGCAAGGGTGATGCTGGTTTTCAAGGTTTTCGGACTCCTCAGTACGCGAGTATAACGGGCCGCGAGCCGCATGCGTCACTGTCCGGCAGCGAAATTTACACCTCTTCCCTGCCTGCTGATACGATTTGTGGCATGAGACTCGCCGTCGCCGCTCTCCTCCTGTTCCATGCCGCCGCGCTCTGCCAGGTCCGCCCCGGTCTCCCCACCGGCCCCGCCAACCGGCACTACGTCTCAAACCGCACCCCGCTTACCGCCAGCCCCCTCGCCAAACTCCCGCCCGGCGCGGTGCGGCCCGCCGGCTGGGTCCGCGGCCAGCTTGTCCGCATGGCCGATGGTTTTTCCGGCCGCCTCACCGAACTCAGTGACTTCTGCAAATTCGACGGCAACGCCTGGACTACAGCCGACGGCGCAGGCAAGTCCGGCTGGGAAGAAGCCCCCTACTGGCTCAAAGGCTACATCGACCTCGGCCACGTCCTCGGCGACAAACGCATCATCAGCGAATCGAACCGCTGGGTCGAGGCCGTGCTCAAATCACAGCGTCCCGACGGCTACTTCGGCGCCAAATCCAACCTCGCCGGCGAGAACACCCTCGGTCCCATCGAAGCCCTCGACATCTGGCCCAACATGGTCATGATGTACGTCCTCAGGACCCACCACGAAGCCACCGGCGACCCGCGCGTCCTGCCCTTCATGACCAGCTACTTCAAGTGGTTCGCCAAGCTCCCTCTCCACCAGATCCTGCCCTGGAGCTGGCAGAAGTTCCGCGCCGGAGACCAGCTCGATTCCATGTACTGGCTCTACAATCGCACCGGCGACAAGTGGCTGCTCGACGCCGCCCGCGTCAATCACGAGCGCACCGCCGACTGGGTCGGCTCCATTCCCACATGGCACGGCGTCAACATCTCCGAGTGCTTCCGCGAGCCCGCCCAGTACTACCAGCAGACCGGCGACCGCCGCTACCTCGACGCCACTGAACGCGTCTACTCCACCGTCCGCGGCATCTACGGCCGCCAGACCGGCGGCATGTTCGGCGCCGATGAAAACGCCCGCCCCGGCTTCACCGGCCCGCGCCAGGGCACCGAAACCTGCTCCTTCGTCGAAATGATGTTCAGCCACGAAATGCTCGCCGAAATCACCGGCGACCCCAAGTGGATCGACCGCGCCGAAGAGATCGCCTTCAACTCCCTGCCCGCCTCCATGACGCCCGACCTCAAGGGCCTTCACTACCTCACCGCGCCCAATCAAATTCAGCTCGACCGCACCAGCAAATCGCCCGATATCGAAAACGGCGGCGACATGTTCAGCTACAACCCTTGGCAATACCGCTGCTGCCAGCACAACGCCGCCATGGGCTGGCCCTACTACGCCGAGCGCATGTGGATGGCCACGCGCGGCGACGGCCTCGCCGCCGTCTTCTATGGCGCATCCGAAGTGAAAGCGAAGGTGGCCGGCGGCACCGAAGTGAAGCTCGTCGAAACCACCGATTACCCCTTCGGCGAAACCGTCACCATCAAACTCGAATCCCCGCGCGCCGTGAAGTTCCCGCTCGCCCTCCGCATCCCCGCCTGGTGCGATCGCCCATCGGTCAGCGTCAACGGCAAGGACGTGCCGAAGATTCAGGCCGGCGGCGGCTGGGCCACAATCGATCGCTCATGGGCCAACGGCGACACCATCGAGCTGCGCCTGCCCATGGCTCTCAAGGTCAACCGTTGGAAGGACATGATGAACGCCGCATCGGTCGACTACGGCCCGCTGACGTTCTCTCTGAAGATCGGTGAGCGCTGGCGAAAGTATGGCGAAAGCGAGAAGTGGCCGGGGTATGAAGTGTTTCCTGAGTCCGACTGGAACTATGCGCTGGTGGCCGATGCGTCGAAGATGCGGGTCGTCAGAAGAGAAGGCCCGCTGAGCGACCAACCCTTCACGCATGAGGCTGCCCCGCTGTCGATCATTGCTAAGGGCCGGAAGGTGGCCGAATGGAAGCAGTACCCGAATGGGATGATCGGGGAGATCCAGGCGAGTCCAGTGAGGGCGAATCCTCGCGAAGATGAGATCACGCTGATCCCGATGGGGGTGGCGAGGTTGCGGGTATCGATGTTCCCGGTTGCCGGTGATGGTAACGCGGGCGCGGTTTGGGACGAGAATCCTGGGTGGGTCACCTCGTCAACCATGTCGCACTCTGAGCAGCCGCGGGTGGTAACGGATGGAGATGAGAGGACTGCGATGCGTTTCCCCGCGTCGGGGAGGAGGTCGAGGGCGCATTGGGCGGAGATGCGCTTCGAGACGCTGAGGACGGTAGGTGCGAGCGATCTGAAGTGGTTTAAACCGGCGGTTAACATCAAGCTGCTGTACCTGGAAGGAGAGAGGTGGAAGCCGTTTCCCGAGTACCAGGAACCGCCGCCCGCTGACCCCCTCAAGGGGTTTCCTCGGGTTCCTTCATACCAGGGTGTGCGGACGACGGCCTTGCGCATCGAGTTTGAAGCGCCGGCAGGGGCTGGAGCAGCGCTTTCGGAATGGCGTGTGGGACCGCCGGGTCATGTCGAGTGAGGGGATCGGAAACTGTCGTTGTGCTGGCGGCACCAGTCGGCAAGCTGTGCGCGGCATTGCTTCAATAGCCCCGCCGCCTGCTCGTCGGCGGCCAGATTCCTGGTCTCGCCCGGATCATTCGTCAGCGCGAAAAGCATCTCCGGACGCTCGCCGCCATTGTAGGCGACATACTTGTAACCCGCCGTGCGCAGCATCCTGCCTTCGCGTTCCGGCCCGCCGAAATTTCCCTGTTCGGAAACCGCAAACCGGCGCGAAAGCGGCCGGCCAAACTCGATCGCCGGACTGAGCGAAGCCCCGGCGAGGCCCGGCGGCGCCTGAATACCCGCCATGTCGCAGAACGTCGGGAAGATGTCGATCAACGACGCCAGCGACGCGAAATCCTTCACGTTCCGCCGCGGCAGGAACGGCGCCGAAAACACCAGCGGCACCCGCACGCTCTCTTCATAAAACGCCGCCTTCTGCACCCAGCGGTGCGCCCCCATGCCCTCGCCGTGATCGGGCGCGAAAACCACCACCGTATTCGAGGCCAGGCCCGAATCGTCCAACGCGCGCAGCAGCGTCCCGATGTGCCGGTCCACATCCTCCACCATCCGGTAGTAGTCGTGCAGGTAGAGCCTGAAATCGTCCGCCGTCCACTCCGAGGCGATGCCAACGCCTTGCGACATCAGGTCGTACCCGGCCCCTCTGTGATGAAGCATATAAGCGGGTTCCCGCGGATCCGCCGCCATGTTGCCCGGCGCCGGAGGAAACCGCGTGACGTCGGCATATGTGCGCGTGGCCTTGTGCTCGCGAATCCACGAACAGATGTCGTGCGGATTCATGAACGAGGCCACCATCAGGAACGGTTCGCTCTTCGCCTGTCTCAGCCACTCGCCGCACTGTGCCGCCAGCGGAGCGTCCATGCGCGCGCCCAGCGCCGTCTCGCCCGAGATCGTCTCGAAGCCGCGGATCACGCCCTTCTGCTTCCCATACAGATGCCACTTGCCGCCATACACCGTCCGGTATCCGGCCGTGCGAAAGTGCTCGCCCATCGTCGCGATGCCGGGCTTCATCGCCAGGCCGTTCTGCATCACCCCGGCCTGGTGCGGATACAGCCCCGAAAAAATCCCCGCGCGCGAGGGCGAACAAACAGGGTAAGGACACGTCGCCTGCATGAACGAGACGCCGCCCTGGACCAGCGAGTCCATTGCTGGCGTCTTCAAGTAGGGATTGCCAAGAGCCGAGACCGCCGTATGCGTCTGCTGGTCCGTCAGAATCAACAGCAGATTCGGACGCCCTATAGGCGCCGCAATCGAAGCGGCTGAAGAGGCCAGGAAACCCCGGCGCGTGAAGTGGGCCATGAGTGCATTCTACGGCAGGGCGGACTGTACGGTAACGTATGGCAGGTCCGCATACGTCCGTAGTATAGTGAGGACGAGAAGTGCTCATTTGAGATTTGGAGGTCTGTTTAGACATGGTTGGAACAATTCGACGCGCATTGGTCCTGGCGGGCGCCGTGACGGTGTTCGCTGGCCTGAGCATGGCCCAGATGGGCACGTTCATCGGCCGCGTGATCGGGGCCGACGGCAAGCCGCAGAAGGATGTCGTCATCAAGATTGAACGGACCGACATCAAGGGCAACTGGAAAACCAAAACCAACAAAAAGGGCGAGTGGATCTACAGCGGCATGCAGTCCGGTGGCCGCTACTCGATCTCCTGCGAAGTCGACGGCAAGGTGATGGACACGGTCAACGGCGTCCGCGCCCAGATGGGCGACCCCGTTGAAGTCGATCTTTGCAACCTGCAGAAGCTTGCCGCCAAAAACGCCGCCATGCAGAAGGCCATGGAAACCGGCCAACTCACCCAGGAAATGGCCCGCGACATGACGCCCGAGCAGAAGGCGCAAATGGAGCGGCAGATGAAAGAACGTTCCGAGACCATGAAGAAGAACAAGGCTCTGAACGACGCTTTCAACACCGGCATGACCGCCATGCAGGCCAAGGACTACCCTGTGGCCATCGAGTCGCTCACCAAGGCCAGCGAACTCGATCCCAAACAGAACGCCGTCTGGGCCAACCTCGCCGCCGCGCATGAAGCTCTCGGCGGTTCGCAGACCGGCGATGCCCAGACCGCTTCCTACCAGAAGGCCACCGAGGCTTACGGCAAGGCCATCGAGCTTCGTCCCGACGAAGCTGGCCTCCACAACAACTACGGCCTGCTGCTCGCCAAGATGAAGAACATGGACGGCGCCGCCGCCGAACTCGACAAAGCCGCCGCCCTCAACCCCGTCGGAGCCGGCCAGTACTACTTCAACCTCGGCGCCATCATGATCAACACCGGCCAGACCGACGCCGCCGTCGGCGCCTTCAAAAAGTGCACCGAAGCCGATCCCAAATACGCCAACTGCTGGTACTACTACGGCAACAGCCTCAGTGGCAAAATGCAGATCCAGGGCGATAAGGTCATCCCCCCCGACGGCATGGTCGCTGCCCTCGAAAAGTATCTCGAACTCGACCCCAACGGCGCCAACGCTCCCGCCGCTCAGGGACTTCTCAGCACCGTGACCGCCTCTGTCGAGACCACCTACGTGAACCCGGACGCCAAGAAGTCCCCGGCCAAGAAGAAGAAGAAGTAGGCCGCCGCCACTTCAAAGCAACCAAAGGCGTCTCCCCCCGCGGGTGGCGCCTTTTTCCTGTCTCCCCACGCGCACCGGCCTTTTCATGTATCAATGAAGCAGGGACATGTTTCGACTCCTCGGCTATCTCATCCTCACCATCTTCGGCATCACCATCATCCGTATGGTGATCGGCGTCCTCGGCAAACTGTTCGCCTCTTCTGTCTCCGGTGACGCAACCAAGCCTCATCAGCAAGCCCGCCGCGCACAGGTCCCCCCCGGCGGAGTCCTCCAGAAAGACCCCGTCTGCGGCACCTTCGTCCCCGAACAAGGCGCCCGCAAACTCACCGCCGGTGGCGAAACCCACTACTTCTGCTCCGACGAATGCCTGAAAAAATTCCGCGAGTCGAACTCAAACCAAGCCTGATCCCGCCCCCTCAGAGCAGAATCGCACCCTCCAGCGCCAGCAGCCGCCGCTTCAATTCCACCC
>JACZJQ010000054.1 GCA_014860455.1 Bryobacteraceae bacterium | reverse complement strand
GGCGTGACGACCGTCGCGGAGGCGGCGGCGGGAATCGCCGTGGCGGCAGCGGCGGCAATGGTGGCGGCGGACGCGACCGCAGACCGCGCCGCTAAAAGGCCCCGCGCGCAAGCCAGGATCCTCTCTTGACCGCCGGCGATACCATTGTCGCCATCTCCACCCCGCCCGGCGTGGGCGGCATAGGCGTGGTGCGCCTGTCCGGCCCTGCGGCCCGCGAGGTGGCATCGGCTTTTCTCCGCTTCGACCACGGCCACCAATGGCAGGCCAGGATCGCCGAACTGGCCTCGCTCATCGATGAAGGCGGCGCGCTGGTGGATCAGGTGGTGGTCACCTGGTTCGCCGCGCCACGTTCATACACCGCCGAGGACGTCGTCGAAATCTCCTGCCACGGTTCGCCTGTCGTGCTGCGCCATTCGATCGACCGCGCCCTGGCCGCCGGCGCCCGTCTCGCCGAGCCCGGCGAATTCACCTTGCGCGCCTTCGTCAACGGCCGCATTTCGCTGCCCGAGGCCGAAGCCGTCCACGACCTCATCACCGCCACCACCCTGCACCAGGCCAAGATCGCCGCCCAGCAACTCGGCGGATCGGTTTCGCGCGCCATCGCCCCGCTCAAAGCCCAACTTCTCGAACTGGTCGCATTGCTCGAAGCCGGCATCGACTTTGCCGAGGACGACATCGACGTCGCCTCCGCAAGCGATATCCTGGCCCGCATCCGCCCCATCCGCCTGGGCATCGACCGCCTGGCCGCCAGCTACGCCTACGGAAAACTCGTCCACGACGGACTCACCCTCGCCATCGTCGGCCGTCCCAATGTCGGCAAGAGCAGCCTTTTCAACTGCCTGCTCGAACAGGACCGCGCCATCGTCACCGAGATCCCCGGCACCACCCGCGACACGGTCTCCGAGCGCGCGTCCATCGGAGGCATCCCGGTAAAACTCGTCGATACGGCGGGCGTCCGTGAAGCCACCGACAAAGTGGAGAAGCTGGGCGTCGAACGCAGCTATCAGGCCATGGCCGACTCAGGGCTCACCCTTGTCGTCGTCGATGCCTCGCAGCCGCTCACGGCCGAGGACGTGAGCCTCCTCGAGAAGGCCGGCTCGCAGGGGCCCTCAATCGCAGTGGCGAATAAGTGCGACCTAGGCATCACCGCGGAGGTCCGAGGCGGCGGCTTCACGCCCGTCTCGGCGATCTCGGGCGACGGCATCGACGCCCTGCGCCGCGCCATCCTGCAGGCGATTTCGCCCCAAGGCACGATCTCGCCCGAATCCGGTCTGATCACCAGCCTGCGCCACGAACGGCTCCTGCGCGAGTGCCTCGAAGCGCTCGACCACGCCGCCCTCGCCGTGGAATCCGGCCTGCCCCACGAATTGCTGCTTCTGGATTGCTACGCCGCCTTGAGGCCCATCGACGCACTCACCGGCGCCACCACGGCCGACGACATCCTGAACCGGATATTCTCGACGTTCTGTATCGGGAAATAGCCGGAGCGGGATTCCGCTCCAACCGGACGCCGCTCTTACTTCGGCCGCGACTGCAACGGAATGTCCAGCAACTTGCGGATCGAATCCAGTACGCCGTTGACGAACGGGATCGCCTCTTCTTCCGAGTAACGTCGGGCCAGTTCCAGCGCTTCGTCGATCACCACGGCCGGCGGGGTCCCGAGGTCCTTCATCTCGAAAATAGCCATGCGCAGGATGTTGCGGTCCACCAGCGGCATCCGGTCCAGACGCCAGTGCTCGGCTTTCTTTGCGATCAACTCGTCCAGAATCTCCCGCTGGGCGAATGTCCCCTTGGCCAAGCTCTCCATGAATGCGTCGCGGTCAGGCGGAGGCGGCAGTTCGTCACCGGTCAACTCATCGGCTTCGGCATTGTACAGGCTGGGATAGTACGCCTCGACCGCCTCTCCAATCTCCTGCTTCCTCACATCGGCGAAGAACAGGACTTGCAGGGCTCGCTGTCGTGATTTACGTCGTGCCGGCATGGGGATCCGACAGTCTCTAATTGCTGCGCAACTGGCGCATCAGGTTCGCAGTCTCAATGGCCGACATGGCCGACTCAAACCCCTTGTTTCCGCTCTTGGCGCCGGCGCGGTCGATGGCCTGTTCGAGCGTGTTCGTCGTCAGGATGCCGAAGGCGATCGGGATGCCGGATTCCATGCCCGCCTGGGCGATGCCCTTGGCGGCTTCATTGGCGACGTAATCGAAATGGGGCGTGTCGCCGCGGATCACCGCGCCCAGGCAGATGATGGCGTCGTGACGCTTCTGGCGGGCCAGTTCCACGGCCACCACCGGCATCTCCCAGCTTCCGGGAACCCGATAGATTTCGATGGTCTCGGCGCCGGCGCCCGAACGCTCCAGCGCATCCAGCGCACCCGACAACAGCCTCTCGGTCACAAAGCTGTTGAAGCGGCTGACAAGAATTGCAAACTTCAGCCCCTTTGCGTCGAGGCGTCCTTCAATGACTTTGTGGGACATATGAGATAATCGGGAGAGCCAACCAGACTAGCGCACAGAGCGCGGCTCTACGTCCTTCATTCTACAGCATGGATCCCGCGTTCATTCGCAATTTCTCGATCATCGCCCACATCGACCACGGCAAAAGCACGTTGGCCGACCGGCTTCTTGAATACACGGGCGCACTGTCGCAGCGCGAAATGATGGCCCAGGTGCTCGACACCATGGACCTTGAGCGCGAGCGCGGCATCACCATCAAAGCCCACGCCGTCCGTCTCGACTACAAGGCCGATGACGGCGTTGACTATCAGCTCAACCTCATCGACACACCAGGCCACGTCGATTTCACTTACGAAGTGTCGCGTAGCCTGCAGGCGTGTGAGGGTGCGCTGCTTGTCGTCGATGCCAGCCAGGGCGTCGAGGCTCAGACGCTGGCCAATACCTACCTCGCCATCCACCACAACCTCGAATTGATCCCGGTGATCAACAAGATCGACCTGCCGTCGGCCGAGCCCGAGCGGATCAAGGAACAGGTGGAACAGATCATCGGCCTCGATGCCTCGGAAGCCGTGCTGGCCAGCGCCAAGAACGGCATCGGGATTCACGAGATCCTGGAAGCCGTGGTCGCCAAGGTCCCAGCGCCCAAAGGCGACCCCAACGCCCCGCTGCGCGCGCTCATCTTCGACAGTTGGTTCGACCCCTACCGCGGCGTCATCATCCTGGCGCGCATCATCGACGGTTCTATCCGCAAAGGCCAGAAGATTCGCCTGTGGGCGACGGATTCGGTTCACGAGGTGGATGGCGTCGGCTACCAGTCGCCGAAGCCGATCCCGTGCGACACGCTGAGCGCGGGCGAAGTCGGCTTCCTGTTCGCCAATATCAAGACCGTCTCGGACGCCCAGATCGGCGACACCATCCTTGACGCCGGACCCGGCGCGGCCGAACCGCTGCCCGGTTTCGAGGAGATGAAGCCGATGGTCTTCGCCGGGCTTTACCCGGTGGAGAGCCACGAACACGGGTTGTTGCGCGACGCGCTGGAAAAGCTGCGGCTGAACGATTCGGCCTTCAACTTCGAGCCTGAAAGCTCGGTGGCGCTGGGCTTCGGCTTCCGTGCCGGGTTCCTCGGCCTGCTGCACCTGGAGATCGTCCAGGAGCGCCTGGAGCGGGAATTCCAGATCGATCTCATCACCACCGCGCCCGGAGTGCGCTACCGCGTGACGCTAGGCAATGGCAACGTCATCGAGGTCGACAGCCCTACGAAGTGGCCCGATCCGAGCGAGATCGTGAAGATCGAAGAGCCGATCATCGACGCCACCGTGATCACGCGCGAGGAGCACCTCGGCGAGATCCTCAAACTGCTCGAAGAGAAGCGCGGCGACCAGAAGAAGTTCGAGCACGTCGGCGGCGACCGGGTGATGCTCGGCTACGAGCTGCCGCTGAACGAGATCGTGCTGGACTTCTACGACCGGCTGAAATCGGCCTCGCGCGGCTATGCCTCGCTGGACTACCACCTGGCCGGCTATCGCACTTCGTCGATGGTGAAGCTGGATGTGCTGGTGGCGGGCGAGCCTGTGGACGCTCTGTCGATCATCGTCCACCGTGAATTCGCCCAGAACCGGGGCAAGGAACTCATTCACCGGCTGCGGAAACTGATCCCGCGCCAGATGTTCGAGGTCGCGCTACAGGCGGCCATCGGGTCGAAGATCATCGCCCGCGAAAACATTTCGGCCATCCGCAAGAACGTCATCGCCAAATGCTACGGCGGCGACATCTCGCGCAAGCGCAAACTGCTCGAAAAGCAGAAAGAAGGCAAGCGCAGGATGAAGCGCGTGGGCAGGGTGGACATCCCACAGGAAGCGTTCCTGGCCGTGCTGAAGGTTTCACAAAGCAGCAGCGAGGATTAGAATCGGCGTGTGGAGGGGCGAACAATGCACGGCTGGGTGTGGATCATTCTCATCGCCGCTGCGCTCTACGCGCTGCATAGGCTGGCGCTGTGGGCGGAAGCGCGCGGGTGGATTTATTACATGAAGTCGCAGGGACACTCGACGCGTGCGGGCAGCGCGATGCTCGAAGTGCAGCAACTGCTGGAACCGTCGAAAAAGCACGTCATCGAGATGAAGCGCAATCAGCGCGGGGTCGCGGATGACCAGGGCGAGCCACCGGATCCCGACGACGACGCAGCCTGAACAGGTCCGGAGAAATAGCCGGGGCGCGAGCGGACTTTGGCGTTGCCGTAGCGGGCGCGGGTTGCGGGTGAAAGCGTGACTTCGAGCGCGCGCCACAGGCCCGGCGCGGATTCCGGGGCCGGATAGTAGATCGTATAGCGCTGGCGGATGCGGTCGAGCATTTCGCCCAGTTTTTCGGGCTTGTCCGACCGCATCCACTCGCCGCCTGATTCTTCCGCGAGACGGAAAATGTTCGCCGGAGCGTAGTCGGGATTCACCTCAACGCCCTTGGGCGGCGGTTTTGGCGGATCGACCCCATCAGGGACGATGCCGTTGAGGACAACCTCGGCTTCGGCGAGTGACTGGATCACCTTTTCGTCGGGCAGTTCCTTGCTCAAGCCGCCGTTGTCGGTCAAAACGACCAGAGCGCGGCGGCCGTCGTAGGGGCGCTGTTTGAAATATTCCGCGGCGGCCATGACGGCTTCGTTGAGCGAGGAGCCGGCGCCGAGGGTCGAATTGCGTTCGACGGCGGCGTCGCGGATGACGGCGACGGCGGCGCGGCGGTCGGCGTCGGGTTCAAGGACGACTTCGGAGCGGCGGGCGAACAGCATGACGCCGACCTTGTCATCGGGCTTCAACACCGCCAGAGCCTTCTGGGCGACCGAGCCCATGCGGCCCAGCAGTTGGCCCATGCTGCCTGATACGTCGAGCAGGAGTAGGACTTCCAGGTGGTCGTTGTCCTTGTCGAGCGTCAATGCGCCGGCGGGTTGGCCGGCGTCGGTGACAGAGAAATCCGAGGCCGTAAGCCCGCCGACGGGTTTGTTGCGGTGGATCACCTGCACGTCGACGCGGACGATGGCCGTGCCGGCTTTGAAGGTCGGGGGTGGGTCGGGCGCTTGTGCGAAGGCGGCCGCGGCAGCGACGATGAAGAGGAGCGGCCTCATGAGGAACATTATCGTCGGAACGGCGGGCCATATCGACCACGGCAAGACGGCGCTGGTCCGCGCACTCACAGGCATCGAGACCGACCGGCTGGAAGAAGAGAGGCGGCGCGGGATTTCGATCGACCTTGGATTCGCCCATATGGAGGCGGGCGCGGTGAGGTTTGGGTTTGTCGATGTGCCGGGCCACGAACGTTTTGTGCGGAATATGCTGGCCGGGGCGGGCGGGATCGACATGGTGGTCCTGGTGATCGGCGCCGATGAATCGATCAAGCCGCAGACAAGGGAGCATTTCGACATCTGCCGGTTGCTGGGCGTGAGGCACGGTCTGATCGCGTTGACGAAGTCGGATCTGGTGGATCCGGACATCGTTGAGTTGGTGCGGTTGGAGGCGGCCGAGTTCGTGGAGGGGTCGTTTCTGGAGGGGGCGCCGGTCATCGCGGTCAGTTCAAAGACGGGCGAAGGGCTGGACGGGTTGCGGTCGGAAATGACAAATGTCGCAGCCAGGGTGGAGCCGAGGAAGGTGGAGGGCGGGTTCCGGCTGCCGATAGACAGGTCGTTTGTTCTGAAAGGGTTCGGGACGGTGGTGACCGGGACGCTGTGGAGCGGGCGGCTGAGGGTGGAGGACGAGGTGGAGGTTTATCCGAGCGGGCGGCGGTTGCGGGTGCGCGGGCTGCATGTGCATGGCGGGGCGGTGGAGGTGGCCGAGGCCGGGCAACGGGTGGCGGTGAACCTGGCGGGGGTCGAGGCCGAGGAATTGGGCCGGGGGATGACGTTGGCGCCGGTGGGGTGGTTCTCGTCTACGACGGTTGTCGATAGTCGATTTGATTTACTGGGGTCGGCGCACCCGATGAAGCACCGGGCGCCGGTCCATTTCCATGCCGGGACGTCGGAGACAGAGGCCGAAGTCCGGTTGCTGGATGGCCGGGAGGCGATGGAGCCTGGGACAACGGGTCATCTCAGGTTGATGTTGAAGGAGCCGCTGCTGCTGCTGCCCGGCGACCGGTTCATTGCGCGGATGTTTTCGCCGGTGGTAACCATCGGAGGGGGCGAGATTTTGGACAACCGGCCACCATTGAGGCTGCGGAAGCCGGCGGCGCTTGCTCGTCTGTTACGTTTGTCGAATATGGATTTGGGAGGCAGGTTGGCGGCTTTTGTTGATGAAGCGGCGGGCGGAATCGAGGTGCCTCAGATTGTCGCCAGGACGGGGTTGAGCGAGGCGGAGGTGAGGCGGGTGGCGAAACAGGCTGGACTGGTACAGATCCCGGCGACGCCGCCGGTGCTGATCTCGAAGGCCCGGCTGGAAGTTGACCAAACGAACTTCAGGCAGGCGTTGAGCGTTTATCATCAACAACATCCGCTGGAGATAGGGATGCCGAAAGTAGCGGCACCGGTGCAGGGTCCACTACTTGATTACATCCTTTCAACAACCAATGACATATCAATAGAAGGGGATCTAGTCCGTTTGGTCGACTTCCGGCCGCAGCTCAAAGCGGACGAAGACGAGGCGAAAACCAAGATCGAGAGTCTGTTTCGCGAGGCAGGATTGGCTGTGCCGGCGGTAAACGAGGTTCTTAAGGGTTCGGGGATCGACGCCAACCGGGCGCGGACGATTCTCCAGACGCTTCTACGACAAAAGACGTTGATTCGCGTCAGCATGGACCTGATCTTCCATGCGGAGGCGATCGAGCAACTGAAGTCCGTCTTGTCGGCGAAGAAGGGGCAGCGGTTTGGAGTGCCCGAGTTCAAGGACTGGACGGGGATTTCGCGCAAGTATGCGATTCCGCTGCTGGAGTTCATGGACCGGGAGCGGGTGACGCGCCGGGAGGGCGATCAAAGGCTCGTACTTTGAATCTCTTGCGGCTCCTCGCCGAGGAGGAGGCGGAGGATGTCGAGGCCGGCCTGTTTGGCGGCTTCGCCGGTTTCGCCGGCTGGGCCGGTGCAGGACGGGCAGCCGGACTCGCAGGGGCAATGGGCGATGAGATCGCGGGCGCCGGCCAGGAGTTGGGGGGTCATCTGGAAGAGCGGGGCGCTTTGGCCGATGCCGCCGGGGTAGTTGTCGTACAAATGTAGATTTGGCTCGAAGCCGGCGACGGGCTGGCCGAATTCTTCTGTGAGGGCGACGCCGAGGTCGCGGGGATCGCACATCAGCAGCAGAGCGGCGACGGTGCGGAAGGCGTTGCCGAGGCCGGAGAGGGCGTTGAGGCGATCAGTGGGGGCAAGGTGGGGCAGGCGAGCCAGGAACTCCGGCGTAAAGTGAAGATAATACGAGGTTGTGTGCATCTCCTGTTCGGGCAGTGAGAGGGCGCCGGCGCCGATGTTTTCCATGGTGTAGAACTTCAATTTCTTAAAGC
>JACZJQ010000053.1 GCA_014860455.1 Bryobacteraceae bacterium | reverse complement strand
GGACAGGGGCGCGCATGGATTCACCGAGATTGTCTATGCCTTCGCGTCGATGGGAAACAACAACGGAAGCGCGTTCGCGGGCTATGGAGCGAACACTCCGCTGGTTAATTTCACCGGCGGATTCGCGATGCTGATGGCCCGGTATTGGGTGGCGCTACCCGCGCTGGCCATCGCCGGGTCACTGGCCAGGAAGCCGGTGGTTCCGGCGAGCGCCGGGACGCTGCCGACGCACACGCCGCTGTTCGTGGCGATTCTGGCCGGGGTGGTGCTGATCGTTGGCCTGCTGGCCTTTATCCCGGCTCTGGTGCTGGGGCCGGTGGTGGAGGCGTTGCGATGAAGACGAAGACGACGTTTGGTTGGCGATTCGTCCGTGAGGCGATCGCCGAGTCGTTTAGAAAGTTGAATCCGCGGCACCAGGTCCGAAACCCGGTGATGTTTGTCGTGCTTGTGGGTAGTGTCATGACGACGGTTCTTGGCGCCGGGGAACTGCTGAACCACAGCGGGGCGAATGCGGGCTTCACGCTGCATGTGAGCGCTTGGCTTTGGTTTACGGTGCTGTTCGGCAACTTCGCAGAAGCGATGGCCGAAGGGCGAGGCAAGGCGCAGGCCGAATCACTTCGGCGCAGCCGGCGCGATGTGAAGGCGAAGAAACTGCAGCACCCGTCGTTTGGAAGCCGGTATGAGGAGGTTGCGGGATCGACGCTGCGTAAAGGCGATGTTGTTCTAGCCGAAGCCGGCGACACTATTCCGATGGACGGCGAGGTGATCGAAGGCGCGGCGTCGGTGGATGAGAGCGCGATCACGGGCGAGAGCGCGCCGGTGATCAGGGAGAGCGGCGGGGACAGGTCGAGCGTGACGGGCGGAACGCGCGTGCTCTCTGACTGGCTCGTCATTCAAGTGACGGCAGAGGCGGGCGAGAGCTTCCTGGAGCGCATGATCTCGATGGTAGAAGGGGCGAAGCGGAAGAAGACGCCGAACGAGATCGCCCTCACGATTCTGTTGGCGGCTTTGACGATCGTCTTTCTGCTGGCCACCGTCACATTGCTGCCGTTCTCGATCTTTGCGGTGAAGGAGGCGGGCAAAGGCGAGCCTGTCGCATTGACCACGCTGGTCGCGCTGCTGGTTTGCCTGATTCCGACCACCATCGGGGCACTGCTCTCCGCCGTCGGGATCGCCGGGATGGACCGGATGCTGCGGGCCAACGTACTGGCGATGTCGGGACGGGCGGTGGAGGCGTCGGGCGATGTCGACGTCCTGCTGCTCGACAAGACTGGAACGATCACGTTGGGCAACCGGCAGGCTACGCGGTTCATCCCAGCCGAAGGCGTGAGCGATCAGGCACTGGCCGATGCCGCGCAACTTGCCTCGCTCGCCGATGAGACCCCAGAAGGGCGCAGTGTGGTCATTCTGGCCAAAGAGAAATTCCAGATTCGCGAACGAAACCTCATCCAACTTGGCGCGGCATTTGTGCCCTTCACGGCCCGGACGCGGATGAGCGGCGTTGACCTGAACGGCCGCCGGATTCGGAAGGGAGCCGCGGAGGCCATCGAGGCCCATGTGACGGAGCTTGGCGGCGCGTTTCCAGGCGGAGAGCGCGATGCGGTGGACGGGGTGGCGAGGCAGGGTGGGACGCCACTCGTGGTCGCCGACGGGGCGGCGGTGCTGGGCGTGATCCAACTCAAGGACATCGTCAAGGGCGGCATCCGGGAGCGTTTCGCTGAACTCCGGCGCGGCGGGGTGAAAACGATCATGATCACCGGCGATAACCCGGTGACGGCGGCGGCGATCGCCGCAGAGGCCGGCGTTGACGACTACCTCGCCGAGGCCACGCCCGAGCGCAAGCTGGAATTGATCCGCGAGATTCAGGCCGAGGGCCGCCTGGTTGCCATGACCGGCGACGGGACCAACGACGCACCCGCGCTGGCGCAGGCCGATGTCGCCGTGGCCATGAACACCGGCACGCAGGCGGCCAAAGAGGCCGGCAACATGGTGGATCTAGATTCGAATCCAACAAAGTTGCTGGAGATCATCCGCATCGGAAAGCAGCTGCTGATTACGCGCGGTGCGCTCACCACGTTCTCCACGGCCAACGACGTGGCCAAGTACTTCGCCATCATACCGGCGGCATTCGCAGCCACTTACCCGGAACTTGTGGCGCTAAACGTCATGCGCCTGGGCTCGCCGGCGAGCGCGATTCTGTCGGCGGTGATCTTCAACGCGGTCATCATCGTGGCGCTGATTCCGCTGGCGCTGCGCGGCGTCGCTTACCACCCGGTAAGCGCGGAACAACTGCTGCGGCGCCACGTTTTGATCTACGGTTTGGGCGGCATCATCGTGCCGTTCCTTGGCATCAAGCTGATCGACTTGCTGATCTCCGGAATGGGGTGGGCGTCATGATGAAAACGGCTTTGAAACTTTTCCTGATCCTGACGGTGCTCACCGGGCTGATCTATCCGCTGGTGGTTACGGGCATCGCGCAGGCTCTATTCTCATGGCGCGCCAACGGCAGCCGGACTTACCATCAGGGAGTGTTCACCGGATCGGCGCTGATCGGCAGGCACTATGACAAGCCCGAATACTTCTGGGGCCGGCTGTCGGCGACTTCAGGATTTCCTTACAATTCAGCCGCGTCGTCGGGTTCGAACTATGGTCCGCATAACCCGTTGCTGCATTCGGCCATGGAGGACAGGCGGGCCAAACTGCTGGCAGCCGATCCGGGCAACACAATGCCGATTCCAATTGACCTGTTGACCGCGTCGGCTAGCGGACTTGATGCGCACATCAGTCCAGAGGCGGCGCGCTACCAGGCGCCGCGTGTGGCACGGTTGCGCGGAATGACTCTCGAACGTGTTCACCAACTCATCGCACGTTGCACGGAACCGAGGCAATTCGGGATCCTCGGCGAACCGGTGGTGAGCGTCGCAGCGTTGAACGGCACGCTGGACGGGAAATGAACCGCGCTTTCCTCCCCCCTGATATCGAAGGCACGCCGAAGCCGTGCCTACTCCCCACCCTAATAGGCCTAGTCTGGTTGTACGGAGGCAAGTCCGGCTCGTGGTAAACGACCGTCGGCCCAATCCTGATGAGATGTTGGCCGCGGCGGCCTCGGAAGAGCGAAGCCGCAACCGCGGCAGGCTGAAGGTCTTCTTCGGCTCGGCGCCAGGAGTCGGCAAGACCTACTCCATGCTCCAGGCGGCGCGGCGCTGCAGAGAAGCCGGCGCCGAAGTGGTTGTGGGTATTGTCGAGACGCACGGCCGTGCCGAAACCAGCGAACTGCTTGAAGGGCTGGAGGTGTTGCCCCGCAGGACGATATCACACCGCGGCATTCAGGTGGAGGAGTTCGACCTCGATGCCGCACTGGCGCGGCATCCCGGCCTGATGCTGGTGGACGAATTGGCCCATACCAACGCGCCCGGATCGAGACACTCCAAGCGATGGCAGGACGTCTTTGAGTTGGTTGATGCAGGCATCGATGTCTGCACCACGTTGAACGTCCAGCACCTTGATAGCCTCAACGACGTGGTGGCTCAGGTGACCGGGATCACGGTGCGGGAGACGGTTCCGGATTCGGTCTTCGACCAGGCCGATGAGATCGAACTGGTTGATCTGCCTGTAGAGGAGTTGCGAGAGCGCATGCAGCAGGGCAAGGTTTACTTCGCCGGCCAGGCGCAGCGGGCAATGGAGAATTTCTTCCGGCCCGGGAACCTGATTGCACTGCGGGAGATGGCGCTGCGCCGGACCGCCGATCGCGTGGACGCCCAGATGCGGACCTACCGCAGCCACCATGCGATTCAGCCGACCTGGCCCGTAGCCGAGCGCCTGATGGTTTCCATCGGCCCGAGTCCGTTTTCGGCCAAGCTCATCCGAGCCGCAAAGAGGCTGTCCGATCGCCTTCAGGCCGAGTGGATTACCGTCTTCGTAGAGACGCCTGCCTATGCGGAGGCCGCTGCGGACGTTCGGGAGCGGGTCCTTTCTTCCCTGCGGCTCGCTGAGCAACTGGGCGCCGAGGTGGTGACGTTGAAGGGCAACAACGTAACTGAGAGCCTGCTGCAATACGCCCGATCGCGAAACGTCTCCAAAATCGTGTTAGGGAAACAGGCTGGTCCGCTGTGGCGGAGGCTGTGGCGAGGATCGGTTCTGGACGACCTGATTGGCAGCAGCGGCGATATCGGCGTGATCGCGGTTTCCGGGGAGGCCGAAGGTCCGGCGTCCAGCATCCGCGCGTTTGCTGAACCTGCCGGAAGCGGCTGGCACGAATACCCCTTGGCCGCGGCGGTCATCGCGCTTTGCACAGCTGTCTCCATTGCGCTGCGGAGCGTGTTGAATCCGGTCAACCTGGTGATGTTCTTCCTGCTCGGCGTGGCGGGGATCGCGATGCGGTCGAGTCTCCGGGTGGCCCTGGCGGCATCGTTTCTGAGCGTTGCCGCGTTCGACTTCTTCTGCGTGCCCCCTTACTATACGTTCGCCGTGTCCGACTACGAATACACGGTCACTTTCCTAGTCATGTTGTTTGTCGCCGTTGTGATCAGCACGCGCACCGTCCACATCCGCATGCAGGCGGCTCACGCTGCTGAGCGGGAGGCCCGCACTCAGGCCTTGTACCGGCTCACGAGGGAATTGGCGGGCGAGCCTCGCTGGTTCGAAGCGGCCAGAAAGGCCACAGCGGTCACCCGCGATGTGTTCGCTTCTAAAATCGCTCTCTGCTTTCCTGACGATGCCGGGCAGGTGAGATTCGCGAAACGGACCACCGACGATCTCCCCATGCCCAGAAGCGAGGAAGGCATCGCGCAATGGGTCTTCGACCACGGGCAGAAAGCCGGGCACGGAATGGAGACCTTGCCGGGAGCTTCCGCCATGTATCTGCCGCTTCGAGGTGCGCAGCGGACCGTCGGAGTGATGGCTGTGGTCCCGGCCGCTGGCGATGTGCTGGCTTCGCCTGAGCAACAGCATTTGCTTGAACTTTTTGCCAGCCAGACGGCGCTTGCGATTGAGCGCGCCCAGGCGACGGCGGCGGCGCGCGAAGCCCAGCTTCAGATGGAGACCGAACAGATGCGCAGCGGGCTGCTGAGCGCTGTATCGCATGACCTGCGAACTCCGCTGGCGACGATCACAGGCGCCGCCAGCAGCCTGCTCGAACAAGGTAGCCAGATGGATGCGGAGACCCGCAGAGGACTGACTGAGAGTATTGAGCAGGAGGCCGAGCGCCTGAGCCGCCTGGTGAACAACCTGCTGGAGATGACGCGGATCGAATCGGGCGCGATGAAGTTGAAGCGCGACTGGTATCCGATCGAGGAGATCGTCGGCGCCGCGCTGCACCGCCTCGACAAGGTCCTGAAGGACCGCCCTGTGAGCGCGGTGATCCCTGGGGATCTGCCGCTCATTTCAGTAGACGATGTGCTGATCGAACAACTCTTGCTGAACGTTCTCGAGAATGCGGCCAAGTACACGCCACCGGCTTCGACAATTACTATCGAAGCCCGCGCAGCGGGCGGCGGGATCCAGATGGACGTGGCCGATTCCGGTCCGGGCTTCGTTCCAGGTGAGGAGAATTTGGTCTGGGAGAAGTTCTATCGCGGGAGGCAGGAAGGCGTCCGCGGGGCTGGACTGGGATTGGCGATTTGCCATGCCATCGTTCAGGCCCACGGTGGGAAGATTGAAGCGACGAACCGGCCCGAAGGGGGCGCATTGATTCGGATTTGGCTTCCACTGGGCGGAACGCCGCCGGAGGTCCCTGTGGATGACTAACACTGCCGAGATCCTGATCGTCGAAGACGACCCGCAGATCCGGCGGTTCCTGCGAGCCACGTTTACTGCAGAGGGTTACCGGTTTCATGAGGCTTTGACGGCGTCCGAAGGCATCGCGCAGTGGGCCGCCCGGCAGCCCGACCTGATCGTCCTGGACCTTGGGTTGCCTGATCAGGATGGTGCGGAGGTAATCCGACATGTTCGCGAATCCAGCCAGACTCCAATCATTGTGCTATCGGCGCGAGGTCAGGAGAAGGACAAGATCGATGCCCTTGACCTGGGGGCCGACGATTTCGTCAGCAAGCCGTTCGCGGTAGGCGAGCTGCTTGCGCGCATCCGGGCGGCGCTGAGGCGGGCGTCGATCATCGCCGATCAGGCGGAAGGCGCGATCTTCCGCACCTCCGGCGTGGAGGTGGATCTGGCGAGGCGGGTCACGTCGGTGAACGGACGGGAAGTCCACTTGACGCCAATCGAGTTCCGCCTGCTCCAGACACTGATCCGGCACGTGGGCAAGGTCATCACACAACGGCAATTGCTGGTCGAAGTATGGGGCGCACAGCACAGCGAACAAAGCCAGTATCTCCGCGTCTATATGGCCCAATTGCGCCGCAAGCTTGAAGCCGATCCGGCACGGCCAAGATTCCTACTCACCGAGCCGGGCGTCGGCTATCGGCTCGTGGAAATAGTCTGACACCCTCGCTTTGTCTGCTCATAGCGTTCCAACGTTGCGGATAATGTTGAGCAGCAACCGGGCTGGGCGGTTGTTGTCCTGCGCCACAGTCTGATCTAAAGCGTGGGGAGTGAGCGGAACCGGCGTGACCCTGCTCGTGCAAAGCAGCCGGTTGCTTCGGATCCCGAATCCGGTGACCGCGTGGGCCAGTCGGCCCGCATCCATGGCGAATCGAATCCGAACGAAACTTGACGGGTATGCAACGATGAGCTTGCAGTTGAGGCGCGGATGGGGTGACAAAGGTATGTCGCGTTGCGGATCCGGCTGCCAATCTCAGAACTGGTATCTAACGCCTATCTGGATTCGTCGTGGAGGTGACGTGGCCACGGCGCGGCCGAAAAACGGCGACGTGAGTGATCCGACGAAGTTCTGGTAGTTGACTCGGTTCAAGACATTGAAGGCGTCTAAAGAAATCGTGAAAGCAGGGCTCTTGTCTTTCTTTTCCGGCCGCAAGCGGAAGTCGCGATACCATCTAAGGTCCACGATGGCTGCGCCCGGCCCGAGCCCCGTATTGCGCGGAACTCCAGGGGGGCGATCGAGCGCCATGCCATCCATGTTTTCGTCACGGCCGGTGGTGATATTGAAGGGGACGCCTGAAAGCAGCGACACGGAGAGTCCAAAGTTCGCCCATCGGTGTAGCGTGGCGGTCCCGATAAAATTGAACTGGTGTCTCCGGTCTGTGTCGGTGCGGCCCCATTCTCCGGATGGAGCATAACTGTCGGCTGGATACCAGTTCACTCCTCCCGTATCCGCCGTGGTCTTGCCGAATACATACTGGGCCATGCCACTGACCCTGGGCGCGAATTCGCCGCGTACGGCTACTTCCAGCGCGTTGCCCTCGACGCGGCCGGCCGACTCGATGTAGCGCAGAACGTTTACCCGGGCATCAGGCCGGGCGGCGAAGGCAGGGGGCAGGGGGGCGTTGGCATCGCGTGAGCGGAACTGCTGGACAGCTCGTGTGCCGATGTAGTTCACGCTAAGGGTCGTCTTTCTGGCGAGCTGCCGTTCGACGCCGAGGCTGAACTGCATCATAGCCGGCAACTCGGCGCCCGAAGTAAGGCGATGGATGCTTGTAGGGTAATCGCTGAGATCGGAGGGAGGGGCACCGCTGATGACGTAGCGGCGCAAGCGCAGCCCGTCGTAGCGGAGAATGTCATAGACCGGGCCAGGCCCGGAGCGATCGAAGAACAATCCTGCCCCGGTCCGGATCACGGTCTTGCGGCTCTTGCCGGGAGCCCAGGCGATGGCGAGGCGAGGCGCGACATTGTTCAAGTCGCCGAAGGTATTCTGCCAGTCGTAGCGCAGGCCGCCGGCGATTGAAAGGCCCGGGCGGACTTGCCACTCGTCCTGAAAGAAGCCGCCCACGTTCTTTTCAATAAACACGGTGCGGGGATCGCCGCGCTGGAAAACGGTTGCGAAGGGGCGGTTTTCGCTGAAGGCTGAAAGGGAGGCGTAGGAGACGGTTCCAATCTGATTGGTGTGGTCCGAGAGGCCGCGGCGGCTCCAGTCGGGGATGTTAATGCCGTACTTGAGGGTGTGCTTCTGAACCGTTTGCGTGAGCAGCCATGTGATGGATGTATGGAACTCCGTCGACAGGCGGTCTGCCTGTGCGCCGCCGCCGGTGAAGGCGTCGGAGACGACGACGCGCGCCGCGCCGAGGTTGCTGCGGGTGGGCGCCCAATAGCGTCCGATGAGAATCCGGAATTGTGAAAGGAGGTTGGCGTTGATGATGGCGCGGTGGTTGAAGACGAACTCATCCTCACGGAAGCGGGAGTGCGCGCCGGCCTCGGCGAGCGTGGTGCCGCCGACGCCGATGTTATTCTGCCAGCGGTCCTGGAAATTGTACTGCCAGAACAGCGCCTGTTTGTCGTTGGACTGATGGCTGATCCTCAGCGAAGCCACGGTGTTTACTTGTGGCGTCGGCACGTTATCTTTGATTGGTCCTTGCAGCCCCTGCGCGAAGACCACGGCGACAAGGTCCTCTTCCTCGCGGGCGGCGGAGAGGAGAAACGAAGTCTTCTTGCTGTTGGCGACTGGCCCGAAGAGGCTCCCCTCGAGGATCCGCCGCTGCTCCTGCGGACGCGCCGCAGCCAGCGCATCCCGCGCATTCAAACGGTGGTCGCGGAAGAGGAAGTTGACCGTCCCATGGTAGGCGTCCGCCGACGACTTTGTGATGATCTCGATACGGCGGCGGCTCCAGCGGGGGTACTCGACCGTGTAAGGGTTGTTGTTGATGCGGATCTCCTGGATGGCGGAAGCGGTGACGCCGGCGCTCCGCATCTCCATCCCATCGACCACGATGCTGTTGCCCGAACCGCCGGGGGTGCCGGGATCCAGAAAGCGTCCGAGTGCTGACAGGTAGTTGTTGTCGAGGAATGGGAGGTTGTCGAGCATCGTGCGCTCGACGGAAATGGCGTCGGCGTTGCGGTCTGCTTGCGGCGCAACTGTCCGTTCTCCCGCGGAGACGCTCAGTTCCTCCTTGAGTTCGGCGATCGTGAGGCGCAATCGCAGCGGTCGGGTGAAGCGGGGTCCGGTCCGCACGCGCTGGGCAATCCGGTCAAATCCCGGCACTTCACACATCAATTCGTAACTACCCGCGGGAATGTTGTCGAACCGGAACTCCCCCGTTTGGCTGGTTGTCGCTTCCCAGGATTGACCACCGCCTGTCAACACGATTCTGATCGCCGGGACCGGAGCATCGGAAGGGTCCACGAGCGCGCCGGTCAGCGTGGCCGCCGCAGGCGGACGGAGGGGCGGCTGTGAGAAGACACCGCCGGCCGTCAGGAGCAGTAAACAAAGCAAATGAAGCATTCAGCAACTCTCCGCCGACAGATCATGAGCACGATCCAGAGGCAGGTCGAGGCGGAAGGTGCTGCCGCGGTTGACGGCGCTTTGGACGGTGATTGTCGCCTGGTGCGCATCGGCGATCCACTTGGCCAGGGCGAGTCCGAGACCCGAGCCGCCAGAGTCGCGGCTC
Source organism: Bryobacteraceae bacterium (assembly GCA_014860455.1). GTDB lineage: Bacteria > Acidobacteriota > Terriglobia > Bryobacterales > Bryobacteraceae > PNKE01. Next base: position 39,368 of record JACZJQ010000053.1, on the reverse strand, counting down.
CGGGACTTGTCGGCGCGGTAGAAGCGCTCGAAGATATGCGGCAAGTCTTCGCTGTCGATTCCAATGCCGGTATCGCTCACATCGATGTGAAGGCGTGATCCGGCCACTGTCGCACTCAAAGAGACCGAGCCGCCAGCAGGCGTGTACTTCACCGCGTTGTCGAGCAGGATCAGCAGGACGCGCCGCAGCGCCGAGGCATCGGCAAGGACGGTTGGCCGGGATTCCAACGAGTCAAGTCGAAACTGTAGGTTCTTCTGAATAGCGAGTTTGCGCGCTTGCCCGCCGACATCGAACAACAAGGCTGCAACATCGATTGGAGTCTGCTCGAACTGCGCCTTGCCGGCATCCGCGCGCGCCAGCATGAGCAGGTTCTCGATGAGTCCGGTGGTCCGTTCGGATTCGGCCAAAACCTCCGAAAGGGCTTGCCGGTATTCCTGATCGGTTCGCTGCTTACGGAGCGCGAGTTCGGCGGTCGTTCGCATAAGAGCAATGGGAGTTCGCAACTCGTGGGAGGCGTCGGCGGTGAACTGGGTGACGCGTTGGAAAGCGCCCTCAATCCGTTCGAGCATCTGATTCAGCGTCCGGGAGAGGCGCTCCAACTGGTCGTTTGTCGAGGGAACCGGCAGTCGTTGACTCAGGCTTCGCTCGCCAATCGATCGCGCCGTTTCGGTGATCTCATCCACCGGCGCCAGCGCGCGCCGGCTCATCCACCAACCGCCCGCGGCGGCGACCGCCAACACGGCCGGTATCAGGAGAAGCAGGGCCTCCTGAAAGCGATCCAGTCCCTCCTCAATCTCTCCGGTGAGAGCCGCAACCTGCACGGTATAGGATTTGCCGAGCACGGTCACCGGACGGCTGAGGAACCGGACGCTCACGTCTCTCACTTTGCGGCTTTCCCGTTTGCCATCTCTCGTGAGGGCGGAAGGCCGCTCGATCGGCACGCCGGCGTCTTCCAGCGACACCGACCGGTAGAGCCAGATGCCCTGCTCATCGCAAACCTGAAAGAGATCGCCGCCGGGCCCGAGCACCGAGTGCTCTTTGAATTCGTCGCGGATCTCCTCGACCGAGAGCGAACCGATTTGGTTGTCCATGAACTTGCGCACGCCCTCGACACGGTCTTCAAGCACTTCGTCGACGGCGTGGAACAGCACCTGTTCCACCGCCACCCAACTCGACGTTCCGAACAGGACGAGTGACAAGGCCAGCACGGCGGTATACCAGGCGGTAAGCCGGAAGCGGATCGATCGCGGCTTCATTCTTCTCCTCCGGCACGAAGCACATAGCCGACCCCGCGCACGGTGTGGATGAGCCTGGCGCCGGAATCCCCTTCAAGTTTGGTGCGCAGGAGCCGGATGAATGCGTCCAGGGTGTTGCTCTCGACATCGCGGTCGTAGCCCCAGACGCCCTCGATCAACGATGCACGACGAACCACCTGACCGGTGCGGCGCATGAGGAATTCGAGCAACAGGAACTCAGTCCGGGTCAGATCGATCTGTACTCCCTCACGGAACACCTGGTGCGCCGCAGGATCGAGGCGCAGGGGACCGGCCGTGAGTTGAACGTCCTGGGCAGATGGGCCGCGTCTGAGCAGGGCGCGGATCCGGGCGAGCAGCACCTCGAATGAGAACGGCTTCGTAAGGTAGTCGTCCGCGCCGAGATCCAGGCCGCGAACAACGTCGGGAGCCGCATCACGGGCGGTCAACATGAGTATCGGCGTGTGGATGCCGCCGTCTCGCAGGCGGCGGGCGATGGTGAAGCCGTCAATGCCCGGCAACATAATGTCGAGCAAGATGAGATCGAACTCATTGGACTCGGCCATCGCCAGGCCGGTCCTGCCATCACCGGCGACGGCCACGGCGTACCCCTCCTCGGCAAGCCCTTTTTTGAGCAGGGCGGCCATTCGGGCTTCGTCTTCCACCAGCAAGAGGCGCATCGATTACAGTTCCTACAGTAGCGGTTGAATCTGAAGATCATCTGAAGCGGCGGCACTTCAGACAATCTTCAGAATCCCATCGGACAATCGGTGGATGCGATCCCTTCCGCTGGTAATGAGTTGCGGCCTCTGTGCGGCCAGTCTGTTGGCTCAGGGCAGCGGCTGGTCCCGCGACGCTGCCCCAATCCTGTGGGAGTCGACCTATATCAAGACGGCGCCGCAAATGGAGGGGCGGAAGGATGCAGTGTGGGCGAAGGCCAGGCCGGTCACGGTCCAGGTGCGGGAGGCGATGGGGGGCGACCATCCGCGCCCGGTGATCCTGCGGGCGCTGCACACCGGCGACTCGATCTACATCGCCGCGGAGTGGGAGGACGCAACCAAGAGCGATATGCGCGATCCACACGTCTGGAGCGCGGCGCAGAAGAAGTATGGCCGGCCGTCCAGGCCCGACGACCAGTTTGCGATTGAGTTCCCCATCAGCGGCGACTTCGCGATCAGCATGTTGACTGTCGAGCGCGAGTACAAGGCGGACGTCTGGCACTGGAAGGCAGGACGCGGGAACCCCATCGGTTGGGTGGACGACAAGTATCACGTGATCAGCCAATCGCCCGTGCCGAACGCAAAGGAACACAAGCTGCACAGCGGGCGGCGCGTCTTTATCGCTCGCGTTCAGGATGCGGGCAGGCCGCCCTATGTGTTGAAGCCTGAACCCGCGGCCTTCGATGGGGAAGTGGTGGACTCGTTCGCTCAGCAGGAACCGGATGGCAGCATGGCCGATATCCGTGGCAAGGGCGTGCATAATGGCAAGGGATGGTTCCTCGAAATGGGCCGCAAGTTTGCGACGGGACACGCCGACGATGCCGTGATCGATCCGAAGCATGATAACCCGTGCGCCATTGCCATCCTCAACGATGAGCTTTATGAAGAGCATTCCGTCTCGACGCTGATTCACCTGCGGCTGAAGGGCGGTCCGGGGGTGAAATGATCCGCTGCCTTCTTCTTCTTTCGCTGGTTGCCGCACTCGGCTCCGCGGCGGAGATCGACTTTCGCGGTGGCAAACCCGGCATGGTTCCCAAGGACTGGGCCGTGGCCATGACCCACGAAGGCGGGGCGCCGAAGTGGGAGATCGTGGAAGATGCAACCGCACCTTCGCCGCCCTATGTGCTGGCGCAGACATCGACCGACAAGACTTCCGGGCGATTCCCCCTGGCGGTCTACCAGAAAGCAAACTTCGCCGATGGGAGCGTGTCGGTTCGGTTCAAACCGGTCGCGGGGGAGCGGGATCAAGCCGCGGGAATCGTTTGGCGCTATCGCGACCCGGACAACTACTACATCGTCCGGGCAAACGCCCTGGAGGACAACGTCGTGCTCTACAAGGTGGCTGGCGGCAAACGCATCTCGCTCGAGCCCAAGGGCACTCCCTCCAAGTCCTACGGCGTGAAGCAGAAGACGCCGAAGCAAACCTGGAGCACACTCAGTGTGGACTTTCGCGGATCGACGTTTGAAGTCTTCTTCGACGGCGTAAAGATCATGGAAGTGATCGACACGACTTTCATCACGGCAGGGAAGGTGGGTCTTTGGACTAAGGCCGACAGCGTGACTTACTTTGACGACTTCCGTTTTGAGCGGCGAAAGTGATCCCTACTTGCCTTACCCAGTGCGGCTGGTGAGGGAGGACTGGATTCGCGCCCCCCCTCACCGAACATGCCCCGAACTGGCCGGCTAGTGTTTGTGGCTCTCCTTCTTAGGGGCCGTTGCGGCTGGCGCCGGGACGCCCAGGAGCACTTCATTGGCCATGATCTCGCCGGTAGGCAGCTTTGTGCCGATGACGCCCACGCGCTCGCCCACCTTCACGCCGGCCTTGTCCGCCGGTTTTTCCTTCAACTCGAACTTGGTCTTGCTGGAGTACTTGACCTTGACGATGCCGGTCTTGGTCTTAAGGTCCAGGCCGTCAGCAGTCGCGGCCGCGACCTCGCCGATGGTGGCCTTGTGAATCTTGTCGTCGTGCGCGAACAGTTGCGTTGAGCCCAGCAGCAACGCCGCGGCGGCCAAAGCCAGTGTGAATCTTCTCTTCATGCTTTCTCCTTTGCAGTCTCAAACGGAATGCGGTTTACGCCGCCCGGCCGCATAGTAGACGGCCGGGACCACCACCATGTTCAAGGCGGTGGATGTGAGTAGTCCAAATAGAATGACCATCGCCATGGGCGCCTGGATTTCGCTGCCGGGTTTCCCCATGCCGGAGGCGATCGGAATCAGCGCCAAACCGGCCGCCAGGGCCGTCATGAGAATCGGGGCGAGACGCTCAGTCGCGCCGGTGGCAACGGCATGGCGCAGATCCGTGACACCCTCCACCTCCCGAAGGTGGCGAATGTGGGCGACGAGCATGATGCCGTTGCGTGTCGCAATCCCGAACAGCGTGATGAAGCCGATGATGGAGGCGACCGAAAGAACCCCTCCGGCGAAATACACGCCCGCCACGCCGCCGACCAGGGCGAGCGGGAGGTTGAGCATGATGATGAGCGCATCCCTGGTCGAATGAAACGCGGTCGCGAGAATCAGCAGGATTGCCACGATGACGCCTGCGCCAAGCACCAGCAGGCGCCGGGAGGCTTCCGCTTCGCTCTCAAACTGACCGCCATATTCGACGCGGTAGCCCTGCGGCAGATTGACTTTGGCGCGCACGGCCGCCTCGATTTCGTTCACCACGCCAAGCAGGTCCCGCCCGGCAACGTTGCATTGGACGACGATCTTACGCTGGACTCCTTCGCGGCTGATGAAGTTCGGGCTGCGGTCCTCATAGACGTCGGCCACGGATTCAAGAGGAACCTTCGCCCCGGATGGGGTATCGATGAGGGTTCTCGAGATGACCGAGAGGTCGGCCAGCGCCATTTCCGGGTAGCGGATCACGAGCGGAAAACTGATCTGCCCTTCGAGGATCCGGTTCACCTCGATGCCGACGAAAGCGGTCTGAATCTTAGCCGCGATGTCTCCCGGCTGAAGGCCGTAACGTGCGGCGTCTTCCGCACGGGCCTTGACGCGCACCGTCGGTATTTCGGTCTGGGGCTCGGTGGAGAGATCGACGACGCCGGGGACTCCCCGCATCGTGTCTTCCACCTGTCTGGCGAGCGAGCGAAGCACGGGCAGGTCGTCGCCGAACACCTTTACGGCGATGTTGGCGCGCGTGCCCGAAAGCATATGGTCGATCCGGTGCGAAATCGGCTGCCCGACGGTGACGTTCATGCCGGGCAGCAGTTTCACCTTCTCGCGGATTTCGTCTAGGACCTCCGCCTTCGACCGCTCTTTCATGCTGAGGGTGACGTCGAGTTCAGCCGATTCCACGCCCTGGACATGCTCGTCCAACTCGGCGCGTCCCGTCCGACGGGCCGTCGAGGCGACTTCGGGGATCTTGAGCAGGATGCGCTCCAGGCCGCGGCCCAGATTGTCGGAGTCGGCAAGACTCGTGCCGGGGAGCGTCACCGCGCTGATGGTTAGCGTTCCCTCATTGAACTCAGGGAGAAACGCTCTGCCCGTTCGGGAGAGAGCAAGGCCGGCGGCGGCGATCACGAGGATCGAGGGGAGCACGACCCAGCGCGGGTGGTTGAGCGACCAGTTCAACGTCGGCCGGTAGATGCGCTTCAGTTGGGTGACCAGCCAGGGCTCGTGCCCCTTCAGGATTGAGCGGGCGTTCGGAAGAAGGAAGGAGCAGAGGGCGGGAGTCACGGTCAGTGCAACCGCAAGCGACGCAGTGAGGCTGACGATGTATGCGAAAGCAAGCGGGGTGAGCAATCGTCCTTCCACGCTGCTCAGGGCGAACAGCGGGAGGAACACCAGAACCACGATCAAGGTAGCAAACACCACCGAACTTCGGATTTCGACGCTGGCGCGGTAGATCACCTCGAGTGCCGGCAGCTTCTCCTCATCCGGTTTGAGGGCGTTCTCCCGCAGCCTCCGCATCACGTTTTCGACGTCGATGATGGCGTCGTCGACGAGTTCGCCGATGGCGATCGCGAGGCCACCCAGGGTCATGCTGTTGATCGTGAATCCAAACCAGTTCATGGTCAGAACAGCCGTGAGGACAGATATGGGAATCGCCAGCAGCGTGATGATGGCGGCGCGGAAGTTCATCAGGAAGAGAAAAACCACGATGACGACGAGGAGCGCGCCGTCCCGCAGGGCCTTGGTGAGATTCTCGAGCGACCGCTCGATGAAGTCGGCCTGGCGGAAGACCTGCTTGTCGATCTTCATCCCGGCCGGCAGCGTCCGCTGAATCTCATCCAATGTCGCATCCAGGCGGCGGGTGAGTTCGAGCGTATTCGCTCCAGGCTGCTTCTGAATGCCGAGCACAACCGCCGGCTCCGCGTTGTGCGATCCCTCGCCCCGCTTGAGAGCCGGTCCGATCCGGACCTGCGCGACATCCCGGACAAAGATCGGGCGCGCGTCACGCGATGCGACGGCGATGCTGCCGATGGCCTCTTCCGACGCGGCCCTGCCGATGCCCTGGATCAGGTACTCCTGGCCGCCGGCGACACGGAAGCCAGCCGAGGAGTTCTGACTGCCCTGACGGAGCGCGGTCTCGACATCGTTGAGCGATACCGAGTACTGGCGCAGCCGCTCAGGCGAGATCAGAACCTGATATTGCTTCTGGTCACCGCCCGTGGGCACCACCTGCGCCACGCCGGGGACCGCCAGAATGCGGCGGCGGAGCACGGTGTCGGCGACTGTTCGCAAGTCCATGCCGGAATGCCGGTCAGACTCGAGAGTGACGAACAGGATCTCGCCCATGATCGAGGAGATCGGTGCAAGGTAGGGCTTGTCCACATTCGAGGGCAGTGAGGCGGAGACAAGCGAGAGCTTCTCGTTCACCGTTTGCCTGGCCCTGTGGATCTCCTGCCCCCAATCGAATTCGACCCAGACCACCGCGACGCCGACGGCCGTCGCCGATCGCACGCGCCGAACGCCGGGCGCGCCGTTGATCGCCGATTCGATGGGGAATGTGACCAGGGCTTCCATCTCTGTCGGGGCCATGCCGCGCGCCTCGACAAGAATCGTCACGGTGGGCGCGGTCAGATCGGGCAGGACGTCAAGCGGCGTGTCGCGGATCGAGTATCCGCCCCAGATGAGTAACGCGGCCGTCATGAAGATCACGACAGCCCGGTTGTGGAGGGACCAGCGGATGAGTGAATCAAGCATTGGACCTCTCCCTAGTGAACATGCCCGTGCGCCGGCACCTGGCTGGACATGGAAGCGAGCCGGACGAGATGAGCGCCCTTCACCACCACGCGCTCTCCAGGGAGTGCGCCCTCCAGCAGTTGCACGTATCCGCCTTCGCGGACGCCGAGTTTGACGGGCCGCCGCACAAACGCTTCACCGGACGACTGGACAAAGATGACCGGACGGCCGCCGTCGTCCACGAGGGCGGTTTCCGGGACTGCCGGGGTCAAGTCGGTCGGCTTGCCCAACAGCCGAAGATGCAGCGACTGATGAATGGCGATCCTCCGGTCGCGGTTATCGACCTGGTAAATGATGGGGAAGGTCCGGGACTGTGCATCGACGACGCGGCCAATCGAAACAAGACGGCTGAGAGGTCGAGGCTCCGCAGTGCCTGGGATTTCCAGTTCCGCTCCCGTGAGATTTCGGACCTGGGGCAATTCGGCTTCCGGCACGGCGGCCGACACATAGACCGTATCCACGTCGACAATTTTGAAAAGCGTCTCGCCCGCCTTGACGTTGGCGTTTGGGGCGGCGGTGGTCTCGATGACGATGCCGGAGATCGGCGCACGCAGCGCGAAGAGTCTGGCGCCGCTGGTATGCCCCTCCGCGGTACTGGACGCATCGTATTGAGCCATGCGGGCATCCGCCGCGCGGAGCCGCGCTTCGACAGTCGCTTCCACTGTGCGCGCCTCGTCGAGGCGTTTGGCCGGGGCAGCGCCCGATTGGACCAGGCGCTCAGCGCGCTCGCGGTCTTTGCGGGCCAGTTGCAGCGCGAGCGAGGCCTCATCTCGTCCGAGTTCAAGCGTGGAAAGGTCGCTTGGCGTGCTTGTCGGCGGCAGCAGGCTGGCCAGCACCTGGCCCTGCGTGACACGGGCTCCGATGACCGGGAGATTCGATCCGACCAGACGTCCGTCGAACGGTACGCTGACCTCGGCTTCGCCGCCTGAACGGGGGAGCACTTCCGCAGGTACGCGGATGCTGGTGCGCAGCCGCCGGTCTTCGATGACGGCGGTGGCGAAGTCGAGGGTCCACTGCTGTTCCTTCAGAAACGCAATCTTCTCCTCTGCCTCACCGCCGTGTTCATGGACGGCGGCAGCTTTGGTAGCAGAGACCTCCATTTCGCCGAGGTCATGCACGTCGTTGAGCCCGCCGCTGATGAGGTGGACCGACAGCAGGTACTCGCCAGCCGCCCCCGGCTTCACGTCCACGCCAAAGATGCCCGGCCTCGAAGGGCCGTCGGCGCTGAATGACTGGACCTTACCGTCCGCCGATCCCAGGCGGACCTCCACCTTCCCGCTCGCAACCGGTTCGAAGGTATCCAGGCGCGTGAAATGGACCGCAAACCGGCTCGTTTGGCCGGCGACAAGCGGCACATACTCCGCGAAGAGCTCAGTTTTGACCGTCCAGTTCGTATAGCTCTCCGGGTGAGGCTCTGGCTCGGCTGCCTTCTGTGCGACGGGTTGCTGCTTCTGACACCCGGTGATGAAAATCACCAGCGTTAGAATCAATGCTCTGGTCATTTGCCAAGCTCCTCTCCCACTACGCGCTCCAATTCGATCTGCGCTTCCTTGACCGCCGCCTCGATCTCCAGCATCCGCAGTTGGGCCTGCCGCTGCGCCCTGTAGGCGTCGAGCAACTGGAGTATTCCAATCTCGCCTTCCTGATAGGCGACCGTTGCGATCTTCACCAGTTCCTGACCGCCGTCCGCTAGTTCTGTGCGGTAGCGGCCGCGAGCCTCAAGCCGCACGTTGAACGCCCGGGCGTATCCTTCGACGGCGGCACGAATCCGTTGCGCGAGAATCTGCATCCGCGCCGTGACGCGCTCCTGCTCGGCCGAGAATCGCGCCACTTCGGCCTGGCCCTTGTTGAACACGGGTAGAGGGATAGAGACGCCCACTACGCCGCCGCTGGCGATGCGGTTCTGGCCAATATCGGCCCGCTTGTATCCGGCACTCACTACCGGCTCGGGGATCTTCAACCGGCTTGCGGCTCGTTCTTCCAGGCGGAACTGTTCGAGCCGGCGTTGCTCGGCGCGATAGTCGTCGCGCGCGGCCAGCGCTCTGCTGGCCAGTCCGGTCTCGTCAACGGCGTCGAGACTTGTTTCCAGGCGCCCTGAGAGTGTAGTGATCTGTGTGTCCTCGGGGAGAAACGCCTGCAGGCGGGCACGCTCCAACTCGCTCTCGGCACGCACAAGAGCCAGTTCAGCGAGCAACTCGGCGCGTTCGCGCTCGGTCCGCAGGCGGTCGTACCTCGAACCTTCTCCTTCGCGCTCGCGGTCCCGGAGCACTCGGATGGCGCTCTCGATCTCCTTCAGCCCCCCGGCGATGACCGCTTCGCGCTGCTGAGCTGCCAGCGTTTGATAGAACGCCAGCCGCAGGCTCGTGCGCGCCTGCCAGATGTCGAAGGCGCTCTCGGCCTCGGCTGCTCTGACGGCGGAACCACCGGCCTGCCGGAGCAGTTTCAACCGGCCGCTGATCGGCAGCGCCTGTTCCGCCTGAAAGAACTCCGTGAGCCCGGCGCCTTCGCGGCTGTAATTGAAGCTCGGATTCGAATGGAAGGTCCGGCCTCTCGCCTCCGCCTGAACTACGGCAGCACGGGCCCGGGCCTCACGGGCGAAAGGGTTCTGTTCCAAAAACTTCTGGACGACATCGGATTCCGTCCACTCCTGCGCAGGACATAGCGTCGCAAACGCGGCCATGCATAGCGCGGAAGTGGCGGCGCGGATCGGCAAATGCATTGCGCCACCTCATCAAAACAAATCTGTTGGGAGCTGCGGGAGACTGCGCACACGAATGGTGCGCCTGATGGCTGAGTTAGGCAGGTGGAGCGCGGGATCTGAGAGCGAGCCGCCACGGTGGATCGTGGCTGTGAGGGACGAGTTCCGTCAGCGGAGCGGGTTGGACTTTGGGTTCAGGTACAGAAACCGCCACCGGGAGGGCGGCTGCGACTCTCAACGGCGGCTTGCCATCGCCAGGAACCCAGTTCAGCGCACGAACTTTCTCCGCGTCATCGAGCGATGTAACTTCGGGACCCTCAGTTCCTCCCGCATCCCAATGGATATGGGAGATGCCGTGTGCATGTTCGTGAGCTGAATCGCGGCCATGCACATGCAGAAACGGAGCCTGCGCAAACACGAACAAGAGGTTCGCGATGACGGCAGAATGGAGGACGCCCCGCACTTGATTTCATTATACGAATGAATCTCAGTTCGACATCAGGGAGGTGAAGACATGTAACGTGGCCGCCCAGGTGCGGTTGGGCCATCGAAGCTCACCGGAGATACGGACCGAGTGGCTTGAGAACTCATCCAACCTGGCCCCTCCATGGTCTACTGACAGCGAGGACGATGTTCCCGATCTCCAAGCCTCGAATCGCAGGCCGCTTAGGGTCATCGCCGTGAGTCAGTGGAGACGCGGACGCGTCCGGTCCTATCGCCGGACTCGGCGAACGCCGGCCAGGAGAGTCCGGGCGACTGACTGGTGGCTATTTGAATCCGAACTTCTCCATCCGATAGATGAGCGTCTTCCGGCTGATGTCCAGATACCGGGCGGCACGCGTTTGGTTGCCCTCGAATCGGCGAAGTGCGCGTTCGATCAGTTCGCGCTCCACCGCTTCCAGGCTGATACCCTCGGCCGGCAGTTCCAGTTGCAGCGCGTCGAGAGCAGGTTTTTCGCCCCGGAGGGATTCCGGGAGTTGATCGAAGGTGATTGCCTCGCCCGGACACATCACCACCAGGCGCTCGATCACATTCTCCAGTTCGCGGACATTGCCGGGCCAGCGGTAGGCCTGAAGATACGGCAGCAGCGCCGGCGGCAGATCGAGATTCGGCCGCCCGGCACGCGCCTTGGACTTCTGGAAGAACCGCACGGCGAGTTCGGGTATATCCTCGCTTCGCTCGCGCAAGGGCGGCAAACGCAATGGAATCACGGCGAGCCGGTAGAATAAGTCTTCCCGGAAGTCGCCATCTTCGACCATCGCCTCGAGATTTCTGTGCGTGGCGGCGATCACCCGCAGGTCGACCTTGATGGGCTCCTGTGCTCCGATCTTCTCAACTTCTCTCTGCTGCAGGGCGCGCAGAAGTTTCACCTGCAGTTCCAACGGCATTTCGCCGACTTCGTCGAGGAAGACCGTCCCCCCGTCGGCTGACTCCAGCCGGCCTTTCCTGTCAGCCACGGCCCCGGTGAACGAACCCTTGGTGTGCCCGAAGAGTTCGCTCTCAAGAAGATCCTTCGGAATTGCGCCGCAGTTGATGACGGCGAAGGGCTTGTCCTTCCGGGGGCTGTTGAAATGGATTGCCCGGGCAAGGAGTTCCTTGCCGGTACCCGTTTCGCCGTGGATCAGGACCGTCGCCTCCGACCGGGCGGCGCGGATCGCGGAGTCAAGCACTGTGAGCAGCGCCTTCGAGTGGCCCGTGATGCTCTCAAATCCGTATTTGCGGTCGATGGCCAGCCGGAGATCGGCGACCTCGCGCTTCAGCGAGTGGTGCTCCAGGGCCCGACCGACGACAAGCTTCAGCGCCCCGGCATCCACCGGCTTGATGAGAAAGTCGTAGGCGCCTTGCTTCATCGCCTCCACGGCGGACTCGATGGTCCCGAACGCGGTGAACACGATGACGATCACCTCAGGCGCCTGTGCTTTGACCAACCGGAGCAGGTCGAGTCCTGACATCCCCGGCATCCGCAGGTCGGTCATGACGAGCTCCGGACGGAACCGCTGAAGCATCGCCAGGGCGGACGGTCCGTCCGCCGCGGTCTGGACCTCATAGCCCGCCTGTTCCAGCCTGAGCTGAGTGACGCGGCGGAGGTTCTCCTCGTCGTCCACCACCAGGATGCGCGGCCGGCTCATGCCTGGACCTCCGGCCCAATGGGTAGGCGGACAGTGAAAGTCATTCCCCGATCCTGATTCTGCGAAGCAGCCACTGTGCCGCCGTGGTGAGTAACGATCTGGTGGACAACGGCCAGTCCGAGTCCGGTGCCAGACGATTTTGTAGTGAAGAACGGATCGAAGATCTTTTCCAGCTGCTCGGTTCTAATACCTGTCCCTTCGTCGGCCACCCGGATAACGATCCCTCCGCGGCCTCGCTCCGCGGAAATGCGCACCGTCCCTCCTTCCGGCATGGCCTGCGATGCATTCAAGGTTAGGTTCATCAGGACTTGAGCCAACTGCTCGCGGTCGCAATTGAGGGCCGGCAGGCTGTCTTGAGTGGAGACCTCGAAGCGAACGTTCTTTCCCGCGGAGTGGCGGACGAGTTCGATGACGGACTCGATTACCTGCCGGACATCCACGCAACGCAGTTCAGGCGGGCGCGGCCGCGAGAAGTCCAGAAGACTGGAAAGCAGGCTGTTGAGGCGCGCGCATTCCTTTCGGATGATACGCACTGTTTCATCCCTGACTCCCCCCGACGCGCCGGCCTCGATCACCTCGGCGGCGCCGTCGATGCTGGCCAGTGGATTCCGGATCTCGTGGGCCAGGCCCGCCGCGAGTTGCCCGATGGCCGAAAGCCGATCGGCACGCCGCACCTGCTCGAAAGTGGATTGCAGTTCGGAATAGACCCGCCCGAGTTCCTCAGCCGTCCGCTGCAACTGCTCGCGCCGGCGTTTCTCCAAATCCGAGAGCAGTCCGGTAACGCCGCCAACGGCGAAGAACATGAGGATCTCAGCGTACTGCTCCATGGCGTAGTGGTGCATGTGCGCCCAGTCGATGTGGATGTGCGGGATGTAGGCGAGACCACAGACCAGGGCCGTCAGAACACCGCCGCGCCAGCCGAACGAAATCGCACCCAGAACGACAGGCAGGTAGTAGAGCCGCTGGAAGATCCCATGCCAAAGCAACTCCGAGGGCGGCGTCAGGTAGTGCCCGGCGCTGGTCAGGGCGATCAGCGAGGAGATGAGGATGAATCTTCCACGGTCGTTCTTGAACATCGGCAGCGCGCTCTTCCAACTAATATACGGGCCGCGGGCGGCTCACTGATTGCCTCATTTGAGGCACAGTCAGGCGCATATGCGCCAGTTTCACGGCCTGGGGAGCGCCAAACCGGCTCTGGCATGCCGCATGCATTGTTTGTCCGTGGATGAAGAGAGATCTCGCCCTACTGATCATTCTCGGCACGTCGCCCGCCGACGCGCAGAGCCTGAAGTCCCTCATTCAGGAAGCTCTCGAAAACAGCCCGGATGTTGCGGCCGCGAGGAATCGAGTGGAGGCCGCGCGCCAGCGGCCGTCCCAGGTGTCGAGCCTGCCCGATCCGATGGTCTCGCCCGGATGGCAAAGCGTCGGTTACCCCTGGCCGGGCGCGGGGCTGGGCGCCCAGCCGATGGCGAACATCGGGCTGATGGTCACCCAGGAAGTGCCCTTTCCAGGCAAGCGCAGGTTAGCCGGCGATATGGCCGAGCGCGAGGCCGGCGCCGAATGGCACGACTACCAGCAGGTTCAGCTTGGCCTGGTCTCGAAGATCAAACAGGCCTACTACCGCCGCGCCTACGCGGCCGGAGCGCTTGAGGTGCTGGAGCGCAGTACCGCGCTGCTGAAGAAGTTCCAGACCCTGACCGAGTTGCGCTACTCCGTTGGCAAGGCGGCCCAGCAGGACGTGCTGAAGACGCAGACGCAGTTGACCATCCTCGAAGCCCGCAGAGTCCAACTCGAACGCGAGACCGCGGCGCGCGAAGCCAAGTTGCTGAGCCTGGCCAATCGCCAGCCCGGAGGGCGGCTTGAACCCGCGCAGCCTCTCCAGCGCGTCGAGATCAGGACGACCCTCGAAGAGTTATTCGCCGCCGCGAAGGAAAACTCCCCCATGCTGCGCCGCGACGAAAAGATGATTCAGCGGGCGGAACTGGCTCTCAACATGGCGAGGAAAGAGTATTACCCTGACTTCGCCGTCAACGCCGGCGTCTACAGCATGGGTGCCATGGCCCCGATGTACATGTTCCGCGCGGACTTCCGACTGCCGCTTTATTACTTCCGGAAGCAGCGCGCCGGGGTCGCCGAAAAGGCCCACGAACTCGCCGGTCAACGCAAATCGTACGAGGCAGGCGCGCAGTCGCTCGTATACCGCATCAAGGACGACTTCCTGATGGCCCAGGCGTCGGCCCAACTGGCCGGGCTGTACGAGAAAGAGGTGATCCCGCTCGCCGGCTTGACGCTGGAGTCGTCTCTCGCAGGATACGAAAGCGGCCAGACGCAGTTTCTGGACGTGATGATGAACCTCATCACGGTGGTCGAGTACGGCATGAACTACCTGGAGGAAATGCAGAACGTGTATGTCGCGCTGGCGCGGCTCGAAGAGATGACGGGCAAGGAGTTGCTACCTTGAAACCCGTCAGGATCATACTGCTCCTAGTCTGCCTCGCGGCCGCCTGGGTTGGTGGCTACGGCTATGGCCGCTGGTATGGTCCGAGCAGCGGAGAAGGAGTCAAGGACGAGTCCGGCCACAGCGGATATCACTGCCCGATGCATCCCAACGTCCGTTCGGACCGGCCCGGCGATTGCCCGATCTGCGGGATGAAGCTGGTGCCCGATGTGGAAGATTCCGCGCCCAAGCCTCAGGGACAGGGCAAAATCCTGCACTACCGGGACCCGCAGGATCACAACTACACCTCCGACAAGCCCGGGCTCAATCCTGAGACCGGCAACGATCTGGAACCGGTCTATGAATCAGACTCGCAGACTATGCCTGCCGGGGTAATCCATATTCCGGCTGACCGCCAACAGTTGATCGGCGTCCGCTGGGGCATGGCGGAATGGACCACGCAGGGCCGCCAGTTCAGGACAACCGGCAAGGTGACGGTAGACGAGCGAAGGGTGACGAAGGTGCAGACTCGGATCGACGGCTGGATCGAAAAGGTGTTCGTTGATTTCGTGGGCAGGCGCGTGGAGAAAGGCGAGCCGCTGCTGACGATCTACAGCCCCGAGTTGCTGGCATCGCAGCAGGAGTACCTGCTGGCTCTGCGAAGCCGCGAGCTGCTGAGCCGCGGCTTGACCGGCGAGTCACTGGCCGCGGCTGCCCGGCGGAGGCTCGAACAGTTTGAACTCAGCGAGGACCAGATCGACGAGATCGAGCGGTCGGGCAAGCCGCTGCGGACTGTCACTATCGCTTCGCCCGCCTCGGGGATTGTCATGATGCGCAATGCGTTTCCGAAACAGCGCGTGACGCCGGAGACCGAGCTTTACTCGATCGTCGCCCTCGACCGCGTCTGGGTGATGGCCGAAGTTTTCGAGGCCGACGCCCGGCTCGTCAGGGAAGGCGCAGGGGCCACGGTCAGCGCTGCTTACGCCGGCGGCGGCAGCACCAGGGCAAGAGTGGATTACATCCAGCCGGAGATGGACCCCATGACCCGGACGATCAAGGTCCGGCTGGAGATGGACAACCCGGGCCTCAGGCTGAAACCCGAAATGTATGTGGATGTTGACTTCTCTGTTGGTGGCGCACGAAGGTTGACGGTTGACACTGAAGCCGTGCTCGACTCAGGCCGCCAGCAGACCGTCTTCGTCGATCTCGGCGATGGCCACATCGAGCCTCGCTCCGTAAAAGCAGGCGAGCGATTCGCCGGCCGGACTGAGATCGTCTCGGGGCTGAAGGTGGGCGAGCGTGTGGCGGTATCTGGCAATTTTCTGCTCAATTCCGAAAGCCGTCTGAAGGCCGCCGCCAGAGGCGTGAGCCAGCATCATGATTAACCGCATCATCGAGTTTTCGGCGGCGAACAGGGCGCTGGTCTTCATCGTTACGGCCTGTGCGCTGCTGGCGGGCATGTGGTCGATGACCACCATGCCGCTGGACGCGATCCCCGACCTCAGCGACACGCAGGTGATCATCTACTCGCGTTGGGACCGCAGCCCCGACATCCTCGAAGACCAGGTGACCTATCCCATCGTCACCGCCATGCTGGGTGCGCCGAAAGTGAAGGATGTCCGGGGCTTTTCCGATTTTGGCTACTCCTATGTCTACGTCGTCTTCGAAGAGGGGACGGATCTGTATTGGGCGCGAAGCCGGACTCTCGAATACCTCTCAGGCGTAATCTCACGCCTGCCTGAGGGCGTGAAGACCGAGTTGGGTCCGGACGCAACGGGCGTCGGCTGGGTCTTTCAATACGCGCTGATCGACACCACGGGAAGGAAAGATCTGGCCGAACTTCGTTCGCTGCAGGACTGGTTCATCCGCTACCAGTTGACCGCCGTCCCGGGCGTGGCCGAGGTGGCGCCCATCGGCGGTTTCGTCCGGCAGTATCAAGTGCAGGTGGACCCGAACCGGCTGCGTTCCTACGGGCTGGAGATGATGCAGGTGGTCGAGGCCGTGCGTCAGGGCAACGCCGACGTGGGAGGACGGCTGCTGGAGTTCTCGGGCGCCGAATACATGGTGCGCGGACGCGGCTATGCCCGTTCGACGGCCGACATTGAGGAGATCGTCCTGATGTCGAGCGAGTCTGGCGCCTCGGTCAGGATCAGGGACATCGGCAGCGTCGTCCTCGGCCCTGACCTGCGTCGCGGAGTCGCCGACTGGAACGGCCAGGGCGACACCGTCTCGGGCATCGTCGTCATGCGCCAGGGCGAGAACGCCCTGGACGTGATCGAACGCGTGAAGGACAAGATCCGGCAACTGGAGCCGGGGCTGCCCGCCGGAGTGAAAATCGTTACCGCCTACGACCGCTCGGAACTGATCTTGAAGTCGATCGAGAATCTCAAGAACACGCTCATCGAGGAGATGATCGTCGTCTCGCTGATCATCTTCCTGTTCCTGTGGCACATCCCAAGTTCCATCATCCCGGTGATCACCATCCCGGCGGCGGTCCTGATCTCATTCATCCCGATGAAGATGATGGGCCTGACGTCGAACATCATGTCGCTGGGCGGCATCGCCATCGCCATCGGCGCGATGGTGGATGCGGCGATCGTCGTCGTCGAGCAGACGCACAAGAAACTCGAGGAGTGGGAGCGGGGCGGACGCCAAGGCGACTACACGCGCGTCGTCATCGACGCGGTGAAGGAAGTCGGCGGACCCAGTTTCTTCGCATTGCTGGTGATTGCGGTTTCGTTCCTGCCGGTGCTGACGCTGGAGGCCCAGGAAGGACGGCTGTTCAAGCCCCTGGCCTACACGAAGAACCTGACCATGATCGTCGCCGCCGTTCTGGCAATTACGCTCGATCCGGCCATGCGGCTGTTGTTCACCCACGCCCGCCAGTTCAGCTTCCGCCCGCGCTGGCTGGCACGCGCCGCCAACGCCGTACTGATCGGCAAGATTCATTCCGAAGAGAACCACCCGATCAGCAGGATTCTGATCCGGCTTTACGATCCCGTCTGCAGGTGGGCGCTGCGATGGAAGTACGCCGTGATCGCAGGAGCGATTGCGATGGTGGCGCTGACAGTTCCGATCTATCAGAAACTCGGCTCGGAGTTCATGCCGCCTCTGGACGAGGAGACGATCCTCTACATGCCCACCACGCTGCCCGGCATCTCGGTGGCCGAGGCGCAGCGCCTGATGCAGACACAGGACCAGATCCTGATGTCGTTCCCCGAAGTGCTTACCGTGATGGGCAAAGCGGGACGCGCGGAGACCTCCACTGATCCGGCGCCGCTTTCGATGATGGAGACCGTTGTTGTGCTGAAGCCGCATCACGAGTGGCGGCCCAAACAGACCTGGTGGACCGGTTGGCAATGGGCGCCGGAATGGCTGAAGGCGGCACTGAGGCGCTTTTCCCCAGACCGCATTTCCAACGAGGAACTCGTCGCTTTGATGGACGAAGCCCTCCAATTGCCGGGCGTTTCGAATGCCTGGACGATGCCCATCAAGGGCCGTATCGACATGCTCACCACCGGCATCCGCACTCCCGCGGGGATCAAGATCTACGGTTCGGACCTGAACGAGATCGAGCGCATCGGAGCCGAGATCGAGCGACTGCTGCCGCAGGTTGAAGGCACACGGAACGTCTTCGCCGAACGCACCGGAGGAGGCTACTTCCTCGACTTCGAATGGAAGCGCGAAGAACTCGCCCGCTACGGTTTGTCCATCGACGACGCCCAGGCGGTGTTGATGTCCGCCGTCGGCGGCGAGAACGTCACCACCACGGTTGAGGGCCGCGAACGATACCCGGTCAACGTCCGCTACTACCGCGACTACCGCAGCACACTGCCTGATCTGGAACGTATACTCATCCCTGCCATGGGCGGCCGGGCGCAGATTCCCGCCTCGCAACTCGCGTCGGTCAAGCTCGCCTCGGGTCCAGGCATGCTCCGCAACGAGAACGGCATGCTCAACGGCTATGTCTACATCGACGTCGCCGGCCGTGACGTCGGCGGCTATGTCGACGAGGCGAAGGAACTCATCCGGACACGCGTCCAGCCCCCGCCAGGCTACACGATCGAATGGAGCGGCCAGTACGAAGCGATGGAGCGAGTTAAAGAACGGCTGTGGGTGATTCTGCCCCTGACGCTGTTCCTCATCCTGATGCTGCTCTACATGAACACGCGTTCGTGGACGGAGACGGCGATGATTCTGCTTGCTGTCCCCTTTTCTGCGGTGGGCGCGATCTGGCTGCTCTACCTGCTCGGTTACAACATGAGCATCGGCGTGTGGGTGGGCCTGATCGCGCTGCTGGGTGTGGACGCCGAGACGGCCGTGTTCATGCTGCTCTACCTGAACATCTCCTACAAGGATGCGTTGAAGGCCGGCCGCCTGAAGAGTCTGAAGGACCTGCAGGACGCGATCCACGACGGCGCCGTGAAACGCATCCGGCCCAAATTCATGACCGTCGCGACAATGTTCATCGGCCTGGTTCCAATCATGTGGTCCACCGGAACCGGAGCCGACGTGATGAAACGCATCGCCGCACCGATGCTCGGCGGAGTGTTCACATCGTTTGTTTTGGAACTGGTCGTCTACCCGGCGATCTTCGAGATATGGAAATGGCACACCGAAGTCAAAAAGCAATTGGCCTGATCATCGCCCTGCTGGCGCTGCCACTCGCTGCCCAGGAATTGACCTATGTGGTTCGGCATGAGCGGCTGCTCCAAGACCAGCAGGCGGAACTCACCTTCACCGAAACCGGACTGTCCCTGCGCAAGCTGGATAAGAAGCCAGGCAAGGCCGGCGACGTACGGACGTCGGCGTGGCCTTATGCCGACATCCGGCAACTCGTCCTGTCGCCTGGGAAAGTGATCGTGCTGCTCTACCGCGACCGCTCGCCATGGCTGCTGGGCGTGGACAAGGAGTACGAACTGAAGCTCGAACCCGGCGCCGACATTGTGCCTGCCTATGGCTTTCTGAAATCGCGTCTGGATCGCCGGCTCATAGCCGCGATCGCCGATTCCGAGGCCGCCGTCACCTGGGAACTGCCGGTCAAGAGGCTCGGACTGATTCGCGGTGTCGAGGGCATCCTCCGCTTCGGGCCCGATGCCCTGGTCTTCGAGACCAAGGCCAAAGGCCGGTCGCGCACATGGCGGATGGAGGACATATCAGGTGTCAGCAGCTCGGATCCATACGAACTCACCGTGACCACCCACGAGCGGGCCATCGTTCACTACGGCTCGCGCAAGGTCTTTCACTTCCAACTAAAACAGGCGATCGGGCCCAAACACCTCGATCTGCTCTGGAAACGCCTCAACGAGGCGAATGAACTGACTTACCTCAAAGCATTCCAGGAGACCAACGAACCATGATCAGAACAACCCTCATGACCATCACTCTTGCCGGCGCCCTGTTCGCCGCCGACGCCCCGAAGACCTACACCGGAATCATCACCGACACCATGTGCGGCGCCGACCACGCGCACATGGGCATCACGCCCGACGCCAAGTGCGTGCGCGAATGCGTCCGCATGCCGGGCGGCAAGTGGAAATACGCATTGCTCGTCGGCAAGCAGGTTTACACTCTCAGCGACCAGCAGACGCCGGAGAAGTACGCCGCACAGAAGGTGAAGGTCACCGGCACTCTCTATCCCAAGACGGGCATCCTCAAAGTGGACCGGATCGAAGCAGCGAAATAGCCCCTGTTGGCTGAGTGAATCGATCGGAGATCAGTGCGACGATACCATCTTGCCAATTTGTCGCTTTGCCAAGAACCGTTCAGTCTTGCGTCCTCGGTCCATGGCTTTCCCGTTGTCGTTAGTAAGTCAACTTGTCCGCTTTTTCACACACGATTTGACCGCATCAGTTAAGAGCCTCCGCAATTCTTGCGCCCGGCGCGATGCGGCCTCCTTCGCCAGCCGGTAGTCGTGATGCAGCCCGCCAGGCAACGCGGCGAAGATTCGACGCCATATCGGCTAGACATCAGCAAACCTACACTCGGCACGCAAGACTCATGCCGGAAGAGCAGCAGAAACCTGCACGGATGACTTTGCGGGTTGATGGGAGAAACGCCAAGGGAGTGCCGTTGCACCGTGGCAATCGTGCGGCGCTATCTGGGCAACAACTACGGTCCGCTGCCAGTCCAGACCTGTTTTGACATGAGGGTCCCGGCGTTCCCGCGCAATGCGGGCAGTCCAAACAGTGGTACATATTTGGTACATCGTAGCGTCGAAAACAGCTCAAACCGAACTACAGAGTCCTAATTCTCTGTCTTGCAACTCCTTTCATATCCATCACATCTATTGACACCCAAGGGTCTAGTATTGTCAACAAGAGGTCCTGGAAAGGCCGGCGTCGGCGGTTCAAGTCGGTCCCTGGCCACCATCTGCAATGCGCACTTCCCTTCCCCCGTCAGATTCATCTCTCCCGGCACCCGGTAGACGGGTTTGCCGTCGCGCTCAACCTGCGTGAGCACGAGCTGCGGGATGTGCTTCTGTAGGACCTGCGCTGGGCCCCGTTTCCTGTACCACGTTGGTCTTCGAACTTGGCTACGAACTTGTAAGTCGGGTTGAGGGGCAGCCGGAGCTGCCCCGCCTTTCCGGCCCTCGAGGCGGCGCTCGGGTCGCATCCCTGCGTTGCCCTATCCTCCGCTCGAGTGCAGTGATTGTACAGCCAGCCATTCTGGCCGTAAAGCGTTAAATCCCGGGGGTGTGGGGGCTGGCCCCCACCCTGTTGACGGGCCTCCCCGAGAAGCCGGGTCATCGGCTGGCTCCGAAGACTTCGGCCGGAGTCTTATACCCCAGGCTCTGATGCGGTCGTTCGTAGTTGTAGAAGCGGAAGTATGCCGCCAGCCCGGCACGCACCTGGGGGATCTCCTGGTAGTCGTTCAGGTAGACGTTTTCGTATTTCACCGAGCGCCATAGCCTTTCGACGAAAATGTTGTCCAGCGCGCGGCCGCGGCCGTCCATGCTGATCGCGATCCCGTTTTGCTTCAAGATGGCCGTGAAGCTCGAACTGGTGTACTGGCACCCTTGGTCGGTGTTGAAGACCTCCGGCGTACCCCATCGCAGGGCTTGGCGCAGGGCATCGCGACAGAAGCTGCCATCCAGGCTCGGCGACAGCCTCCAGCTCAGCACGAAGCGGCTGAACCAATCCAGCACCGCGGTCAGATAGACGAATCCAGCCTGCAACCGGACGTAGGTGATGTCACTGCTCCAAACCTGCCTAACTCGTTGAATCGGCACGCCGCGCAGTAGATACGGGTAAATCTGATGGCCCTGTCCGCCCAGGCTCAGCCGCGGCTTGGGATAGATCGCTTGGAGGCCGAGTTTCTCGAGCAGTCGCCTGACCCGCTTCCGATTCACCTCATAGCCCTGAGTGCAAAGCCACGCCTTCATCTTCCGGCTCCCATAGAACGGAGTCGCCGTGTATTGCTCATCGAGCAGACGGAGAAACCCGAGGTTCTCGTCACTTTCCCCTGCCGGCCGGTAATACCAACTGGCTCTCGGCAAGGCCAGCAACTCGCATTGGCGCCGGATGCTGATGCTCTCGTGGGCCGGTTCCACCAGATGTCGTTTCTGATCACTTGACACCCCCAGCTCTTTTTTTGAGCCAGTCCAATTCCACCTTTAGCTGCCCGATCTGCCGGTACAACTCGTCCTTGTCGGCGTCTACAGAGCCGCGATGCTTCCGCCGTCCGTCCTGGAATAGCTCCGCCAAGTGCTCGATCGCCGCCTTCTTCCAATGGCAGATCTGCATTGGACTGACCCCGTGACGTGCTCCTATCTCGTTCAGGGTCGATTCGCCCTGAATCGCCTCCAACGCAACCTTGGCTTTGAACTGCGGCGTGTGCTGCCTCTTGCGCATCGTCATCCCCTTCCTCGCGATGCCGACTTTGCCAAGATTCTATACAAGTACCGTGGTCCAGGATTTGGGGTCCACCATAGAGAGTGAGCAAGACTGAAACCTACGCCAGCGTCTGGGACGCCATCGCCGACACGCCCGAGCAGGCCGCCAACCTCCGCGCGCGAGCCGAACTGATGCATCAGATCGAGGCCATCGTGAAGCGCAAAGACTGGACCCAGGCCGAGGCAGCCAGCCACTGCGGCGTCACCCAGCCAAGGATGAACGACCTGTTGCGCGGCCGGGTTTCCCGCTTCTCGCTCGATGCCCTGGTGAATATCGCCACCGCGCTCGGCTGCAAGGTCCATGTTGAGATTGAAGCCGCCTGAAAGGTGGCAGAAGGCGCTGGCATCTTCACTCGGCTCGTCATGTGGCCGTGGCAGCCTTGGTCGTTCACCAGGGCGCTACTGTCTTCGACAAGGCCTCAGCCCAGAGCCGTGGTGTTCAGCCCTGGTGTGGCCAAGGGCAAGCAGCCACCGGCCAATGTCATTTGCCGGGATTAACGATGCTGGCCGCCACAGTCTCGGCCTTCGGCTCGGGTTGTGGTGCAGGGGCCGTCTTGGGCGGGGTCCGCTCGATGGTTGAGACCTTGCCGTCGACCACCCGGATACGAACTAACCCGCCTTCGGAGGTGGCGTACTTGAGCATCTCTTCATCGGAACTGGCGATGGCTGACTGCGGTTTGCCGGCCTTGGCGATGACGTCGGAGCGAGGAGTGCCCGGTTCGACTCCTTCGAAGACAGTCTGGGAAGGTTTTGGCAGCGGCGGCGTAGAACCGGTCCTGGCGATGGGGATGGCCGGCGTGGAACCGGCGCCATGAGCCGCCGCGCCATTGGGCGCCGCGCCCGTAGCCGCCGCGCCCGCGAGGGCTAAGTTGAGCTTCTGAAGGGACTTCGACAACGCGTCACCGGTGGCTTTGGCGGAACCGGAAGCCGCACTCGCCGCGGCGCCGGAGAGGATGGCGCTCTCCAGCATCGCCTGGCAGAGGGCCGTAGCGGGCAAGAGGACAAGGATAACGGACGCCAGCAGCAAGCGCATGACAGTACTCCCTGAGTGGAGTTTAGACCAGGATTCCCGGCTTGCGAATGGAACGAAGCACTGAGATAGAGGAAAGGAATACCTGACTCAATCGGCCGCGAGCAAACGCGTGCCCCAATAAGTCGCTGCAGTACCCGTCGCCCCATCCCTCACTCGGCGCTGTCGCTTTCCTCACGAGCGCGTTCATGAGGTCATTCTCCATGCGAATGATCTTGAACACAGTGGCCCTGGCTTCGGCTTCAGCGCACCCCAGGCTGATAGCCAGACGAAACCCCTTCTCGCGCGTCTGGCAAGTCCGAGGAATGAATCAGCGTCTGGTTCGCCTTCCGCTTCGCCGGGTCACGCTGGAACGTGCTCGTCTCGCCGTGGCCCGTGGCGGCCAGCGGAATGAAGAGCGCCAGAAAGAGGTGGAACACGACGTTGACTCCATCGCCATTATGTACGGGAATGGACCAGCAGGATGCACCCAATCGCAGCGGCAAAAAAAACGCCCGGAGGCCACTGATGGGCGTCCGGGCTGGTTAATAGAAACCGAATAGGAGACTGATAATTCCGCGTTGGGACGGCCTGTGTGGGGCCGCCCCGATTCAGGCGTTCTCGCCGGCGGACAAACCCGCCGCGGCGGTTAGTCGCCGAACGTGCCGATCTCTTCTTCCTTCACGGCGGGCTTCGCCGCGGCGATGCCGCCGATCTGGACCAGACCCGTTTCCGGCTCCTGCAGGATGTGCTTCTTGTAGAGCGCCATCATGCGGGCGTTCTCGGCGGCCTTTTCCAAGTCGAGCTTGGCGTCGCGGGCGCGGGCCTTCTCCTCGCGGGCGGTCTTGGCGATGCCGAGCGAGTCGAGATCGGTCTGCTTCTCGTTGGTGACAAGCTCCTCGCGCAGCAGCAGGTTGTGGGCTTTGTCCTTGAGACCCACATTCTTATTGCCGGCGAAGATCTCGTGGCGGCCGTTCTCTTCATACCACTTGGTGAGCGTGGCCGTCATGTGCATCTTTTCGACGATGTTGCGCCAACCCACGCCCGTGTTATACGCGCAGAAGCTGATTTCGCCTTCCTGCGTGGCGTAAGGGATGATGCACTGTTCGGTGCGGCGGAAGTCGTAGTTGAACAGATCCTGGAACCACATGCCGGCGATGAAGAGGAAGTTCCAGCGGTCGGCGCGGCGCTTCTGGATGTCGGTCAGAGTGCGGTCGCCCGTCACCTTGCCGTACTGCTTGCCGGTGGCGCCGAAGGTCTTGTCGAACTTCTTCAGCAGATCGACGATTCTGAAATGCGTCGGCGCGTTGAAGGGATTGTAGTTGCGCAGCAGCGCAAGAGTCATGCCGGTGATCGACATCCACTTGCCGCGGGCGGCGTCGTTGACACGGGCGATGTCCCGCGCCAGTTGATCGCCGTTGAGGAACGCCGTAACGGGAGCCGATTCCTTCGTCTCCTTGTCCACCATCAGAGCCATGCCGGTACCGCAGTTCGGGTGGCAGCCGCAGCTCAACGCGCCCCAGCTTGCCTGGGGTCCGTGAACCAGGTCGGCCCAATCGGAGAACGTGGACATGAACGAAATCGGATACCAGTCGCGAGTCGGCTCGCCGAGGCCGGTCTGGTTCTTCACGTCGTGCGCCAGGTGAGAAAGGGTGTAGCGCTGGGCGGCGCGGCGCTCGTCGGTCACGGCTTCGTCGCGGCCGGTGAAAGAAACCGGCTGGAAGCTCAGGAAGCTGATCTTGCGCGGGTTGTCGAGAGCGAACTGAACGATGCGGCCAACCTGCTCGTTGTTGATGCCGTTGATGATCGTGATCACCGGGACGATATCCACGCCCGAGGAATGCAGGTTCTCAATCGCCTTCAACTTCACATCGAACAGGTTGCCAACAGCGCGGTGAGAGTTCGCCGCGTTGCCGATGCCGTCAAACTGGAGGTAGGCGTAGCGCAGGCCGGCGTCGGCCGCCGCCTTGGCGAACTCCTTCGACTTCGCGAACTCGATGCCGTTTGTGGCCGCCTGAACCGAGTTGTAGCCCACCTGCTTGCAGTAGCGGACCGCGTCCAGGAAGAAGGGCGAAAGCGTCGGCTCGCCGCCGGAAAATTGAACCGACATCTGCCGGCGCGGCTTGATCTTCAAGGCGTTGTCGAGCATCGTCTTAATGTCGTCCCAGCTCAGCTCATGGACGAAGCCAACCTGGTTGGCGTCCATGAAACAGGGGTCGCACATCATATTGCAGCGGTTGGTCAGATCGATTGTCAGGACCGATCCGCGGCCGTGGGTGATTGTCGAAGAGCCGTGGTGGTGCAGGTCAGCGTCATTGTGCGCGCGGATGTCGCGGCCGGGGAAAACCTCTTCCAAGTGCTTGAAGAATGCCGGGTCGATCGACATCACGTCCTCGAAGTGGCCGTGAATCGGGCAGTCCTTCACCATCAGGATCTTGCCATCGCGCTCGATGATCTGGGCCTTGATCTCGCCCGGCTTGTCGGTCATCAGGATGCTGACGTCCTTCTTGCCGTCCAGGATCTCCTGCCGGACCTCGGGGATGCACTTTGGACACAGCGAATCGGTGGTTCGCGGCCAGCCCAGCTTTGGCTTCATCTTCTCGTAGCTTTTCAGCAGCGGCTTGTCTGACCACTTCGGTGTGAAACCGGGATTCGGATTGATCTGGTTCAGCGTGTCGAATACCTGCCAGGCGGCATTCGCCGCTACTGCCAGCGCCTTCTCTGCATACTTAATGGGCTTCGCCATTTGTTCTTGTTTGCTCCTATTCGGGGGTAGGGTTCACCTATTCCGGTCCTTGTCATCTTAGAACCATCCCGCCGACTCTCCCACTGCTATCCGCCCAACTGCGACATTTCACCGCCCAACGGCGATATGCCGCACCTAAACGGGAGCGCCCGGAAAGCGCGCCATAGTAGCATGATTCTAGAGGAGTTCCGCGCCCTGGAGCAGCCTACTCAAGCCGCCTTCAACCGCCTTGCCCGCCAGGCCGGATTCGAGCTCTCAGGCGTCGCCCAAGCCGCGCCTCTATCGGACTTCGCATCTTTTCGTCAGTGGTCTGATTTAGGCTACGCCGGACCTATGGGCTATCTCCTTGATCACAGGGGAGATATCCGCCAGGACCCACGCCATCTCCTGGCCTCGGCCCGGTCCATGCTCTGCCTTGGAAAGCTGTACAAAACAATCGACATAGTAGACCCGCCCGTGTCACGCTATGCCTGGGGCGCCGAAGACTACCACGACACGCTCCGCCGCGCCCTCTCGTCGCTCGTGGAGAAACTCCAATCCCTCTGGGGACCCTTCGAATCCCGGATTTGCACGGACACCGCACCCCTTCTGGAGCGTTCCTACGCCCGCCAAGCCGGACTCGGCTGGATCGGCCGTAACACGTGCCTCATCAACCAGCAACAGGGCTCCTGGTTTTTCCTCGGCGAAGTCCTTGTCAGCATTGAACTTCCGCCCGATTCCCCGCCCCCGGACCGGTGCGGCACCTGCCGCCGCTGCATCGACGCCTGCCCCACGCAAGCGCTGGTTCCCTCCCCCACGCCCTCCGGCTACGCGCTCGACGCCCGCCTTTGCATTTCCACTCTCACAATCGAACAGAAAGGCCCCACCGACCCGGCGCTTCGCCCTGCCACCGGCCACCACCTTTTCGGCTGCGACATTTGCCAGGAGGTCTGCCCCTGGAACCGCCGCGCGCCCTCCACAGCCGAGCCGGGGTTTCAACCCGTCAACGCCACCCCGGATCTCGACGAAATGGCAGCCCTGTCGCCCGACGACTTCCGCGCCCGCTTCCGACATACGCCCATCCACCGCGCCAAGCACCCGGGCTGGCTCCGCAACGTCGCCACAGCCATGGGCAACTCGGCCGACCCCGGCCACCGCCCGGCGCTGGAACGCCTCGCCGCCCACCCCGACACCTCGGTCTCTGAACACGCCCGCTGGGCTCTCTCCCAGCTTCGACAGCATACTGAAGGGGACGAATCATGATCGCCCCTCTGCTCGCCCTCCTGCTCGCCCAACCCGCCGCTGATCCTCTTGTAGACAAGGGCTTCGACCACTTCTATAACCTAGAATACCCTCAGGCCCTGGCCGCCTTCCGCACTTCGCTCGCCCGCGACCCGAGCGACCCGGCCCGGCACAACCACGTCGCCCAGGCCGTTCTGTTTCAAATGATGCTGCGCTGTGGCGCGCTGGAATCCCACCTCGTCACCGGCGCCAACCCCTTCCTTCGCCACCCCAAGATGGAACCCACCGCCGAGGAACGCTCCCTGTTCCTCTCCGCCATCGCCTCCTCGATGGAATTGACGACGAAGGCCTTGGCCGCCGAGGCCAACGACACCGACGCCCTCTATGCCCGCGGCGTCGCCTTTTCGTTGCGCGGCACCTACAATTTTCTGGTCACCCGCGCCTGGATGGACTCGCTGCGCGACGTCACCGAATCACGCAAGCTCCACAACCGCGTCACTGACCTTGATCCCAAGCGCATCGACGCCTACATGGCCCAGGGCTTCCACGACTACATTGTCGGCTCTCTGCACTGGTCCTACCGCCTGCTCGGCTTCCTGGCCGGCTTCCGTGGCAACAAAACCGAAGGTATCCGCACACTGGCCCACGTCGCCGAATACGGCAACCTCAACCGCTCCGACGCCCAAATCCTACTCAGCGTGGCCTACCGGCGCGAAGGCCAGTTCACCCTGGTCCCGCCCATCCTCGAGTCGCTGCTCAAGCGCTATCCTCGCAACTATCTGCTGCTGCTGGAACTCTCCCAGGTCCACGCCGACATCGGCGACCTCGCCAAGGCCACAGCCGCGCTGGACCGCTGCGAACAACTCAAAAAATCCGGTGCCTTGGGCTTTGCCAACCTCCCTCAGGAGCGCATTGAATACGCCCGCGGCAACCTTCTGTTCTGGTACAACCAGCCCGAGCAGGCCATCATCCATCTCCGCGCCGCCACCGCCGGCCACACGCGGCTGGACCCCTACTCCGGCTCCATGGCCTGGTTCCGCCTCGGTCAATGCCTCGACCTTGCGGGAAGGAATTCCGAAGCCCGCGCCACCTTCCGTACGACCGTTTCCCTGTTCCCGCAGGGCTATGAAGGCGCCAAGGAAGCCCGCCGCTATGTGGACAGGCCGTACACGCTCGAAAAATACTTGAAGGACAACCCCACCGCACCCATGAAAGAGTGATAATCTTTGATCCCATGGGTATGCTGCAAGAGTTCAAGGAATTCGCCGTCAAAGGCAATGCGATCGACTTAGCTGTTGGTGTCGTCATCGGCGCCGCCTTCGGCAAAATCGTTAACTCCATCGTCGAGGACCTCATCAACCCGCTCGTCGGACTCGTTTCAGGCGGCGTCGACCTCACCGGTCTCTATGTCGCCCTCGACGGCAAGACGTATGCGAGCATCACCGCCGCGCGTGAAGCCAAGGCGGCCGTGCTGGCCTACGGCAACGTGATCAACAACGTCATCCAATTCGTCATCATTGCTTTTGCTATCTTCATCGTTGTGAAGCAGCTCAACAAGCTGACGAGAAGCAGTGGCGACGATCTCCCTAAGTAAGGCTCCTCCGGCTCCGGCGGCCGGCCTGCTGGTGACAGCGGTCGCCGCCGGGGCTTTCTGCCTTTTCCTTATCCAGCCCCTCATCGCAAAGCTCCTGCTGCCCTCGTTCGGCGGCGGCGCGGAGGTTTGGGCCGTGTGCCTGGTCTTCTTTCAGACCCTGCTGCTCGGGGGCTACCTGTATGCCGACGTCCTCTCCCGCCGCCTCCCGCTGCATAGCCAGGGCCGCGTCCATGTGGCGCTGGCCGCCATCGTCATCTTCGCCCTCTGGCTGCCCGCGCCAGACCCCTCCCACGCCGCCGGCTCCCCGGCCATCGATCTGCTGCTCTCCCTGTCCCGGTTGATCGGACTGCCTTACCTGATGCTGGCCTCGGCCAGTCCCCTGCTTCAGTACTGGCATGCCGCCCTGGGCGCGGGCCGTGCCGCCTATCGCCTGTATTCCTGGTCCAACCTCGCCTGCATCGCCGCCCTGCTCGCTTACCCGCTGCTCATCGAACCCTGGTTCAGCCTCCGCCACACGCTCACAGCTTGGCGCGCCGCCGTCACTGCCTGCGCCCTGCTATTCGCCCTGCTGGCATGGAACCTCCGCGACCATCCCAGCGATGTCCCCGAAGATGCTCCGGACGCCGCCCCGCCCGGCCGCCGCGGAATCTACGGCTGGCTGTGGCTCTCTTTTCTCGGCTCGGCGCTGCTGCTCACCGTTACCAATCATCTCTGCCGCCAGGTGGCTCCCTTTCCATTCCTCTGGTCGGCGCCGTTGCTCATCTACCTGCTGACATTCGTCATCGCCTTCGCCCGCGATCTCTCGCCCGACATCTCGTTTCTCTCCGGCCTGGCCGGCGTCACGCTGCTCTGCGCCGGCATCTGGTATTCTCCTCACGACCTCTTCCACCCCGGCGCGCCCATGCTCGCCGCCGGGCTGTTCTTCCTCTGCCTGTTCTGCCACTCAAAACTCGCCCGCCAGCGGCCCTCGCCTCGCTTCATGACCTCCTACTATTTCATCCTCGCCTTCGGCGGAGCTCTGGGCTCGGTCTTTGTCGCCTTCCTGGCTCCCCATCTGTTCAAGGGCGAATTTGAACTCGGCGCCGTCCTGCTTGGCGCGGCCGCCACGCTGCTGGCCGCTTCGCTCACCCGCGGGCGCATCCTCACCTTCACCGCAGCCACCTCGCTTGCCGCATCCGGGGCCGCCGCGCTGGCCATCGTCTCGGCCCATCACAACGGACTGATCGCCTCGGCCCGCGGTTTCTATGGCTCAATCCGCGTCGCCGACCGCCACGAACCCCAGGGCACGCTGCGATTGATGCTGCACGGCGCAACCATCCATGGCTCGCAATGGCTCGACTCCCGCGCCGACGACCCGTCGTCCTACTACGGCCCGGCCAGCGGCGCCGCCCGCGCCTTCGCCTTCCGTCCGGCTAACGCCAAGGTCGGCATCATCGGACTCGGCGCCGGCGCCATGACCGCCTGGTCGCGGAAAGGCGACATCTTCCGCTTCTACGAAATTGACCCCTGGGTGGTCTCGCTCGCCTCCGATCAGTTCACCTACATGAAGCACGCAGCCGGACAGGTGGAAGTTGTGCTCGGCGACGCCCGGCTGTCGCTGGAATCCGAGCCGCCGCAACAGTTCGACCTCTTCTTCGTCGACGCCTTCTCGGGCGACTCCATCCCTGTCCACCTGCTCACCCGCGAGGCCTTCCTGCTCTACAAGCGCCACATGAAGCCGGACGGCATCCTCGCCATCCACGTCTCTTCGCGCAGTCTGGATCTCACCGCCGTGGTCCGCGCCGTCGCCACTCATGCCGGCTGGACCGCCATAGCCGTGCCCGACCGCGGCGAAGCCCTCAAGGGCTATACCCCGTCTCTGTGGATGCTTGCCGGACCCAGGGAGCGCCTTGCCCCGATCCTGCCGCCAACCAGCCCGCCCCCGCCGCCTGAGCGCTTCGACTGGTCCGACGATCAATCCAGTCTCTTGCATGTCCTGCGACACGCCTCCCGGCGGCGGTAGCAGAAAGACATAGCCGCAATAGGGCGCTGCTGCCGGGCTGTCCGGCCGGCAGCGTCCGGCACCGCCGCGCATGCGTTTCAGCGGCCTGTCGTCGCACTATGCGAAGATACGGGGTCGAGGGTTTTCTAGTGGGATTTCTTGCCGCCGGCGTTGTGGGCAGCGCCTTTTGCCTTTTCCTCATCCAACCGATGATGGCGAAGAGGTTATTGCCCGTATTCGGCGGCTCCGCCTCGGTCTGGGCGGTCTGCCTGGTCTTCTACCAGTCGATGCTGCTGCTGGGCTATCTCTACGCCCACGGCGTGGCGCGGCGATTGCCGCTGCGTGCGCAGGCCGCTGTGCATGCGGGCCTCAGCTTGCTGGCGCTGCTGGCGCTTCCCGGAGTCGGCGCGCCGCCGATGGAGGTCGGATCCGGTTCTCCCGCGGCCGGCATCGTCGTCCAACTGGCACTGGCCATTGGATTGCCCTATCTTATGTTGTCCGCCACGAGTCCGCTGCTTCAGCACTGGTATGCGCAGCTTTACCCCGCCAGGCAGGCCTACCGGCTGTTTGCCTGGTCCAATCTGAGCTGCGTGGCGGCCCTGCTGGCATTCCCGTTCTGGCTGGAGCCGCGCTGGGATTGGGGACAGATCGCGCGCCTCTGGAAGGGGGCTTTCGTGGCTGCCGCGGTGTTCCACCTGCTGTCGGCGGCACTGGTCTGGAAGCGGCGACCGGCAGGTATCAAGCCTGTTTCAGAGGGCCGAGGCGGCTCGCCGGTGCATGGCCGCTCAGTGGCTTTGTGGCTCTATTGGGCCTTCCTCGGTTCCGGCCTCCTGGTTTCGGTGACTGACCATCTCTGCCTGGTAGTGGCGCCGTTTCCGATGCTGTGGGTGCTGCCGTTGCTGCTTTATCTCCTTTCGTTCGTCGTGACGTTCGAGTCGGACCGTTATCGCCGGTGGTGGGGCGTGCCCACCGGGTTCGCAGGCCTGCTCGCGATGGGCTGGGCTCTCACCTACCTCGCGCCGGCGCGCATGTTGGGCCCGGGCGTGGCCATCTTCTCACTTGGCCTCTTCGCCGTGTGCCTGATGGTTCATGGCGAACTGGCCGCCATGCGCCCGCCCGAGAGGCATCTGACTTCCTTCTACATCGCCATGGCCGCGGGCGGCGCCATGGGATCGGTTTTCGTGGCATTGATCACACCGCTCGTCTTCAGGCAGATGATCGAGTTGCCGCTGCTGCTGGGGTTGACGGCGGTGACGGCTTTGTTCCTGGCCTATGGCCGGTCCGTCTATATTGATGCGCTGGCCGCCGTGGCGACGGTTGCGATGGTTGCGGTGGCCGGGGCAAACTGGCTCGCTCTGCAATCGCAGGTTGTGGCGGTGGATCGCAACTTCTACGGTTCGATGCGTGTGACTGAAACATCAGGCCCGGCGGGGTCAGGCCGGCTGCGGACCATGGTCCATGGCTCGGTCAACCACGGATCGCAATTCCTGGACAAGGAACGCCGCCATATTCCGTTGACCTACTACACCCCCCACACCGGAGTCGGGCAACTTCTGAGCCGTCAAAGCGCAGGACCCCGCAGAGTCGGCCTTGTCGGACTGGGCGCGGGCGCGCTCGCATCCTACGGCCGGCCTGGAGACGTTTTCTGCTTCTATGAGCTCAATCCGCTTGTGGTCAGACTGGCTAAAACCCACTTTTCCTATTTGTCAGACTCGCCAGCACAAGTGGAAGTCGTCCTGGGCGATGCCCGCGTCATGCTCTCCCGCCAGCCCGATCAACGCTTCGATGTGCTTGCGGTTGACGCTTTCACCGGAGATTCAGTGCCCGTTCACCTGCTCACCCGCGAGGCGATGGCGGTCTACTCGCGCCACCTGAAACCGGAGGGCGTGTTAGCCCTCCATCTTTCAAACCTGCACCTTGAGCTGACGCAAGTGGCGGTGGCACTGGGCCGCGAGATGAACTGGATGTCCTCGGTGATCGCCACGCCTGCCGACAACCGGTTCGATTCGGCCGGCGCCGTCTGGGTGCTGATGAGCCGGAGCCAATCCGCCCCGGCACCCTCCACAAGGGCCGTCTCCGGCCCGGTGTGGACGGACGAGCATTCGAGTCTGTTGCAGGTCCTTCGTTAGTCTAGGAAACTGGATGGCGCTGCGGCAGCGTAGCTGGCTTTTGCGCCCGATGGCCGTCTTGGCGACAATAGGGAATCGAAACCATGCTCGAACAGCACATTTTTCGCGAATATGACATCCGCGGCATCGCTGATGTCCAGATGCCCTCGGAAGGCATCCGCCTGCTCGGCCACGCCCTCGGCAGCCACCTCTACCGCAAAGGCGCACGCACCCTCACCGTCGGCCGCGACGCCCGCCTGAGCGGACCCCGGCTGCGAGACGCGCTGATCGAAGGCCTGCTGAACTCAGGCATGAACGTGGTGGATCTCGGCATGGTCCCGACGCCGGTGCTCTATTATTCTGTCCACAAGCTCGACGCCCAGGGCGGCGTCATGATCACCGGCTCGCACAACCCTAGCGACTACAACGGTTTCAAGACCATGTTCGGCTCCGGCACCATCCACGGCGCCGAGATCCAGGAACTCTACCGCATGATCGTGGACCGCGACTTCGAAATGGGCGTGGGTACGCTCTCCGAAGCCGATGCCGTCACGCCGTACGTCGATGAACTCGCCGCGTCGTTCAGCTTCCCCCGCCGCGTCAAGGCCGTCTTCGACAACGGCAACGGAGCGGCCGGCATCGTTCTGTCACGGCTGCTGCCCAAGCTCAACGTCGATGCGACGGAACTCTTCTTTGAAGCCGACGGCCTCTTCCCCAACCACCACCCCGACCCCACCGTTGAAGACAACCTGCTGATGCTCAAGGCCAAAGTGGCCGAAACCGGCGCCGAACTCGGCCTCGCCTTCGACGGCGACGGAGACCGCCTCGGCGCCACGGATGAGTTGGGCAACGTTGTCTGGGGCGACATACTCATGCTCATTTACGGCCGCGAGATCCTGACCCGCAAGCCCGGCGCCACGTTCATCGGCGAAGTGAAGTGTTCGCAGTTGATGTACGACGAACTGGCCCGCCTCGGCGGCAACCCCATCATGTATAAAACCGGCCACTCGCTCATCAAGGCCAAGATGAAGGAAACCAAGGCCGAACTCGCCGGCGAAATGTCCGGCCACATGTTCTTCGCTGACCGCTACTACGGCTTCGACGACGCCATCTACTCGGCTCTGCGGTTGATCGAAATCGTCGCCTCCTCGGGCAAGCCCCTTTCGGCGCAAACCGCCGGTCTGCCGAAGATGATCGTGACGCCCGAACTTCGCGTCGATTGCCCCGACAACCGCAAATTCGACGTCGTCGCCCAGGTCCGCGAACACTTCAAGCGCACACACAAGACCATTGAAATCGACGGCGCGCGCGTCCTGTTCGAACACGGATGGGGGTTGGTCCGCGCCTCGAACACCCAGCCAATTCTCGTGTTGCGCTTCGAAGCCGACTCACCAGAGCGCCTGCGGCAATATCGTACGCTCGTCGAGGACGTCGTCAAGCAGTATCTTTAGGGATTGGGATCAGTCGCCGTCCGGCGACGTCAGAAACTGCGTCAGCAGAGCGTTGAGTTCCACCGTGTGGATCGGCTTTTCAAGGAATGCGTCCATGCCGGCGTCGCGGCACTTGGCTCGCACTTGGTCAGAAACATCAGCAGTCAGCGCCAAAACGGGTGTGGCCTCATATCCAGGCAGTTCCCTCAGCCGTCCGGTGGTTTCGAGCCCATCGATGCCCGGCATCTGGAGGTCCATCAGCACAAGCTGATACTGAGCCTTCGCCAACTTCGCAAGTGCCTCGTAGCCGTCCCTCGCCGTCTCGTACCGCCAGCCGTGCTTGTTCAGCAGTGCTCCGATCACCTGTTGCGCGATGCGGTTGTCGTCCACCACCAGGATCCTCGGCACGCGTTCCGCCTTGCCCGCTTCCTTCACCGAAGCGCTTCTGCCTCGAACCGCGGCCGGCTCCAGCGGGATTAGGAGTGTAAGCACCTGCTCGGCGTCGCTGCCTCCCGCCCCGCGCGTGAGACCGCCCCCAAGCAGCTTGAGAAAACCCTCCACGACGGCGACCGCCAACTCCGCTCCACTCATCGCGCCGCTCATGGCCAGGGCCGAGCCATGGCATCGGACCTCGACGTCCATCACCACCCGGCCGTCCCGCTCCGCCAGGTCCGCGGAGAACGATATGGCTTCACCGGTTCCGTAGCGGTGCGCCAGCCTGAGCACCTGCGCCAGGAGTTGCCTGATCCTGTGGGCATCGCCCCTCACCATCCGCTTCAGGCCTTCTCCCAGCGTTGCCCGCAATTCCATGCCCCGCACCCGGACACTCGACGCCGCCTCGCTCACCACGCCGTCCACCAGGTCCGCGGGCTGGAACTCCGACGATTCAAGCCGGATGCATCCGGTCTGCAACGACGAATATTCGAGCGTCGCGTTCAACAGGCCGAACAACGATTCGGCGCAGTCACGCGCCGCCGCAACGTACTCTTCCTGCTCTATGGTCAGACCCGACTCGAGCAGCAGATCCGTCATCCCCAGAATTCCGCTCAGCGGAGTCCGGATCTCGTGGCTCAGGCTCGCCAGCAACTCCAGATTGACGGCGGCCACGGTCGGCTCGCCGTTGCTGGGATGCTTGGCGGCGAAACCGCCCTGATTCCGGGCGGTTCCATCGGCCTTGCTGTTCAGTTCGAGCATTCAGGCGCCTGAGTTCTTCATCGGTCGTTCTCGGCCGCCGCTTTAGGGCAACTTTGCGCCTAATAGGGCATCTCATCGGGATGCCACTCAGGTGTTACACCGATGCAGTCCTGCCTGCGAGACTCTCAGTCCTCGCTGCGGAAAAACCCGCCCAGACTTTCCAGCGGACCCCGCTCGTCGCCCCCCGACCGGCCCGGCGCCAGTTCCCGCCTCAGCTTCTCCAGCGTCATCGACTGGATCAGCACCTTGCCCGGCCCGCGCAACGTCGTCAGGAACAGCCCTTCTCCGCCGAACAGCGCTGTTTTAATGCCGCCGGCGAGTTGGACATCGTAATCCACTGATTCGTCAAAGCCCACCACGCAGCCGGTGTCCACCTGCACCACTTCGCCCGGCCCCAGATCAAACTCCACGAAATCGCCTCCGCCATGGATGAACACCGTGCCCGGCCCGGTCAACTTTTCGAGGATAAAACCTTCGCCGCCAAACAGCCCGCCGCCGATCTTCTTCACCATCGCGATCGACAGTGACACGGTGGACTGGGCGCAGATGAAGCTGTCGCGCTGGACCATCATCGACTGCCCGGCCCTGAGATCAAAGCTCTGCAACCGCCCAGGATAGTCGCCCGCAAAGCCCACCTCGCCGCCCGATGTCGTCCGGAAGTAGGTCATGAAGAGCGACTCGCCGGCCAGTTTGCGCTTCAAGGCGCCCCAGATCTTCTCGCCAAGGGTCTCGCCGGTCATGCGGGTCTCCCAGGTCACGGTGGCGTGTTTGTAGACCATCTTGCCGGCTTCGGCGTAGAGTTCCTGCCCCGGCTGCAGCCGGATTCTGGCCACCTGGAGGTTGTCGCCATGGATGGTAAAGTCCAGGGGAGAGGGCGCATAGACAGACGCCGTGGCCCTCGGCGCCGCACTGCCGGCCCCGGCCCCACACGACGGGCAAAACTTCGCCTGCTCCCCAAGAGTTCCTCCGCAGTTGGTGCAGAATGACATGAAACCTGTTACCTCCCCCGATCCATCAGTATCCTAGTGTAAGAAGCGCTTGTCGCCCTCCTAAAATGAAACGACTTCTCGCCCTCTTTTGTTCCGTCCTGCTGGCCGCGCCAACAGGCTTCGCCGCCGACGCCCCCACCTTGTGCGCCACCCACCGCACCAACCTCGCTGACCAGTTGAACCTGCATCGCAAATCCACACGCGCACTGGAACGCGCCCGGGGCCTGCGAGCGTTCACTGCCGCCGAGCGGCCATCCATGTCCGCCGACTACGGCAACGTTGCGGTGATGGACTCATCCGGCGGCGTCCTGGCCGCGCCCAATCCCTTCAACCTGGACCGGCGTAGCCTAATCTTCGAAAGCCAAACCCGAGGGCTGCGTCTGCTGGACTCGCCGAACTCGTTCAGCCAGGCCGAAGCCGATGCCGGCACTGTCATCCCGCTGGGCGACGACGACGCCGCATTCGTCAAACTCGGCCGGTTCTACCCGATCCTCGGGTATCACGACTACATCTGGGT
Source organism: Bryobacteraceae bacterium (assembly GCA_014860455.1). GTDB lineage: Bacteria > Acidobacteriota > Terriglobia > Bryobacterales > Bryobacteraceae > PNKE01. Next base: position 2,259 of record JACZJQ010000053.1, on the reverse strand, counting down.
CCACAGTGACGGCAATATCACCTTCTGGGAACCGGATTCGGCTACAGCCGCGCGCAGCCTGGGACGGCTGGCAGGCGGGCCGCCTCGCATCGCTCCCTTGTTCGCCGACCTCGACCCTACCGCCGGCGGTTCGGTCCGGGTCTTCCACGCCGATACCTACGTCACCATCACATGGCTCGACGTACCTCAGTACTCGTCGTCCGGTTTCGGGCCAAAACAGCGATTCCAGCTTCGGCTGCACCTGTCTGGTTCCATCGAATTCCTCTATGACAGCGTCACCCTCACCGACGCCGTCGTCGGCTATTCAGGAGGCCGGCTGGCGAGCCCGATCGAAGTCGTCTCGCTGGCTGATTCGTTGGGCAGGCTGTTTGTCAATAGTGTTGCCGAGAGGTTCGGCTCGTCGGACTCTATCGACATCGTCCGCACGGCGCAGCGCTTCTACGAAACCCACGAGGACGCCTACGACTACCTGGTGATCTTCAACACCATGGGCGTCGCCGTCGCTCCCGGCGCGCTGGCCAATATGACGCCGGTGCGCACAAAGGTGCACGGCATCGGCGACGAACTCGTCGACGCCGGCCTCAGTTTCGGCTCCCCGCGCCGCCTCCAGGCAGTCCTCAACATGGGCCCGAACTCGACCTACCCGCTCGATCCCTACCTGCCCGTCGGCTTCCGCGGCCGTATCACCGGCGACAACACCATGACGCTGCTCGGTCACGAAACCGGACACCTCTTTCTGGCGCTGGCCAGCGTCAACGTTGACGGCGACCGCCCCATGCTCGGCGCCCAAGGCGCTCACTGGAGCTTCAACTTCAACTCCGAAGCATCCCTGCTTGAAGGCAACCGCATCGACGACCGCGGCCCGGAGGCTGAGTTCCGCTACCTGACCACAGCGACTGTCGAAGGCTACTCACCGCTGGATCAATACCTGATGGGCCTGCGCGCGCCATGGGAAGTGCCGCCCACTTTCGCCGTCTACCCCGGCTCGATGTCGGCCACGCGACTGCCCCAGAAGGGCGTCCTGTTCAACGGCCCGCGCCTGGACATCACCACTGACGACATCATCGCCGCCGAAGGCCGCCGCATCCCCGATCACACCGTCGCCCAGTCGCGTTTCCGCTTCGCCTTCATCCTCATCACACCCGAGGGCGAGGAGCCGCCCGCGGCCGCCGTAGACCAGATCGAGACCTATCGAAACGAATTCGAACTCTATTTCAACCGCGTCTCCGACGGACGCGCCTGGGCCGACACCTCCCTTCGTCCAATGATGAAGCTCTCCGCCTGGCCTGCCATCGGCGTCACCGCTGGGCAAGAGGCGCCGGTCACCCTCGAAATCGCCCGCCCGCTCAACTACGACCTCGTCATCGGCCTTCACACCACCCACGGCCACATCGAAGCCCCGACTCCTGTCACCCTGCCCGCCGGCGAGACCCGTTTGACGTTCAACGTCAAGGGCCTCTCGGAAGGCGTTTCGGATCTGGTCGCCGAGTCCTGGAACGGCCACTTTGAAGCCGTCTTCACGCGCATCGACGTCAAGCCGTCGCTCGCCGCGCTCACCCTCCAGCCCTACTACACCGACGGCCCCATCGTCCTTCGCGTCACCGACGCCAACAACACCGCCTACCCCGGCGTTCGTATCCGCGTCACCGTCAACGGAGGATCCCCCCGTTTCGTAGATCACTACAACCGGGATTACATCACCCTGCCAGACGGCCTGATGTGGTTCTGGTGGGACGATGCCGAACCCGGCTCGTCCATCGACGCCGAAATCGACGGTGCACCCGAAACCCGGATCACCATCAAGCGTTAGAATCTCGCCGGCGGCTTCGCTCAGTCCGTATCGCGCCCCGGATGCACCGCGTCGTTCGCTCGCCCCAGGGCCTCCGCGTTCTTCTGTTCGCTGTCCACCACCGCCGCCAACTGCTCGATATCGGCCGCCAGGGCTTCGCCACCCGCCGGACCGGCGTCCAGCCTGGCATTTGACTCCCGCAGTTGCTCAGCCTCTTTGAGCGCTTCTTCCAGCAACGAACTCAACCGCCTCGACCGGCTCTCGATCGCCAGCGCAACCCATAGCGCCACCAGCGCCAGGAACACCAGCCAGCCGCCATTCACCGTGAAGCCCCCGAACTCACCATTCATCCGGAACTCATGCCTCCATCGAATAGGTGGCGAAAACGCCGGACTTCTCTCATTCGGATTCTGCGTGATCTACCCGAGAAGCTCCACGCCCAACCTCCCCCGGCCCCAGACCGTCTGCCG
>JACZJQ010000052.1 GCA_014860455.1 Bryobacteraceae bacterium | reverse complement strand
GTGCGGATGGGCAGGCGCGGGTGGAGGTGGAGACCGAGGGGTTGGCCGCGTTGACGACGGTGAACATCGCGCGATACCGGCAGGCGGGCGGTTGGGAGTTTGTCGCCCATGCGATGCCGGACGCGGTTGAGGGCAGCCGGGTGTCGGCGGCGCTGGCGGCGCTGGCTCCGGGTCAGTATTATGCCATTCTGCGCTCGGAGACGGGCGAGCAGAGTGCGCCGGCAGCGTTTCAAGTGGCGACCCAGAGCGAGTACCGTTTCCCGGCGCTGGCCGGACACACATGGCGGATCACGCAAGGGCCGTTCGGGTCGTTTTCGCACTGGGGCCGTTCGATTCACGCCTGGGACGCCGCACCGGTGACCAACCGGCTTGTGGCGGCGATGCGGCCGGGTGTCGTACTGGCGCGCGATCTCGGCATGGGCCAGACGCCGAGGCTGCGTTCGTTTGGTAACTACATCACGCTGGACCATGGCGACGGCGAATACTCTCACTACGCGCATCTGAGGTCGAGGACGTTTCTGGTGAAGACGGGTGACCGTGTCGACGCCGGGCAGCCATTGGCGGAAGTGGGCAATAGCGGGTATTCGTTTGGCGTCCATCTGCACGTGCATGTGACGCGGTCGCCGAAGATCGCCTCGATGTCGATCCCGTTCCGCTTTGCCGAACTGGGCGAACGGCGCAATGGGAACTACCGCGGGCCGATCGTTTCTCAGAACCGGCCGACCGGGATGGTTCCGTTGGCCGCTTCGGCGGCGAAAACGGCAGCGGTGCAGGGGGTCAGGCCAAAACCGAAATGGGAGGGTGCGGTGGCGTTTGCTCAGTGGTGGCGCAAGCCGCTGGCGGTGTCGAAGAAGGCGCGGACGCTTGAGATCCGGCACGGGTGGGAAGATCCGGCGACGGGATTCGACCTGCATCTGATCAGCCCGTCGGGCAAGCGCTACATTCACTATGCCGCGCGGCGGGAGGATCCGCTGGTAGTGCCTGCGCCCGAGCCGGGGCAGTGGCACGTCTTCGTCCAGGCCGTGCATGGTGGTGGGGGCGAGTTACCGTTTTGGGTGGACGCAGCGGTCAGATAGCGCCTTCAGACCTCAAACTCCCTTTATTTCCATACAAGAATTGAGTAAACTGAGGCGCTGGCGATTCCGGCGATCAGTCTAATGGCAGGAGGCACTTTGGTATGTCATTCAATTCGCTTCCCCCGATCAAGAATGGATCAACCGGACTGGCGGTCGCATACTGCCAGAACCTGTTGAACGCGCGGCTGCCCACGCAGCCGGTGCTTTGGGTTGACGGCATTTTCGGAATGAAAACCGAGTCTCGGGTCAGGCAGTACCAGATGCTAAAACGGCTTCAGGTGGATGGAGTGGTCGGATACGAGACTTGGACATCGCTAGAGGCGGGTCCGCCAAAGATTATGAAACGGCCCTCCCCGGCAATCCAGGTTCCCGCGACAGCGGGATTCTAAAGGCGTATTCGGGACAACAGCTGGGGGAGGTTGCCGGACCTACGATTCGGGCGCTGATGCGGAAGGTTAAGGCACGGGCGGCTGCGGAGTTGGCGGCGGCGCTGCCTGGGCGGCTGAGAGCGACTTTCTGGCCGCGGTGACGCTGATCAGAAACGGTTCCCTTGTGAAGGCGAACAGCGAGCCATCGAACTCGATTGATGCGCCCAGGTCGGGGCATTTGGGCAATGGTCCGTCGAGTTTGACGAGCACTTCCTGGGTTGATGGTCCGGTGATGCCGAGTTGGATCTCGGTGGCCTTGACGGCTTCGTTGCAGCCGAGCACCGTGCCGCGCAGCCTGGGCAATGGCGTCGTGTTGATCAGGTTCGGCAGATCGGCTTCGACTGCGCCGAGTAGCATTTTGCGCAGGTCCAGATAGGGACGCAGGCTGGGATTGGCTTGCAGCATCTGCTCCTCCCAGACGCGTTCGGCGGCTTCGGCGGCCGATTCGATCCGGAAATTCGCAGGCGGATGCAGACTGTCGCGGGTTTGGGCGCCGATTGCATCCAATCCATCCGCGGAGCCGTGGTAGGCGGTGTAGACGGCGTCGAGCAGCGAGCGGACCTCGCGGCGCTGGGTGGAGACCAGCGCGCCTGGCCCGTCGAGAAACGAGGCGCGGGCCAGCCACCAGACGGCTTCGATCTGGCGTTCGGCCGCGGCATCGGGGGCGAGCATGGCGCCGAGCCAGGCCGGGACGTCGGCGCGGGCGGGGTCGAGTTCAAGCGAGGCGAGCAGCGAGGCGCGGGCGTCGCCGAGGTTGGCGCGTTTCCAGGCCACCCAGCCGAGCGTACGATGAGCGGCGGCCAGCACGCGCTGTTTCTCGCCCTCGGGCGCCGCGGTCGCATTGCGGGTGAAGTACTCCTCTGTGGCGGGCAGCAGTCGTTTGGCGGCGGATTCGTAGCGCGATAGAGCGGTGGGCGACTGAACGGGCGCCGCAGGCGCCAGCAGAGTCGTCCAATACAGGCCGTTGAAGCTCTCGGGCGCGACGGCGAGCAGTCCGGCCGCAGCCTGGTGCTGCGCCGCGGGATCGGCGGCCGACAGCGCCGCGGCGAGTTCAAGTTCCGCGCGCTCAACGGCGAATTTCGACGCCGGGTATTTCTGTTTCCACTGGCCGATCAACTCGATCCGCGCCTTGGCGTCGGGCTGCTGGCGGACGGCCAGCGCCATGTCATACTCGCCGCTGTCAGCCCACTGCCAGGCAAGCGCGGGCTGCGTGGCTATCAACAGCAGCATGGTGGAGGCGGCGAGATGGAAGCAGGGGCAACTCATTTCACCACCAGTTCCGTGCGCTGCCCCTGGCGCACCTCGACCTGGCGTTCGGTGAGGACGTTGCCGGAGGAGAGCACTTTCACGTCATAGGTTCCGGCGCCGAGCCGCACGGTGAACGGCAGCTTGCGCGTGACCGGCTGGCCATTCACCAGGATGGCGACCTCCTGGAGTTCGGAGACGAAGGCGATCTCGCCGAAGCCTTCAATCACCAGGTCGCGCGTGGCGGTAGCGTTAGCCGACCGGATTTCGACGCGCATCATGTTGGGATCGATGGGCCCCTCGGCGGCGGGTTCGACGGCGCTGATC
>JACZJQ010000051.1 GCA_014860455.1 Bryobacteraceae bacterium | reverse complement strand
AGGGAGGCCAAGGGCGGGGAGGGGAGGGGGCGAATGTCCTGTCAGATGGGTTTCGTGGCGCGGTATTCCTCTTCGATGAAGCGGAAGACCTCGGTGAGCTCAGCCACGGCTTCTTCGGCGGTGGGCATCAGCGCGTGGCATCCGGCGATCGCCGGAATTTCGGCCACTCAGCCGTCCGGCTGGTTCCGATAGACCACGAGCTAATAGTCCTCGAAGCTCATGGACTCAGCATAGCCATATGGATCGGAGCCGCCAATCCTGGATGGTGGCGGAGTACAGCAGTCTAGGCGCGATGAAACCGACGGTGGGTGGGCGTGTGGAGATCTACCCCAGTTTTGGGGGGAGTTCTTCGAGGGGGCCCATCCATTGGAGTTCGCGGTCGAGGTCGCGGTGGAGCTGGTATTTCTTCATTACTTTCTCGACGGCGACGCCTCTTAGTTCGATTTTGTCGCGGTCGAAGTTGCCGACTCCGACTTTGCCGCAGTACTGGATGTAGCCCATCCAGTCTGGGTTGACGCCCATGCATTCGACGCCGATGCGGTCTGCGGCGACGAAGTCGGGCGAGGCGATGGCGAGGCGGGATTCGACCGGCGTGCCCGAGGACGGGCCGTTGCCTTCCATGCCTTCGTAGCCGTCGATGACGGCGACGCCCCAATTGGCTTTCATGCGCTGGGCGGTGAGCATCATGTCGTAGTGGGTTTGGCGGACGCCGCCGTGGTAGATGCGTTTGTCGTTCCAGCGGGGGGTCTCGCCGCGCTTGGATTTGAGGGGGGCGCCGAGGGTCATGTTCTTGATCGACAAGGTGGCGATGACGACGTTATGGGTCTTCATCGGGCCGGCGGAGATGACAAATGCGTCGGGGTCGAGCAGACGGGCGGCGAGGCGGGCGGGCTGGATATGGAGGTCGCCGTTGAGCAGGTGGATGGTTTCGTAGAGGCCTTCTTCATTAAGGCAGACGAGCTTGACCTGGTTGCGCTTGTATTCCTTAGGCAGGTCGGTGAACTTGAAGGTCTCATAGCCGACGTTGGTTTCGCCGGCCGAGGATTCGGCGATGGTGACGGTGCCTTTGAAACGGGGTTCGAGCCAGTCGAGGATGCCGCGCATGGAATCGGCGTGGGAGGCGGCGAGCTGGCGGGTGACGGAGACGAAGTTGGGCTTGATGACGACGGTCTTGCGCTGGCGGAGTTTGGGCAGAAGTTCCTTGTCGAGGGCGGCGAGAGCCTCGGTAATCATCTTGCGGCGGTTGTCACCGGAGACGAGCGCGACGGGGGATTTCGGCGCGGCGGGGGCGGAAAAGGCCTTGCGGGCCAGCAGGGCGGCCGGGGTGGCCAGCAGCGCACGGCGAGAGAATGCGATTGACATGGCGTTGACCTCAGCCTTAATAGTAATAACAGACCGTAAAGTATGTAAAGCTATCCGTTAGGAGGTCTGGACCATGGATCACAGTTCAAGACGCGGATTCCTGGGCGCGGGAATCGGCTTGATGGCGGCGCAGCAGGCAAGCGCAGCCGATTTGAAGTTGCCCGTGCGGACGCTGGGCAAGACCGGGCTGAAGCCGACGGTGTTGGGCTTTGGCTGCATGACGACATCGGACCCGTCTGTGATCCAGCAGGGCGTGGACGCGGGCATCACATATTTCGATACAGCGCGTGGCTACCAGGGCGGGCAGAACGAGCGCATGGTGGGCGCGGCGCTGAAGGGCAAGCGCGACAAGTTGATGTTGTCGTCGAAGACGCCGGCGCGGACGCCCGAGGAGATGGTGAAACATCTGGAGACATCGCTCAGCGAGTTGCAGACCGACCATCTGGACATCTGGTATCTGCATTCGCGGTCGACGCCGGAGGCGGTTCCCGACGCACTGTTCGACATGCAGGACAAGATGAAGCAGCAGGGCAAAATCCGGTTCAAGGGTGTGAGCCTGCACAGCAACCTGACGAAGATGATTCCGTGGCTGGTGGCCAAAGGCCGGACGGATGTGATCCTGACCTCCTATAACTTCACGATGGACGCCGAGATGGACAAGGTGCTGAAAGACGCATCCGACGCGGGCGTGGGCATTGTGGCGATGAAGGTAATGGCGGGCGGGTTCCGTTCGAACAAGCCGGGTACGCCGATGCACGAGAAGTTGAGCCGGCAGGGGGCGATGGCGGCGGCGCTGAAGTGGGCAGTGCGCAATCCGTTCGTCCACACGTCGATTCCGGGCATCCAGGACATGGACATGCTGGACGATAACTTCAAGGCTGTGGCGGCGGGCTGGAAAGCGACCGACGCTCCGGTGCTGGCGGCGCAATTGAAGGCGATCACGCCGCTGTACTGCACGGTTTGCGGCAAGTGCGGCTATGAGTGCGAGAAGGGGTTGCCGCATTCCGACATCATCCGGATTGTGAGCTACGCCGATGGGTACGGGCAGTTTGGATTGGCGCGCGAGCGGTGGCAGGAACTGCCGGAAGAGGTGCGGGCGGTGAAGTGCTCGGACTGCACGGCATGCAGCGTGAAGTGCCCGCACGGGGTGAACGTGGCCGGGCGCGTCGGCCTGGCACAGGAGTGGTTTGCATGAGAAAAGCGATGTGGGCCGCCCTCTTGACGGGGGCGGCCTGCATGGCCCAGACGCCCGATTGCGCGGTGGCGCAGGGATTCAAGCAGGACGGGGGCGTGAGGACGTTCACGACCGAGACGCTGTTTGAGTATATGGACGGGAACTCGGAGGGGTATTTCCTGTACGGGTTCAAGTCGATGAAGGGGATCACTTGCGCGAAGGGCGAACTGAAGCTGGTGTTTGACGTCAGCGAGTTCAAGGATCACGAGTCGGCTTACGGGATGTTCACGGGTAACCTGGACACGCGCGAGCCGGTGTTGAAAGTTGGCGGCGGCGGGCAGGTGACGCCGCGCAAGGCGGTTTTCACAAAAGGCATTTATTACGTCGAAGTGGCGGCGGAACCCGAGGGCGAGCACGTGCCGCTGTTGACCGACGTGATCACGAAGTTTGAGAAGACGATCCAGGGCGCCGTGATGCCGCCGGCACAGGTGGCATGGTTTCCGACAGAAGGGATTCAGCCGGGCTTTCCGCGGCTGGTGGCGCAGAGCGTGCTGGGGTTAAGGATGCTGCGGCGCGGGTATATGGCGCAGTACGACTTCGGGCGGGCGTTCGTGGTGGAAGAGGCCACTGAAGCGGCGGCTCAGGAGTTGATGGCGAAGCTCAAGGAGCGGTTTCCGCCCACGGGCGAAGTGGCGCTTGGCGCGGGCGGATTCACGGCGACGGACCGGTATTTGAAGAAGGTCTGCCTGTTTAGGGTAGGCAACAAGGTGGCGGGGTTGACCGGAATGGCCGACGACGCCGATGCGGCGAAGCTGGCGGCGCCGTTGGCGGCACGGATCAAGTAGAAAAAGGCGGATTGATCAGAGCGATCCCGCGTGGCGTTTGAAGATCTGGGGGAGGTTTGTCGAGAAGGCAGACCGGGCCAGCACCATGTTGGCGCCGGCTTCCTGGGCGCGCTGTTTCAGTTCCGCCTCGATGTGCGAGACGAAGCAGATGACCGATGTCGACTTGGCCTCGGGGATCGCCTTGATCCTGGCGATGAGGTCGACGGGGGAGACGGCGATGTTGTTGAGGTCGATGATGAGCAGGGCGGGGGGCTCCGCTTTGACGCGTTCGATAATGTCGTCCTGAGTCTTGATGAACTCAGGCTGAAAACCGGCGCGCTTGGCCAGGTCGTTGATCTTGACGACGAAGAACAGGTCTTCGACCGCGGCCACAATCTTCTTGTTCTTGGGCATACAAAAGGTGTGTTGATTCAGGGTGTGCCGGAGGAAACCGGCCAAACCAGGAAGGACACCTTTAGGATAGCCTGTCGCGAGAAGTCCGGCAACAAGGCGGCGTCCGCCGTCGCGGTGGTAACGTGAGGGCATGGGGCACCCGGACCTGACTCCTTCCGCGAAGACTGGTGAGACTCCCGCACCTCCGTCTGCCATGGTGATCTTTGGCGCCAACGGCGACCTGACACGGCGGATGCTGATCCCGGCGCTATACCGGCTAGCGTTTGAGGGGCGACTGGCGCGCGGATTCAGCGTGGTTGGCATTTCGCGCACGCCGATGACCGACGAGCAGTTCCGCGACAAAATGCGCGAGGCGGTCCGCAAATACCTCAACGACAGCCCATTTGATGAGGCTCTCTGGGCGGAGTTTGCCCAGGGTCTTTTCTATATGGACGGCGACATCTTCGATGCTGCCATGTATGACAGGCTAAAGGTGCGGATCGAGGAACTGGACCGAACGCGCCAAACGCAGGGCAACGTCCTATTCTATCTGTCGACGCAACCGAGCCAGTACGGGCCGGTAGCGAAGGCGTTGGGCGCGTCAGGGTTGAGCCGGGCGGAGCGCGAAGGCGCGTGGCGGCGGATTATCGTCGAGAAGCCGTTCGGGCATGACCTGGCGAGCGCCGGTGAGTTGAACGGCGACCTGCAGGGCGTCTTCGCCGAAAGCGACATCTACCGGATCGACCACTACCTGGGCAAGGAGACTGTCCAGAACGTCCTGGCGTTCCGTTTCGGCAACGGGATCTTCGAGCCGCTCTGGAACCGGCGGTATGTCGATCATGTTCAAATCACGGCGGCCGAACGGATCGGCGTGGAGGGCCGTGGCGCGTACTACCAGGAGGCGGGCGCGCTGCGGGACATGATCCAGAACCACCTGCTGCAGGTGCTCTGTCTGGTGGCCATGGAGCCGCCGGTCTCCTTCGACGCGGACGAGGTCCGCAGCAAGAAAGTCGACGTGCTCCGCGCCGTCCGCCCCATCCCCCTGGAGGACGCGCACGACCACGCGGTGCGGGGACAGTACGGGCCGGGCTGGATCGAGGGGGAGAAGGTCTCCGGCTACCGGGAGGAGGACGACGTGGCCCCCCAGTCCAACACCGAGACGTTTGCCGCCGTCAAGCTCTTTCTGGACAACTGGCGCTGGCAGGGGGTGCCCTTCTACCTGCGCACCGGGAAGCGCCTCCTGGCCACCGCGTCGGAGATCTGCATCCGGTTCCGCCGGGCGCCCCACCGGTCGTTCCCGAGGAGCGCCGTCGGGGACTGGCCGCCCAACTGCCTGATCATCAGGATCCAGCCCGACGAAGGCATCGTCCTGGGCTTCCAGGCCAAGCGCCCGGGGCCCCGGATGCGACTGAGCCCGGTGGACATGCACTTCCTGTATTCCGAGGCCTTCGAGGAGCGCCCGCACGAAGCCTACGAGACGCTCCTCCTGGACGTGATGCTGGGCGACGCCACCCTATTCAAGAGGACCGACCAGGTGGAAGCCGCCTGGGAAGTCGTGACCCCGGTGCTGGAAGCCTGGGACGAGAATCCGCCGTCCGACTTCCCCAACTACCGAGCCGGCTCCTGGGGGCCCGCGGCGGCAGAGCGTCTGATCGCCCAGGACGGCCGGAGTTGGACCGTCCCGACGGCTGCGCCGGAGGAGACGGGAGGGATGGAGTGATTCAGGTC
>JACZJQ010000050.1 GCA_014860455.1 Bryobacteraceae bacterium | reverse complement strand
TTTCCATACCCCCGACGAAATGGCCCGCTACTTTGGCTCTCTCCCTCAAGCCATCGAAAACACGCAGCGTATCGCCGAGCGCTGCCAGTTCGATTTCTCCCTCGGCGACATCCACTTCCCCCGCTTTCCCTGCCCCGACGCCGTCGCCGAGCTCCGCGCCCGCACCCGCCACGGCCTCGATCGCCGCTATGGGCCGTCGCCTGCCCCCGAAGTCTTCGCCCGGCTCGACCGCGAAATGTCCATCATCGAAGAGGTCGGCTACGCCGAATACTTCCTCGTCTTCTCTGAAATCGTCGACTGGTGCGCCTCGAAATCCATCTCCACCCTTGCCCGCGGTTCGGCCGCAGGCAGCCTGGTCTGTTATCTGCTCGGCATCTCCAACGTCTGCCCCTTCCGCTTCGGACTCTGCTTTGAACGCTTCCTGAACCGCGAACGCATGCAGTTCGCCAAACTCGCCGACATCGACCTCGACCTGCCCTGGGACCGCCGCGACGAAGTGATCCGCCACGTCTTCGACCACTACGGCCGCGACCACGTGGCCATGATCGGCGCCGTCCATACCTTCCAGGGCCGCTCCGCCGTGGCCGACATCGCCAAGGTCTATGGCATCCCCGAACGCGAGGCCCGCCGTTTCACCGAACGCCTGCCGTGGTACACCGGCGACGCCCGCGAGGCCGCCCTCAACACGCCCGAATGCCGCGACCTCCCCGTCAACGACGAGCCCTATAAAACCGTCCTCTCCCTCGCCGGCAGCTTCGACGGCATCCCGCGCCACTTCGCCATGCACCCCTGCGGCCTCGTCGTCAGCGGCTCGGCCGTCGTCGACCGCATGCCCCTGTTCGAATCTTCCAAGGGCATCTTAACCACCCACTACACCATGGACGACGTCGAGGAACTCGGCCTTCTAAAAATGGACCTGCTCGGCCAGGCCGGCCTCACCGTGCTCCACGATACGCTCCAGAACCTGGCCGAATCTGGCAAACCCGTCCCCGCCCTCGACCGCCTCGACTGGTCCGACACCCAAACCTGGGACACCATCGCCTCGGGCCAGGCGCGCGGCGTCTTCCACATCGAATCCCCCGCCATGACATCCCTGCTGGTCATGAGCGACTGCCGCGACATCGACTGCCTCACCACCGTCGAATCCATCATCCGCCCCGGCGCCGCCAACGAAGGTAAAAAGCGCGCCTTCGCCCGCCGCTATCAGGGTCTCGAACCGCCCGCCTACGCCCACCCTTCGCTTGAACCGCTGCTTGCCGACACCTACGGCCTGATGGCCTTCGAGGAACACATCCTGCTGGTCGCCAACGGCTTTGCCGCCATGCCCTGGGGCCGCGCCGACCTCCTGCGCCGTGCCCTGGTCAAAAACCGCGACCACGCCCGCATCGATTCCCTCGGCGAAGAGTTCCGCCAGTCGGCCCGCGCCCTGGACCGCACCGACGACGAAATCGCCGCCGTCTGGGCCCTGCTGCGCGACTTCGCCGGCTACATGTTCAACAAGGCCCACTCGGCCGCCTATGCCGTCGAGGCCTTCGCCGGCGCCTGGCTCAAAACCCGCTACCCCATCGAATTCCTGGCCGCCGTGCTTACCTCGCGCCGTGGTTTTTATTCGCCGATGCTCTATGTTCTGGAAGCCCTGCGCAACGGCGCCCGTTTCCTGCCCCCCGATCTGAACGCCTCCGACATCCGCCGCTTCATGCCCGGCGACGGCGCCATCCGCCTCCCTCTCGACCAGGTCAAAGGCCTCACCGCCGCCACGCTCGACCGCATCGCCTCTTCGCGCCCGTTTTCCGACGCCGGCGAGTTCTACCGCAAATCCCGCCCCGCGCGCGACGAATGGCTCGCCCTGCTCAAAAGCGGCGCCCTCGACTGCCTCGGCGAACCCCGCGGCCGCCTCTTCTGGCGTCTCCAGCGCCTGGAATCCTCCATGAAGAAAGGCGGCGCCGAGCCCTGGATCACCGGCGAACTGCCTGAAACCTTCGACGCAGGCATCGAAACCCGCGCCCGTTGGGAAGTGGAAACCCTCGGCTTCCCCGTCTCGCTCCATCCCCTGGAATGCTTCGGACCCAAGGTCGCCTGGAAAAACTACATCACCGTCTCGCGCCTCACCGAACGCCAGCGCGACTTCTACGGCAAAACCGTCCGCGTCTGCGGACTCGTCGTCGCCGACCGCCGCCACCCCACCGAACAAGGCACCATGAAATTCCTCACCCTCGCCGACTGGACCGGCTTCGTCGAAGTCTCCCTGTTCGCCCGCACCTACCGCGAATACGGCCACCTCACCATCAAACCCGTCCTCTCCATCGAAGCCACCGTCGACCCCTACGACAACCGCCACGGCTTCTCCCTCAACGGCCTCCGCGTCGGCACAGTGGAATGAGCAACGTCTGCGATTGATTCGAGCTAAACTGGGGCGAAAACAAGCGGAATCCATGGGATTTCAGTTAGGATCACTGCCATATGAGCCTCATCCCGCTTCTCGAAGTCATCCAGACGCCACACCTCGAAAGTTGGCCTGAAATCAACGAACGCGCTTTTGCCGCGCTCTTTGGAAGCCCCGGCGGCAGGTATCCCAAACCAGCCGAGAAGACGGTGGCCCTGCGCGCGCCAAAGATGAGCGCCGAATCAAACGTGCCGTTCGCGGCCTTCATCCATCCATCAAATCCCACATCAGGTTCATACAGCGGACTCTCGTTCGTTATCTTCCCCGTGCCGGAAGCCCCCTGTCTCTTCGGGTTGGTTGTTGGGACCGGGGGCCTCAGCCCAGACGAGGCCATCCTCGGACGACCAGGACACGCTCGAAAGGCTCAAGCCATTTGTCGCTGGCTGAATCGCGAGTTCGGAGTAGGCGAGCTGCTGGCTTGGGCGAAACAGGATCCGACACGCACCGACCTGGCGATTCCAGACATGATCAGGCACACCTGGCCGGAGTACAAGGGCGTCTATGAGAAGTACGGCAAAGAGATGTATGCGATGTTTCGGCCCAACGGCGATCAGGCCGCAACCGAGGCTGCACTGACAGCCTTTCTGGACCTCATGTTCGAGGAGCGGGGACACCGTCCGATCAGCACCTGTTTGGAAAGCTATGATAAGACCCGCGCGGGTTGGTTCGAGCATCTGATGCCTGGCGTGGAACTCCCGCAAGTCTCGGAACTCCTTGAGAGAAAACGCTACGTCATCATTCAAGGCCCCCCTGGCACCGGCAAGACGAGGATGGCCACCCAACTTCTCCGGGAGCAATACGCAGGACGTGGACGGAGTATTCAATTCCACCCCAATACGACCTACGAGACCTTTATCGGCGGACTGGCGCCTGTCACCACAGGAGGCGACCTGGGGCTGCGCTTCGAACCCGCGCCGGGGGCCTTGATGCTTGCTGCCGCCCAAGCTCTGGCCGACCCGGACCACACCTACTTGCTCCACATCGATGAGATCAACCGCGCGGATTTGGGCAAGATCCTCGGCGAAGCCATCTTCCTGCTTGAGCCGAATGATGGATCTGACAGGCGCATTGAACTCCCATACGACTTTGGCGCGCCATTCCATCGGGTTTTCTTTCTCCCGCCCAATCTGCACATCCTCGGCACCATGAATAGCGCCGATCGCAGCATCGCAATCCTGGATGTGGCCGTCCGCAGAAGGTTTAGCTTTGTCTCGCTATGGCCGCGCATGAGCGTGGTCGAACAACACGCGTGCCGGTCGGCTCAGACAATGTTCAGGGAATTGACATCCATCTTCGTTGAACACGCAACCGAGGATGCCTTCGCTCTTGTTCCAGGACATTCCTACTACCTGGAACAAGACGAGCAGAAAACGGGCGAAAGCCTTGGTGTGAGCCTGGCACCGCTGCTGGAGGAGTACTTGGCCCAAGGCTATGCTGCTGGCTTCGGCGAGCCGATCCGGGCATTCCTACAGAAGATCCGAAGCCTGTGAAAGTGCACCGCCCAAAACGGTCTCGATCAACAGCCCCGTTGAATCAACTGCGGCGCTCAAACGAGATCTGCCTCGAGATCCAAGACCACTCCATCGAACGGCACTCCGCGGTCAAGTTCTTCGGGGTCGATGGCATGCGCGACCCCTCTGGGCTTGCGGCGCGACTATCAGAGCAGTTCATAAGCCAGAATCGCGCCCTGGCGAGCGGACTGGATGTCCAGATCTCACAGGAATACGATGGCCGAGACGTCTACCTGACCTTGCAGTCGGGCGATTCGGTCGGGGCGATTCCGTTGTGCTCCCCGACAACGGCCCGACCCGACTACGGGCTTGTCGTGCAGCCGCGGTTCGCTTGGAGCGGAATTGGACCGATGCTTGCCGAGATGGGCTGGCGCATTGCCCCGACTCCACTCGCACTGCCGCTGCTGCGGAGGTCTGAACGTCGGGTGCCCGTTTGGGTCCTGTCGTACATGATCTTGTCTCGGCTCGATGCGTTACTCGACTCACTCGACCGCCGGTTTGAAGAGGCGAGGGAAGACCTCCACGCACCACGTGGAAGGGTGGACTGGACGGCCTACGCGACAAGAAGTCTGTCGAGAGCGAACCCGCTCTCGGTGCCTTGCTCATTTCCCGACTTGCGCGACGATCGATTGCTGAAAGGAGCAGTACGCTACGCCGCTGAGCGGCAGTTGCGTGCGCTGGAAACACAAAAAGAACACGGCGCATTCGTTCACCGGCTTATCGAGTTTGGTGAACGAATACTGAGACGCGTCATCATGGTCCCTCCCGCCATGCCCTCCGCTGCGATGCTCGGAGGTTGGCTGCAACGTCCCATGCGAACAGCGCCCTTCACGGATGGGCTGCAAGCCATCGAATGGACGGTTGACGAAAGAGGATTGGCCGGTGTTAGCGACCTCGCTGGGATACCGTGGAAGATGCGGATGGACCAGTTCTTTGAGGCGTGGGTCGAGACCGTGATCCGAGTCGTAGCTCAGCGGACTGGCGGGCGGGTTGCGACTGGCCGCAATAGAGAGACAGTGGTCCCTCTTCGATGGGACCCACCTCATCAGGCTACTCAAACATCGCTGATCCCCGACCTTTGGGTCGAGTGGGAATCGACAACGCTGATTGTCGATGCGAAGTACAAACGCCACTGGGAGGAACTCCAACAGCACTCATGGGCCCAGTCCGCGGAGAGCATCAAAGATGCCCACCGCGCCGATATCCACCAGGTGCTCGCCTATGCAAGTCTCTCCAAGACACCGAAGGTGGTCGCCTGCCTGGCTTATCCCTGTCTGCTGAAGAACTGGCTGTCGCTAAAGGAGCGAGAACGCCTGTTCCAGAAGGCGGACCTTGCTGTTGGGAGCAAAACCCTTCAACTCTGGCTGACCGCCCTGCCTATGGCTGCGTCTACCAACGAGATCGCCGAGCCGCTCGAAAAACAGCTCCGGTTGGCGATTCAGTAGTGGGTGAACGCTATTTGCTTGACACATCAGCCAAGCCAATCCGTGCGCACGTGGTACTTGACTCCGAATCGTCCGTTTCCTCTACCCCATGAACATGAGCCCCTGATCCGAAATTCATCGGCTCCCCCGCCCCCCTTTGTTACAATCGGCTTCAGGTACTCACTATGGCGATCAGTCAGGATCTGCTCGATATTCTCGTCTGCCCGGTTTGCAAGGAGTCTGTCACACTCACCCCGGACGGCCGCGGCCTCAAATGCCCCTCGTGCCGCCGCGTCTACCCCGTCCGCGACGACATCCCCGTCATGCTGGTCGACGAGGCCGCAATCGAGGAATAAGCCTCGACATGGCCCCGGTGCTCGACGAATTACCGCCCGGCGCGCGGGTCCTGTTTATCCGGCTCCGCTCGCTGGGTGATTGCGTCTTGACCACCCCCGCCATCGCCCTGCTCCACGCCCACCGCCCCGACCTCCAAATCGCCGTCATGGTCGAATCC
>JACZJQ010000049.1 GCA_014860455.1 Bryobacteraceae bacterium | reverse complement strand
CCCCCACCCATCAGGTTGCCCCACAGGGCTTCGATGCGGGGGATGTCGTGATCGGGATCGTCGGCATCGGGCAGCACTCCGGAATCCGCATGCGGCTGCTCATCGCCGAAGATCACCCACTTGCGCCCGGCCCGCGCGCTCAAGTCGCGGAACAGCAGCGCGTCGGCGTGGTAGTTCCGCATGTCGCCCTGAATCGATGTCGTTTCGAAGTTGGCATCGCCGAGAATGCCGGCATAGTCCTTCGCCGCGGCGTTGACGTGGGTATGAACGGTTATCGGATGGCGGTAGGGGTCGAGTGTGCGGATGTAAGCGGCGATCGCCTTACGGTCCGGCGTTGATATGTTGTTCTCCTCGCCCAGGTTCCAGACAAGCGCCGGGTGGTGTGCGAAGCGTGAGATCAATTCGCGCAGATACAGCCGCCTCGCCGGGTTCAGCCCGCCGGAGCCGCCAAGTTTCTGGTCGTTCTCCGTCTCGTGCAGGATCACGTGCATCATCAGGCCCAGCCGGTCCATATGCGAGAAGACGATCTCCCATTGGTCGAGCTTCGATACGTCGAAGCGGTCCCTCACCTCCGGCCCCGTCCACGGCCACGTGTCTTTGCCGTCGCCCGTGTCGACGTTGTAGGTGAGGAAGTAAACCGAGTTCATGCCCTTCGAGGCGAGGTAGTTCAACGCGCCGATGATGTTCCTGCCTTTGCTCTTCTGCCAGAGCGGGTCGCCCGGCTTCCAGTCGCCCGCATGTGGAGCGTATTCGTGGACGAAGGGCTTGCCCGTGTTGTTGCGGCCCTCGTTGAACGTGGCGTCTGTGTCGAACGTGGCGTCGAAATCCTTGTAGGCGAGGAAGTTCTCCGGACTGTCTGCTCCGCCTTTCAGAAAGTACTCACCGTTGCCTGCGTGGCGCAGATAGTGCCCGCCCGTGTAGTCCAGGCGGCCCTTGACGCGGAAGTCGGCCCCCCGTTTGTCGCTGGGCAAGACCGTGAACTTGCCCGAGGCCCCGTTGAAGGATAAGGGCTCGCCAGCAGCGGGATCTGTTGAAATGGCAACATCCTTCCCGTTGCGGAAGCTGGCTTTGAAGGTCCAGGCGCCGGGCCGGTCAGGCATGAAGTGCACTCGCCAGGCCCCGCCCGAATCCGCCGATGTTTCGGCGGCATTCCCATCGGCGGCATAGTGCCCGGCGACGGTGTACTTCGTCCCTGAACTCGCGTGGATAAACTCCACGTCAAGCCGGTTGTCCAGAAATGGATTCGGACTTGCGTCCTCTTTGATCGGCGGCCCGTCAAACGTAACAGCGACCCGGTGCCACACCTTCCGCTCGCCCGTGACCTTCGGTGCGGCCAGCGCTGCTACGCAACAAATCAGTGCAAGGATGATTCTGAACATGAGATGACTCCAGCCTTCCGGCCGGGGTCATCGTATCATATATGATCGATTACGTTCTCTTCAGCTTCCGCCATGCCAGTTCGGCCAGGTTCAGCAGCAGGGCCAGCGCAAGCAACCCCGGCCACAAGCGCAGCGACGACGGGACCGACCGGCCATTTGTCGAGAACACGTCGTCGGGCTTCGGATTGAAGATGCCGCCCGTGAACTCTGCGATCTGGCGCATCAGCCGCGGATTGTTGCCGTAGGCCGACAGTTCCATCTCCGGGATATAGAAGCCCGTCTCCGGAAACGCGGCCGACTCTGCCAGCGGGCGGAGTCTGAACAATCCCTGCCGCGCGCCAATCGGCACCACGGCGCGATAGTATCCCTGTCCGGCCCGCTCCACCGTCACCGGCCTCTGATATCCGCTCGGGCCCAGCAAATACAGCGTCGGCGGCTCCGCCGGCGCCTGAAGATGCGGCGCCAGACGGTATTCGGCGATCAGCGTGCCGTTCACCGAATCGTGCGCGAGAGTCGCCTCGCCGCTTTGCGCGTGCGGCAGCAGGTCCCTCAGCACGTTGGCCCAGAATTTGTCGAACCCCTTCCACCCAATCCAATCCGCGGCCCACCGCGCCTTCGCGTCGGAGGTGAACACCGCCGCCCGACCCAACCCGTACTGCCACCGCACCAGCAGCGGATCGTCCTTGCGCTCCTCGCCTGGGACGGCCAGCAGCATGTCGGCGTCTTTCTTGGCATCGAACCTGACGTAGCCTTTCAGCGCCGGCGCCGTTTCCAGCGCCACATCGCGGAAGACCTCGGCTTTCTGGATCACCTTCAACTCGAGCGTCTTTTCAACAGTCGTCGACCCCGTATGCTCCATCACGTCCTTCAGCAGAATTTGCTCCAGGCTTGATGGATCGGTGAGGAAATACGACTTGCCTTTCGCCGCAACGGCCACTTTTTCGAGATACGTCCTATTGACGTCCTGGCCCAACCCGACCGTGGAAATCGTCACCCGCCTATCGGCCGCGTCTTTCGCCACCGAGAGGGAATCGCCTTCCTCGGAGATGCCGTCCGTCAGCAGCACGATGTGTTTGTACGCACCCGTCGCCGTTGCCATGCGCTTGTAGGCCTCGGCCAGCGCCGGCGCAATCTGCGTGCCGCCGTCCGGCGTGATGCCGGCGATCAGGCGCTTGATCATGTTCTTGTCTTCGGCCCGGCGCAGCGGCACGGCCCACTGATGCGAGTTGTCAAAGATCAGAATGCCGACATAATCGATCGGCCTCAGATTCTCCACCACACCGATCGCCGCCAGCCGCGCCAGTTCCATCTTCCGGCCTTCCATCGACGACGACTTGTCGACAATCAGAATCACCGACGTGCCTTCGGGCGATTTCGGCGGGGCCACAGTCGCCGGCATCGCCAAATCCAGCGGATCCGCCGGACGCCCCTTCTTGTCGACGTAGATGTTGTGTTCGCCGCCGATCACCAGCACGCCGCCGCCACGTTGAATAAACCGCTCCAGCCCGATCCTGGTCGGCATCGGAAGCGATTCGAGATCGTAGTTGTTGAAGATGGCGAGTTGATAATCATCCAGCACGGCACGCCGCATGTCGGCCGCCAGGACAACGTCAAACTGCGCCGCATTCAGCACGCCCATGAAGTGCGTCTCCATGCCCGGCGGGTCCTGCGACATGTAGAGTGCCCTGGGCCTCCGCAGAGAGAGCGCCTGTTCAAAGCGCAACTCGCCCAGTCCGCCCGCGCGCAGAATCCCGGTCACGCTGATCGCGCCCGGCGTGACAATCGACCCTGTTGCCCGCAGGGAGTTCGTCCCCTCAGTCAGGTCAATCGGACTCTGGCCGATGCTCTTGCCCTCCGCGAGAATCTCGATGGTCGCATTCGCCGCCGCGGGGCTCTCAACGGTGATCTCGATGGGAATCTTTTCGCCCGTAAACGCCACCGCCGGCATCCGCAGCGATGTCAGTTTCAACTTCGGTTCCGGCCTTCCGGGCAGCACCACCGTGTCCACCGGAATGCCCAATTGCCGCGCCTGATAGGCCGCGCGTGCCGCCGACCCAAGCGTCTCCCGGCCGTCGCTAACAACCACCATCCGCGGCACCAGCCCCGACGGCAACACCGTCATCGCTTCTGTCAGCGCGCTTTCGATGTTCGTCGCCCGGCCCGCCTCGCCGGTGGACTGCGCCAGAGATGAACCGTCCGGCAGCACTCCTGCAGGCGGATTCAAGTGGCGCGCGAACGGCATCACCCTCACCTCATGCCGCCCGCGGCTGGATTGGATCGACCTCGCCATTGCGGTCGCCTGCCCCAGGTCGCTGCCCCCGACGCTCGACGATGTGTCCACCAGGACATTCACCGCCATCTTCGTTTCGTTCACCGGAATCGACGGCTCGATCAG
Organism: Bryobacteraceae bacterium; assembly: GCA_014860455.1. Lineage (GTDB taxonomy): Bacteria > Acidobacteriota > Terriglobia > Bryobacterales > Bryobacteraceae > PNKE01. The sequence goes on along the minus strand of JACZJQ010000049.1, from coordinate 5,911 downwards.
CGCCGCCAGCGCCGCCAGCACCGCCGCCGCCTTCAACGCCGCCATGACGTGCCGCTCCCGGCCAGCGCGTGCGCGCTTGCGTCCGTAAATCCACCATTCGATCAGCAGCAGCGCCGCCCCGGCCAGCGCGAACCAAGGCCACAGATCCCGCGGCCCGGCGGCCGACGCCTGCCTCGGACCCGCACCCGTTTTCACGCCCGCGCCCGGCGTCCATTTCGACCTTCCGGCATCGGGGAGCGAGAGCGAAAGCGTCCGCTCGGCCGACCCTGCAATCACGCGCACCGTATCAGTGTCGGCCGTGAAGAACCGTACGGCCCGCCCGTCGATCGTGAACGGCAGCGCACTGCCGTTGCCGCTCAGGACGCGGACATTCTCGGTATCAGTGAATTCATCGAGGTCGATCGAGATCGCGCCAGGCGCTCCAGCCAGCACCTCGCGCCGCAGGTAGATCTCCGGCGCGAACCACTCGAGCAGGTGGGCCATTAACAGCGGCGCCGAGAGTTCGTACTTCAATGCAGGCCGCCCCGGATGGTAGCCGAGTACGGCTTGCTTCACCTCGCCTGGCCGTGCCGCCATCAGCACTCGACTGCCGGCCTCCGAGATCATCAGGTCGCTGCCCGCCGGGTCCAGCAGCAGTCCGGAATCAAGCTTCAGATCACGCGAACGCAATCCCGCGCCCAGCGCATGGCTCGTGTTCCAGCCGGTCAGGACCACCGGCTCAGTGAAACGACGCGCCGGAATCGGGCTCGACGACGGCGGCGGTTCAATCCACAGCGCCGGCTTCGATGGCGGCGACGGCGGCGCAAACCGGTCAATGACGATCAGGTCCGCGTCAGCATCGGCCCGGTATTGCGCCGGGGTGAGAAACCGCGCTTCGTTGCGGGAATCCGCGGCCAGCAGCGGCCTCAACAGTTCCGGCTCATCTGAATAGACGGCGATGCGCAATGCCGGCTGCGCGGGCAATTCCAGCACAGCCCGGTCATCCTGGGGAAAAGAGTCCCTCACGCCCAGCCGAGCTTCCACCCACGCCCCGGCCCTCGTCGTCAACGTGAACGCCGCCGTCGCCTCGGCCCCAGGCGCAAGGTCCAGCATCCGCGTGCCCGCCACCGCTCCGCCCATGGCCAGCACCACCGGCACCGCCCGCCTTGATGGCGAATCGTTCCGCGCCGTGACATAAGCCTTCCAGCCTGACCCGTTCTCGTCGCGCGACACCCAGAATCGCACCAACCCCGCATTCTGCCGCACCTCTGGCAATGGCAGAACTCTCACGTTAGGCGGCGCAGCGATCGTTTCCGGCCGCGCTTCGCTCACCCGCCCCGCGCCCGCATACACAATCTCGCCCGGCCGTCTGGACTGCAAACGCAGCGCCTGCGCTGCCAGTCCGAACGCCTGCTCCAGATCCAGCGCCCCCGAGCCCGGCGCCGCCGCCCGGATCGCCTGCCTCACCTTCTCCCGATTCGATTCAAACGGCGTCTTGGGCGACGCCAGCGGCCCGGCTTCCACCACCATCACACGGTCTTCATCCGGCAGCGTCGCCAGCCATTCCAGGCTCTTTTTCTCAGCCTCCGCCTCCAGCGGCCCTTGGGCCGACCGCGCCGCCATCCACGCCGAGGTGTCGATCAGCAGAACATGGTCGCGCCCCGTCGATTCCGGCGACCCCCATCGCGGCTGAGAAACCGCCAGCAGGAGGCACGCCAACGCCAGCAACTGCATCAGCAGCGACCAGGGTTCGTCGATCCGCCTCCGCCGTTTCCGTTCAGCCGCCCGCTTGGCGGCCTGCCAGAACCGCATCGTCGACACCACAACCTGCCGGCGCGAGAAGCTCAGCAGGTACAGCGCCACCGTCAGCCCGGCCGCGGCCGCGAACAGCGCTCCCAATTCAAGGAGAGTCAGGTTGGCGAAGAACACTTAGCCGCCCCTCCTTGCCGCTGTCGCGACTGACCAGTCCAGTGCCGCGAAGATGGCGTCTTCCAAAGCCAGCGATGTCGCAAAGCCGGCGTAGCGCCCGCCGTTGCGAAACGCCAGGTCGGCAACCCTCTCGCAATAGATGTCGAACTCGGCGATGTAGGCCTGGCGGGCATCCTCGCTCAGGCTCAACTCCATCTCCGTATCGCTTTCGGCGTCCTTCAGGCGCAGGTCGCCGTCGGCGCCTGGATCACGGTCAAAATCCGTCCAAAGCTGCATCAACAGGGGTTCGTGGCCGAAGTCGGCCATGTACTGAAGCGGCTGCAGGACGTCCTTGTCGTCGAGGAAGTCCGAGATGATCACGGCCAGCCCTGGCTTCGGATACTTGTTGATGAACAGCCTCGCCACCTCCAGCATCGAGGCCGGACCCTTCGGCTGCAGGTCGCCGAGGAAATCGGCCACCGGGCCGAACCGGTGCCGTCCGCCGCTGGCAATCATCGTGTCGTCCAGCCGGTCGTGAAACGGCTGGATCACGATGGTATCGTGCCTCACCAGCCCCACGTACACCAACGCCGCCCCCAGCCGCCGCGCATAGTCGAACTTGCTCATCTGGCCCGCTGGTACGCCCGCCGTCATCGACGCGCTGGCGTCGATCAGCAGCCGGATCGGCGTCCGCGGCTCCACCTCGAACATCTTCAGGAACAGCTTTTCCAGCCGCATGTACGCGCGCCAGTTCACCGCCCGTAAGTCGTCGCCCTGATGGAAGTGGCGGTGGTCGAGAAACTCCTGCCCCGGCCCCGAATAGCGCGACGGGTTGTGCCCGCCCACAAGTCCCCTGAACGACTTTTGCCAGCGGATGGTCAGCCGCTCGAGCTTTTCCAGCAGGGACCGTTCTATGACCGGCGCGGGCATCGATTCGCCGTCCGGCTCAGCCGCGCGCCGCCGCGGTCGCCACCGCGCCGATGATCTCTTTCAGCAGCGAATCCGGCGTCTGCTCGTCGGCATGCGCGTCGAAGTTCAAAATAATCCTGTGCCGGAGCACCGACGCCGCCACGCCTCGCACATCGTCCACCGACAAATGCGCCCGCCCCTTCATAAAGGCTGCGACACGGCCACACTCCACCAGCGCCTGCGCTCCTCGCGGCGACGATCCATAGCGGATGTACTTGTTCGCCAGCGCGTGTGCATTCGCCGTCCCCGGCTGGGTGGCCATCACCAGGCTGACGGCAAAATCCAGGACGTGCGGCGCCACCAGCACGCCCCGGCACAGGTCGCGGATCGCCAGGATTTTGTCGCGGTCGACGATCATCTGGAGCGCCGGCTCCTCGAACTGGATGGTCCGCTCGACGATCGTGTTCAACTCCTCCCGCGACGGATACTCCACCAGGATCTTCATCAGGAACCGGTCCAACTGCGCCTCCGGCAGCGGATACGTGCCTTCCATCTCGATCGGGTTCTGCGTCGCCATTACAAGAAATGGACGTTCCAGTTCGTGAGTCGTCGTTCCGGATGTGACCGTCCGCTCCTGCATCGCCTCCAGCAGCGCCGACTGCGTCTTGGGCGTCGCACGGTTGATCTCGTCCGCCAGTACCAGGTGCGAAAAGATCGGACCCGGCTGGAACCGCAGCACCTTGTGCCCGCCGTCCGAGGTCTCCATCACCATCGACCCCACAATGTCGGCCGGCATCAGATCCGGCGTGAACTGGATTCGCGAGTACCTCAAATGAAGGACCCGCGACAGCGTCCTCAGCAGCGTCGTCTTGCCCAAGCCCGGCACGCCTTCCAGCAGCACGTGCCCGCCCGACAACAGGCAGATCAGCACGCCGTCGATGACGTCCTGTTGCCCGACGATAACCCGGCCGATCTCATTGCGAACGGCGTCGAGGCAGCCGACTGCCTCATTCATTGAGAGTTTGCCCTGCACGCTCTTTATTGTAGGGCAAGCCGGGCGATCTGATAGGTCAGTCCTTAGGTGAAGAGAACTCCATGTGCCCTGGCTCCAAGCCCTGCCGGGCACACCATTCCAGATACAGCGACGCGTAGCTCAAGGTAATGTAGTCCGCCGCCGTGAATCCTATTGCCTCGGCGCACTTGTCAATCCACTCCGCCTCACCTTCGAGTTCGATGAAGTTGCCCACGGGGGTTTCATCGATCACCGCCATCCCGCCGTCCATTTCAAACTCCGCCCGGTACTTCTCATACCGGAACACCACCTCATACCCCAACCGCTCCAGCATCACCCTCATCGCCCCCGCCTCCGCCACACGCGTTTCGATCTCTTCCCTCACCTTATGCGGCCCCGCTTCCGGCGGCCCCTTGAACGTCAGCGTCCGCTCCTCGCCGTATTCGCGCAGCCGCAGCAGTTTCCGCTCCGCTCGCAGCGCGAGCGTGGCCGTGTCGAACACTTCGTTGCGTTCTAACGTCCGTGGCGTCCGCTCCCGGAATCCGCAGGCCATCAGCCGGGCGCGGGCCTCGCCGGCAGGCCCGCACTTCAGCTTGATCTCGGTCTCTTTGCCCGGCTTACCGCCCGACAGTGCCGCCGCCCCCTTCCGTCTTCTTGATTACGTTCATCGCCGTGCCCAGAAACGCGGCAACGTCGGTCAGATTGGCGGGCACGATCAGAGTATTGCCCGCCTTGGCGATCTTGCCGAACTCGGTGATGTAGGCCTCAGCCACGCGCAGTTGGACAGCCTCGAAACCACCCTTGTCGTGAATCGCCGCCGCCACTTTCCTCAACCCTTCCGCCGTCGCCGTCGCCACCGCCAGAATCGCCGATGCTTCGCCCTCGGCCTGGTTGATCTGCAACTGCCGGTTGGCTTCCGATTCCTTGATCACCTTCTGCTTGTCGCCTTCGGCATTGTTGATCGCCGCCTCGCGCGACGCCTCCGAGTTCAGAATCGTCGCCCGCTTCTCGCGCTCGGCCCTCATCTGCTTCTCCATGGCAGCCAGGATGTCGTGCGGCGGCGCGATCGTCTTGATCTCGTACCGCAACACTTTCACGCCCCAAGGTTCGCTGGCCTTGTCCAGTTCGCTCACCACCTGAGCGTTGATATTCGTTCGCTCTTCAAACGTCCGGTCCAGGTCGATCTTGCCCACCTCGCTTCTCAGCGTCGTCTGCGCCAGTTGCCGGATTGCAAACTGATAATCGGAAATGCCGTATGATGCCCGCTCCGGGTTCAGCACTTTCAAATACAGAACCCCGTCCACCGCCACCTGCACGTTATCCCGCGTGATGCAGATCTGCTCCGGAATATCCACCGCCTGTTCTTTCAGCGAATGCTTGTACCGGATCAGGTCCACAAACGGCGTCAGGATGTGGAACCCTGCCTGCAACGTCCCGGCATATTTGCCCAACCGCTCGATTACATAGGCGTTCTGCTGCGGCACCACCACCGCCGTCTTGGCGATGATGATCAACACCAGCAATAAGAAAAAGCCAACCGCAAATAGCGCTCCGAACTCCATATCCATTCCTTTCTACTCCCTCTCTCCCCTCATTTCGCCCGTACCGTCAAGGTAAGGCCGTTCACTGCCTCCACCACGCACTCCACCCCCTTTGCCAGCGCCGCCTCGCCTGAATTCTTCGCGTTCCACGTCGTCCCCCGCAACTCCACTTTCCCCGTCGCTCCCGCCCCGATCTCCTCCACCGCCTTCCCCGTCTCACCCGTCATCTCATCCACCGCAATGTTCGGCGTCAACTGCTTGAACCGCTGCTGCAACGGCTTGCGGAAGAACAACAAACCCACCACCGACAGCACCGCGTACAGCATCAACTCATACGACAGCGCCATCTCCAGCCCCAGCGCTTTCAACAACCCCACCACCACCGCCGCCGCCCCGAAAAAGATGATGAAAAATCCCCCTGGAGTCAGCACTTCGCCCAGCAACAACACCATCCCCAGCACCACCCACATCCACCAGGGCACATATATAGCGATCATGCCGGCTTACCTCCGTTCACTGGATCATACCGCACGCGCTGCTCAAAAGTTCCATAAACCGGACC
>JACZJQ010000048.1 GCA_014860455.1 Bryobacteraceae bacterium | reverse complement strand
CCCATTGACCCTCTCCACCCCCGGCGTTATCCTCATCTCGTTATGGCTGCGCGCACCGATTACCTCAAAGTCCTCCGCTGGGCCGCCACCTTGGTCCTCGCCCTCATCCTGCTGGTCGCCGGCACCGCTTGGGCCATGATCGAATGGGGCATCCATTCAGCCCAGAAAAGCGCCGCCGCCCAGTTCCCCGGCCGCGACTCCTCGCAAGCCCTCATCGACTTAGTGAACTGCGAAAAATGCCCCATGGAACAGCGCAACCGCGCCGTCTGGACCCTCGGCCAAATCCGCGAACAACGCGCCCTCGCCGCCCTCCATAAACACTTCTACGACGGCCCCTGCAACCACGCCAAGCACCTCTGCCAGCACGAACTCCGCAAAGCCCTCAAACGCATCGAATCCCAACCCCCCGCCCACGCCCAGCGGTGATTTCGCCCCCTGATATCTCCTGCACCTACTTCGCTCCCTCTCGCGTCCCCGACTTGAGAGCGGCCAACTCGCCGTATAGAGCGAGAGTGGGGTTCGGCGAAGCGATCATAGCTTCCACTGCGAGACGGCCGGCATCGAGCGGAATTCCGGACTCTTTTAATTGAGGCAACGACGCGAGAGCTTTGCCTTTGTCGCCTCCGAACAGATCCGCGAAAAGCGACATCATGCGCACGTGCACAAGCCATTCGGCAGGAGCGTCACGGATCACCTCAGGGGAATTGAGCGCCGCTGCGAATCCCTCGATTGCCTTGCGGTTCAGATCACCTGCGGGGAAGATGTCTAACAGCGCGTAGGCAAGTGAAGATCTCTGATGGAAGAACTCGATGGGATCCTGTCCCTCGGCGCTACGCCAGTCGTCAACCTTCCACAGAATCTCTCGAGCGCGGAACTCCCAGTCCGATGTCGCCCGGCCCCGTGGCGGCAGACTCCTGGCCTCCTGCAACAGCGCTTGCATCGCAGCCTCGTTTGACCATGCTTGGGATCTCATATCGCCTTCGACCTTGGCCGGCTTCAACTCAGCAGCGTTGAGCGGTGGCAGATCTGTGCCGTCAACTTTTGCAGCTCTCTGGTTGAAGAGGTTGATGGCAGGCGACGCGCTGTGAGTGGTGTCCCGGCAACGGGACGCGGTCAGGTGACGCGCTAGATAGGAGCGCAGCGTGCTGAGCATCGGGAGATCCCCGAACGCGACAATGGACTGAACCAACCCGCCCTGCTCGACCTCCGTGCTGAATGCTCGATCAGAGTCCGTCGTATTGACGAGCGCGCCGCCGAATGCCACCTCGAGTGCCTGCCCATCGAGTCCGGCCGCCATCAATCGCGGCATGACTCTTGCCGACGCGGCGAGTCCGGAAGAACTGCCAATTGCCCGGATGTGCCTTTCCGCGAGACGGAGTGGAGCCTGCTTCTTGGTCTCCTCAGCAGTGAAGGCGCCGCTCTCGACGATTGCAGCCAGTGTCTCGAAGATCACTCGTATGTCCGGCACGACCGTCTGCCCGCAATCAGGTTTGGGGAGGGAAGGCGGGGGAATGTCGTCGAACAACATCCGTGCCCGTCGCGCATCGACGGCAAGCATGCTTTGCACGGCACGGCAACGGATCGAGAGGCCATCGAGTCGCAGGACGCTGGCCTGCACGGTGTACTCGGAGCGCCCTCCTCTGGATTTTGGAGTGGCAGATTTGAGAGGAAATGGCTGCCGTGCTTCGCCAGAGCGCTGGAAGATCTCCTCGATCACCGCCGCTCTCTTGTCGGCGCGGATTGAACCATCCGACAAGAGTTCGAAGGCGATGTCGGCGAAGACCTCAACGGGCGCCCCACGTGCGAGGTCGAGCAGTTCTTCTGCTCGACCACTCGGATTGTCGGCGAACAGGGACGGGCTGAGAAGCAGCAGGCTGATGAAGAGAACTACTCTCATGCTGGACTCCGGCCCCTAGAATATCTCAGCCTGACGCTCGATTTCTGGGTGCCGGGCACAGTCGGCGTCAGCACCGAATCTGGCCAGCCTTGCTTGCTCTTCTCAGAGACGTTTGGTCTTCCAAATCCGCCCCGCCCGTCATCGCATATACTGATCCCATCATGATGCGAACAGCGCTTCTGCTCTGCCTCCTCTTCTCGACACTCCTCCAAGCCCAGTCCAAGGCCGACGAAAAAGACTGGATCCAACTCTTCAACGGCAAGGACCTCACCGGCTGGATCCCCAAGATCACCGGCTACCCCACAGGCGAGAACTTCGGCAACACCTTCCGCGTCGAAAACGGCGTCTTCAAGGTCAGCTACGACCAGTACAAGGAGTGGGGCAGCCGTTTCGGCCACATCTTCTACAAGGACCCGTTCAGCTACTACATCATCGCCGTCGAGTACCGTTTCACCGGCGACCAGGTCACCGGCGGTCCCGGTTGGGCCACGCGCAACTCCGGCATCATGGTCCACTGCCAGAGCCCCCAATCGATGGGCAAAGACCAGGACTTCCCCATCTCCATCGAATCCCAGCTTCTCGGCGGACTCGGCAAAGGCCCCCGCACCACGCTCAATCTCTGCACCCCCGGCACCAACGTCGTCCACAACGGCAAATTCACCACGCAGCACTGCATCACCTCCACCTCGAAGACCTATGACGGCGACCAGTGGGTCCGCGCCGAGGTCGAAGTCCACGGCAGCGGCGTCGTGCGCCATCTCATCGACGGCCAGCCGGTGCTGACTTACGAGATGTCCCAGATCGGCGGCGGCTCGGTCTCCAAGCACGACCCGGCCGTGAAGCAGGACGGCAAGATGCTCGAATCCGGCTGGATCTCGCTGCAGTCGGAATCCCACCCGGTCGAGTTCCGCAAGGTCGAACTGCTCAACCTCGTTGGATGCACCGATCCCAAGGCGTCGAACTACAAGTCCTATCACGTCAAGTCCGAACCCTCGTCCTGCAAGTATTAAGGAGCCTCGCGATGCGCATCTCCCGGCGTGAACTCATCCTGGCGGCCTCGGCCGCCGCCCTGCCGCTCCAGGCGGCGAAGCTGAAATCCATCGGCGCGCAGCTGTACACGCTCCGTTCCATCCTGCCCAAGCAGCCTTTGGAAACCCTCAAAGCCCTCGAAGCGATGGGCTACACCGAAGTCGAAGCCGTCTCCGGCGATCTGCCCAAGATCTGGGACGCCCTGAAACAGACGAAGCTGAAACCGGTCAGCGTCCACCTCGACGCCGGCGCGTTCCTCTCCGCGCCCGACAAGATCCCCGCCATGATCGACGACTCCAAGGCCCGCGGCTTCAAGTTCGTCGTCTGCCCCTATGTCCCGCCCAATATGCGCAGCGCCGACAACATGCGCAAACTCGGTGAGACGCTGAACAAGGCCGGCGAACTGGCCCGCGCCGCCGGCATGACGCTCTGCTACCACAACCACGCCTTCGAGTTCGCGCCGCTCGAAAACACCACCATCTTCGATCGCATGATGGCCGAAACCGATCCCAAACTCGTCCAGGTGGAACTCGACATCATGTGGGTGAAAGTCGCCGGACTCGACCCCGTCGCCGCCATCCAGAAATACTCGAAGCGCATCTCGCTGCTCCATCTGAAGAATGTTAGCGAAGGCATCCCCCAGCGCTTCGACGAACGTGTCCCCCGCGAGGCGTTCCAGGAAGTCGGCAAAGGCGCCATCCAGATCGCCCCGGTCCTCAAAGCCGCCGCCAAGGCTGGCGTGAAGAACTACTTCGTCGAGCAGGACCAGACGCCCGGCGACCCTCTCGCCAGCCTCAAAGGCAGCATCAACTACCTTACGACTCTGGACTACTGAGCAAATCTGGTCTAAGCTCCAGTCGGAGAGGAGGCGTTGTGGGCCATGGGACGAATTGGTCTTCTCGGCTCCATACTGGCCGCATCCGCTTTGCTGAGTGGATTCGAGCCTTGCCTTGCAAGTGATACCTCCGATTGGGGGAACCTGTCGGTAATCAAGCCAGGAGAGGACGTGCTTGTTGTCCGCGACAAAATGAAGACGGTGAAGGGCGGCTTCGAGTCGTTTTCGGCGGATTCCATCGTGATACGCGTGGAATCTGCCGCCGTTGTCATCCCGAAAAGTGAAGTCGTCCGAATCACCGTGTTGGAACGAGGACACCGGTTGCGGAATACCGTCATCGGGACCGCCGCGGGCGGGGCGCTGGGCGTGTTGATTGGACATCTGGCCACGACGAGATGGAACGGCGGCAGAGAAGGCGTTCTTGCCGCTTCGGCCATTGTCGGAATGGGTGGCGGCGCGGCCCTGGGGGCGACAACCCCTGGGCATCCCACCGTCTACCGGGCGGCCACGACGGTTCACGCCAGCAACTGAGACAACGCCCGGCGCGCTCTGATGATGGTGATTCGCAGTTGTGCCGGGAGGAGAGGAGTATTGTGACAGATCAAACCAGGAAGATGTTTCCCGCGGCGCTGGTACTGATCGGGTGCCTGGCGGCGCCTGTTCATGCAGCGGATCCTGAAAACTGGTCCGCCCTCTCTCAGATCCGCCGCGATGAAAAGGTCCAGGTCGTCCGCATGAACTTGAAGTCGGTGAGCGGCCGCTTCGAATCGTTTTCATCCGATTCCATCGTCGTCCGCCAGAAATCCGCCGACGTCGTCATCCCCAGATCCGATGTCCACCGTATCACCATCACCGGCCGCAGCAAGCGCCTCCGCAACCTCGCCATCGGAGCCGCCATCGGCGCCGGCACGGGCTTCGTCATCGGCCAGATCATCACCCGCGAACGCCACGACGACTGGCAGTCTATCGCCTACTTCTGCACCATGATGGGTCTCGCCGCGGGCACGCCCATTGGCGCCGCCGTCCCCAGCCACCCCACCATCTACCGCGTCGGCATCCCATTCCCGCCGGCGAAGTGACTCGTCAATTCAGACCCGCCTGCCGCCTGACGCTGCTCCACACCGGCGCCATCACGATCAGGCACACCACCGCCGGCCCCAGGATCACCCGTACGTCTGTTGAGTTCGCCGATATCCAACCGGCGATCCACGGCACGATCGCCCCGCCCGCCGACGCCGCCGCAAACACCGGCGGCCCCAATCGCCGCGCCTCGGCCGGAAACGCCGCCTGCAAGACCGAAACCGCATTCGGAAACACCGGCCCGAAAAACACCCCGGCCAGCGCCGCGCAGATCGCGATTCCGAGCGTTGTCGAACCCAACGCCAAACTCGCCACCGCCAGCGGAGCACCGATCAGCAACACCCACATCAACTGCGCCACCGTATGCCGTCTCAGCAGCACCGCCGCCAGTCCTCGCCCCACCATCATCGCCCCCCAGAATGCCGAAAGCGGCAACGCCTCCGTGCCCGAATGCGCCCCCGCACGCCGGATCGCCATTGTCGGCAACCACCCCGACAGCGTCGTCTCCGCGCCCACATACAGGAACAACAGCATCGCCACGGTCCACTGGAACCGCCGCCTCGACTCGCCCCGCTCCCCTGTCTGCGGATGCGCCGCCGGCACTGTCCTGTACAACACCGCCGAGCACACCACCGCCATCACGGCCATCATGCCCGCCACCCCGGCGAGCCCGTACGCATCCCGCAGCCAAGCCACTGCCGGCGGCCCGGCCACCGCACCAGACCCGCCGCAAACGTTCAACAGATTCAACCGCGACGCGCTGCGCTCCCCCGACGTCTCAGCCACCAACAAGTTCGACGCCGGAATCACCAGCCCCAGCCCAAACCCACTCAGTAAAATCCCCATCGCCACAACCGCTGTCGACGGCGCCGCCATCAGCGCCGCCCCGACGCCCACCAGCCCATACCCCGTGCACAAC
>JACZJQ010000047.1 GCA_014860455.1 Bryobacteraceae bacterium | reverse complement strand
GTGCGGTACTTTAATTCTGAACCACTTACGAGGCTTTCCAGGTTTCTTAAGCCGGCGGGAAGGAGTTGGCGATGTCGCATCGGATGAGTCGAAGGGAGTTATTGGCTGCACCTGGGGCGGTGGCGGTTGCGCGCCGGGCCGAGGGTGCGCAAGGGATTGGCCGCCGGGACGTGGTGAGGCGCCACAACCCCGTTCTGCGGGCGATGGACCCGCGCTCGCCGCTTTCGGTGGGCAATGGCGAGTTTGCTTTCACAGCCGATGTGACGGGGTTGCAGTCGATTCCGGATGAATACGAAAAGACGACGCCGCTTTGCACGCAGTCGCAATGGGGCTGGCATAGCTTCCCCATCCCGGACGGAATGACGCCGGATGGACTGCGCATGGAGATGTTCGACACCTATGGCCGCGCGGTCGGCTATGCCACCAGCGCCAAGGGCCAGGAGAAGCTGTTCAACTGGCTGCGGGAGAATCCGCACAGGCTGAATCTGGCGCGGATCGGACTGCGCCTGGACGGCAAGCCGCTGAATGCGGCGGTGATCACGGGGGTTGAGCAGACGCTGGATCTTTGGACCGGGGTCCTGACCAGCCGGTTTCAGCTCGAAGGCGTTCCGGTCACCGTGTTGACCTGTTGCCACCCGGAGAGGGATGCGGTTGCGGCCAGGGTGGATTCGGCGCTGGTGACGCTGGGGCGGCTGAGCGTGGCCATCGATTTCCCGTATGGGTCGCCGGGCGTGAATGCGTCGGACTGGAACTCGCCGGCGCGGCACGAGACAAACCTCTCGACGCCAGGCCTGAGCAGCGTGTCGATCGAGCGCCGGCTGGACGGCGACCGGTACTGGGTCTCGCTTGGCTGGACCGGCGGCGCACGGGTTGCGAAACAGGGCCCGCACGCTGTGGTCCTGGCCGGGCGGCAGTTGGAGTTCGTGTGTGAGTTTAGCGGGCGGAAGGGCCAGCAACAGCCGCTGCCGGCGAAGGCGTGCATGGCGGCAAGCGAGAGGCACTGGGCGAAGTTCTGGTCAACGGGCGGAGCGGTTGATCTGTCGGGATCGACTGACGCTCGGGCGGATGAACTCGAACGGCGAATCGTGTTGTCGCAATACCTGACGGCGATTCAGTGTTCAGGTTCGGCGCCGCCGCAGGAGACGGGGTTGACGTGCAACAGTTGGTACGGCAAGTTTCACCTGGAAATGCATTGGTGGCACGCCGCGCACCTCCCGCTGTGGGGCCGGACGCCGCTGCTTGAGCGCAGCATGGCGTGGTACGAACGGGTGCTGCCGGTGGCCGTGGAGAAGGCGCGGAAGCAGGGCTACAAGGGCGCCCGCTGGGCGAAGATGACGGATCTTAACGGCCGGGACAGCCCGTCGGGCGTGGGCGAGATGTTGATCTGGCAGCAGCCGCATCCGATCGTGTTGGCCGATCTGTGTTACCGGGCGCATCCTGACCGCCGGACCGCCGAAAGGTATGCGGAGATTGTCTTTCAATCGGCCGAGTTCATGGCCGACTTCGCCGTCGAGCGCGATGGCCGCTACGTGCTTGGCCCGCCGCTGATTCCGGCGCAGGAGAATCATCCGCCGCGGGAGACGTGGAACCCGACGTTCGAGCTTTCGCAGTGGATGCAGGCTCTGGGAATCGCCCAGCAGTGGCGCGGGCGGGTCGGGTTGCCGCCGGTGGCGAAGTGGGACGACGTGCGAAAGCGGATGTCGCCGCTGCCGGTGAAAGACGGGCTGTATCTGGCGCATGAGAACTGCCCGCAGACGTACACGCAGCGCCACCGCGACCATCCGTCGATGCTGGGCGCCTATGGCGTGCTGGAGGGCCAGGGCGTGGACAAGGAGACCATGCGGCGGACACTGAAGAAGGTGATGGCCGATTGGCAATGGCCCGACACTTGGGGCTGGGACTTCCCCATGACGGCCATGACCGCCGCCAAGCTGGGCGAGCCCGAGATCGCCATCGAGGCGCTGTTCATCAAGTCGCCCAAAAACGAATGGCTGCCGAACGGGCACAACTATCAGCGGCCGAACCTGACGCTCTACCTGCCAGGCAATGGCGGATTGCTGGCCGCCGTGGCGATGATGGCCGCGGCATGGGACGGTTTCCCCAAACGAGGCTGGCAGGTGAGGCACGAAGGCCTGAACGCCTGGCTATGACCGGCGCAGGCCTTATTGCTTGACGAACTCGACACGCCGGTTCTGGGCGCGGCCATGAGGAGTTTCGTTCGGGCCGGCGGGTTTGGTGGCGCCAAGCCCGGCGGTGGTCAGCCGCGCGCCATCCACCTTGAACTGGCCGGCGAGAACCGACTTCACGGCTTCGGCGCGGCGATTCGACAGGTCCATGTTGGCGGCGGCGTTGCCGGCTGAATCGGTGTGGCCTTCGATCAGGAGTTTCAGCGCCGGGTTTGCCTCCAGGCCTTTGGCGATCATCTGGATGACGGGTGCGGACTCGGGTTTGATACGGTCGCTGGCGGTGTCGAACGTGATGCCCTGGGTCACGTATCGGCCTGAGGACATGATGATCTGGCCGAAGTCGGGCGTGGATTCGGCGAAGCGGATGGAGCGGTAACCGATGGACTGATTGGCGCCATAGAAGTCGTGGGCAAATTCGACCTTGGTGAGAGGAGGCATCTCCACCTGGTTGAAGTCCAGATGCTTTTCACCATTGAGGAAGACGCGGAGCCGGCCATCCTGAACCCAGAGCGCGAGCTTCGCAGGCTGGCTCCAATCGGCCGGCGCTCGTTTGCGGCCGAGTTCCTGGTATGGGGCACGGAGAGAGGCCGCAAGGTCTACTTCTTTGGCCATGGCTGAGATAGTGAGATGGAGGATCTGCTTGTCGCCCGCGGCGAACATGAGGATGATGAGTTCCCGCGCCTTGGTGTCGAACTTGTACTCGCCCTCGAAGGTGAAGTTCTTCGGCAACGACGTGAGGTTTGGCGTCAGCGTTCCTCTTGCCGTGACTGTCAACTGCTTGACGTCACCGCCGGTCATCAGCGCGGGAGCCGCGCCGCGGACTTTGAAATGCGGGGGCGGCGAATCCGCGGTCATGTCGCTGAAGTCGTCATAGAAGATGGTCTTGGCGCCGGGCACAAAGGTGGATTTCAACGCGGTCATCTCCGGTTGGGCGGTCTGGCCCAGTGCAGGCATCATCGCAATGCCGATCAACATGCAGGACTGGACAAGGGCGGTTCGAAACAGCGGCATGATACTCTCCGTACTCGATAGGAACATTGTTCGCCGTTGAGGCTGGACCCTGTTCTATCAGAGCGCGGCGGGCGAAACAAGGGACCTGGCGACGGATGGCGCGGGACTGGTGCGAGACAAGGCGCTGAAAACTGTAAGCTGGATTCGGCAGGCGATGAGATGAGACAGATGATCCTGACTGCGTTTTTAGCCTTGGCGGCAACCGCCGGGGAGTTGCCCCGGTTCCGGGAGATCACCGTTACGAGCAGCGTGGAGATGGGTTATCAACTGCTTGCGGTTGACCTGAACGGCGACGGGCGCAAGGACCTGATCGCAATTGACGAGCGGGCGTCGGAATTGGCCTGGTATGAGAATCCTGCTTGGACGCGCCACGTGATCGCCAGCGATGTCCCGCGGCAGTTGAACGCCGACGCCTGGGACACTGACGGCGACGGGCGGCCGGAGATCGTGCTGGCCTACCGGTTTGAATCGAGTCCTGAGCGCAGCGTGGGCAACGTCGCAATGCTGAAGGCTGGCCCCGACCCGAGGCAGCCCTGGACGATGACCGAAATCGACCGCGTGCCGACAGCGCACCGGGTGCGGTTCATCGACTTCGACGGCACGGGGAAGAAAGTGCTGTTGCTGGGACCGATGGTGGGCATGAAAGCGAAGGCGCCGCTGAACGACGACGACGTGCCTGTGTATCTTTACCGGCCCGGCGCTTGGAAACGCGAGCTTCTGCACGGCAAACTGCACGGGATCCTGCACGCGATTGTCCCGGTGCGCTGGAGGGGCGCGAAGAAGGAACAGCTTCTGACGGCGAGTTTCCTGGGGCTGCACCGGATTGAACGAAACGGCAAGGGTGAGGTGACGGCGACGCAAATCGCCAGGGGCGACCAGCGCGAGTGCCCGCAGTGCGGCAGCAGCGAGGTGAGGCAGGGCCGACTTGGCAGGCAGTGGTTCCTGGCGGCCATTGAGCCGTGGCACGGCAACCAGGTGGTGGTCTATATCCCGGAGGGCAAGCGCTGGACCCGCAATGTGCTGGAAGGCGCCATGACGAACGGCCACGCTCTGGCGGTGGGCGATCTCGATGGCGACGGGCGCGACGAGATCGTCTGCGGCTTCCGAGGCAAGGGCCATAGGGTGACGATCTACCAGGCGGTCGATGCGAGGGGAAGGAAGTGGACCAGCCAGGTTCTGGACGATGGCGGCATGGCGGCGGCTGATTGCCGGATCGAGGATCTCACGGGCGACGGGCGTCCGGATATCGCCTGCGCCGGCGCTTCAACGAAGAACGTCAAGATCTACGAGAATCTGGGACGCCAGTGAGCGGAGAGGCCTTGGGCCGGCCTATGCGCCGAGGAAGACCGGCCGGATGTGGCGCTGCCAGAGGTTGGCCTTCACGTTGCGTGACACGGATTCCCTGGATTCAACCAGCATGCCGGTATAGCGCTCGCCCATCTTAGCCGCCACCTTGTAGCCGACATGCAGGAGCTGGCGCAGGTGCAGGTTGTAGGCGGGATTGGATTGGTCGTGGCGGAGGGCGGCGGCGAACTGCTCGCCGGTCCAGAGGTTAACGGCGGCGGGATCGGGCAGTTTCGACGGATCGATATCCACCACGGAGGCATAGGGCGCGCAGAGCTCTTCGCGGTGTGCGAAGGCCTCGGCATAGACCTCCTTGGCCAGGGCCAGGCCATCGGCGCCGTGCTCGGCGAGGCCGATCAACTCTTCCAGCCACGTCGTACCGGCCGTCTTGAGATGGACGCCGGCGTCGTGGCGGCGCATGGCGCGATGAATCGCCGGGTAGATCGAGAACTTGTCGCTGCCTGAGTGGACGCTGAGTTTCAGGTTCTCGGGCAGGCCGTAGTGTCTGACAGCATGGGCAACCACCGAGATGTCTTCGTTGAACTCGCGCTCGAACTGCAGCGGATCGCCGACGTAATCGACGCCCTTGTTGAAACGGCCGGTGAACTTGGGCGCGATGGTCTGGGCGGGGATCTCCTCGTCGGCGACGGCGGCCAGGATCACCAGCAGTTCCTGGGGCGACTGCGGCGTGTCGGTTTCGTCCATCGACACTTCGGTGATGAAGGGGCGGCTGGCGCGGGCTTCAAGGATGTGGCGGTAGATGCGGCCCGCGGCCTGGACGGCAGGCAGATACTTGGTCGCGATGCGCAGAAGTTCGGATTGGTGCAGATGGACCGGCGCATCGAGGCCTGGGATCGCAGTGGGCTGGAGAAGTTCGGGATGGCGGAGGATGAAGGCGGCCGTCTCGGATGCGTCAACCGGGCCACCGATGTTCTCGGCGACGTCGATGGTAAAAAAGTCGGAGCAGTCGATAAAGCCATCGACGTTTCCGAGGTGGATATGGTCGGCGTCGGTGTGCCACGGCCGGACCCATCCGAGGTCCTGAACGGCCTTCACGGCGGCCTCGCGGGCCGATGGCGGCTGGCTGCCGACGATGGAATGCTCTCGGAACGATTTGTTCCAGACCGGGATCACTTCGATGCCCGCATGCGTCGCCTCAATGCAAGCTTCGAGCTGCGCCGGGGCCTGATGGGCGAAGCGGTCGCCCGCTCCGATGGAGTATTTGCCGAGTTTCAACATGACGTCACCTACATCATAGTGTGAACGGCATTAAACATTAACGAGGACCGGCGGAGTTGACGTAAGCATCCGTGCGGGTGAAGAATGGGAATCGCATGAGGCGCAAGCTCAAGCAGCGGGCGGGGTCGGCACCTCGCCACCGGCATAGACGCTGCCCCGCTCCGGCGGGGCTGTCGTTTGACTGGGCTGCCTGGCTTCGCTGAACCCAATGGACAGTCTGTTTACCAACATCGACCTCCGGGTCTCCAAGAAGCGGTTTGAGAGCTGGGATGAGTTCATCCGCGAGACCCCCGAATACTCAATCGCACTCGAGGTGCTCGACGACATCCCAGGGCACCGCGGCCACTACATCAACTTCGATCACCACGCCGGCGTCGTCCGGGAAGCGTCGATGAGCGCAGCCATGCAGGCCTATATCGCCGTCAGGCAGGGCCGTTTGATGGAGCGCTGGCTGCAGGCCCGGCCGCAGGTGCCAGTGTTTGTCTGGAACGCTGACCAGGACGTCTGCCTGGCGGCATTCGTGCTCGAATACCACTGGATGCTGGAGCGTGCCGAGGGCATGCCCATGCTGCGCTGGATCGTCCAGTACAACAACAAGATCGACGTCTGTGGCGGCTTGTATCCGGTGAAGCTGGATGACCTCGTGAAAAACCACTTCACCTGGGTCTTCGAACCGTACCGCGACCAGCGGCGGTTGGGCAAGGTGATGGGCGACGAGGCGATTGTCCGCGGCACGGTGCGCAAGGTCTGTGACCGGCTGCTGGCACTGCTGAACGGGCAGGCGGGGATCACGCCGATCACGGTGGAGCCCGATATCCTGTACCGGTCGCCGTACAACTACGTCATTGCCGATGAGAAGGGCGATCCGCTGTCCAGGCTCGTGCTGGCCAGCCAGGGCCACACGAACCTGATCAGCCTGATCTGCGAACGGCCGAACGGCCGCTATACCTACAGCATCATCCGCGGTTCACCGTACGATGAGGATGTCTTCCAGATCCCGAAGCTGATCGACGCGTTTCAGGCCGCCGAGGACCAGCCGGACGAAAAGATCTGGGGCGGGTCGAATCTCGCTGCCGGCTCGGACAGCAAGCTCGGATCGAGCCTGCATTGGAAGCAATTGAAAGAGATCGCCGACCCGATAGTCCGGGCTTCACACGTGCGGGCCTACGCACGGGTCTGAAACTAACCCTGCCCGTAGGTGGCGTTCTTGCCGTGCTTGCGGGAGTAATGCTTGTCGAGTTGCGCTTTGGGTAGCGGCGCGGCATGGGGGTTGATGGCGAGAGTCTGCATGGCGATGCGGGCCAACTCTTCCAGCACGACTGAGTGATAGGCGGCCTCCGCCGCGGTCTTGCCCCAGGTGAACGGGGCATGGCCGGCAACCAGCACGCCAGGGACAGCGACGGGATCCAACCCGTCGAAGGCTTCGACGATGGCGCGTCCCGTCGCCCCCTCGTAGTCGGAATGGATATCGGCGGCGCCGAGATGCCGGGTGACGGGCACGGGGCCGTGAAAGTAATCGGCGTGGGTGGTGCCGAGGCAGGGGATCTCGCGGCAGGCCTGGGCCCACGCCGTCGCGGTGCGCGAGTGCGTATGCACGATGCCGCCGATTAGCTCGAAGGCCTTGTAGAGCACCAGGTGGGTATCGAGGTCCGAGGAAGGCTTCAGCTTGCCGTCCACGGTTTTGCCGTCGAGGTCCACGAGGACGATGTCGGCGGCGGTCATGTTGCCGTAAGGCACGCCCGAGGGCTTGATGGCGATGACGCCCTCGGCACGGTCGATGCCCGAGGCGTTGCCCCAGGTATAGAGGACGAGTCCGCGGCGGACGATTTCGAGATTGGCGTCGAGGACGTGTTGGCGTAGTTGTTCGGATTTCATTCTGACGAGCGCGCTTCGGCGGCGATGTCTCTCAGCGCGGGTAGGACGTCGCCGATGGCGGCCGCATCCGCACCCTTCTGACCGAGCCCGAAGTAGAGCTTCCTATACAAAGGATACAACCGTGCATAGACGGCGGCCTGCTTGGGGTCCGGCTCGACGACGCGGTAGCTGGGGCAAAGCGCGGCCTGCGCCTCTTCCAACGTCTTGAACGTGCCGGCGGCGAGGAACGCGAAGATGGCCGAGCCGAGCGATGTGACGTCGCTTTCCGGCACGAGCACCGGCTTGTTCAACACATTTGCGTAGACGCGGTTGAGCACGTCGTTCTTCTGCGGGATGCCACCGCCGTTAATCACCTGGCGGATCGGCACGCCGCCCTCCTCCATACTTTGGAGGATGACGCGCGTATGGAACGCCGTGCCTTCGATGGCGGCGAACAGTTCGTCCTGCGCCGTGTGCGTCAGTTTCCAGCCCAGCGTGACGCCGCCGAGTTCGGGGTTCACCAGGATCGTGCGGTCGCCGTTGTCCCACGTCAGGCGAAGCAGTCCGGTCTGGCCTGCGCGGAAATTGTCGAGCCCTTCCGAAAGCGCGGCCACGGTGGTCGCGGCGCGTTTGGCGATGGCGTCGAAGATGTCGCCGGTGGCCGACAACCCCGCCTCGACGCCGGTCAGCGATGGATGGATCGATCCGGGCACCAGGCCGCAGACGCCCTGTATAAGCGACACGCCGGGCATGATGGCCATGATGCAGGTGGACGTTCCGACGACGTTCACCACGTCGCCTTCCTTGCAGCCCGCGCCGATGGCGTCCCAATGGGCGTCGAACGCGCCAACCGGAACAGGGATGCCTTCACGCAAACCAAGCTTCGCCGCCCATTCTGCTGATAGCCTTCCGGCGATCTTCTCCGAAGTTTCGTAACGGCCTTGCAGTTTCGCGCGCACGCCGGCCAGCAGCGGATCAACGGCGACGAGGAACTCCTCCGGCGGCAGTCCGCCGAGCGAGGCGTTCCACATCCACTTGTGGCCCATGGCGCAGATCGAACGCGGCGCGTCTTCGGCCTTCGTAATTCCGCAGAGCGTGGCGGCGGCCATGTCGCAATGTTCCAATGCCGTGGCCATGCGGGAGCGCTTGTCGGGGTTGTTCCGCAGCCAGTGCAGCAGCTTCGAGAAGCCCCATTCCGATGAATACGTCCCGCCACACCATTGAATGGCTTCGAGGCCCGTTTCGTGGGCCTTGGCGGTAAACTCGGCGGCCTCGCGCCACGCCCGGTGGTCGCACCAGAGATAGTAATCGTCAAGAGGCTGGAGGTTGTCGTCCACGGCCACAACGCTCGATCCCGTGGTGTCGATGGCCAGAGCCTCGATGGCGCCGCCCTCGACACCCGCCGCCTCCAGGGCCTTGCCCATGGCCGTGACGAGAGCCGACATGTGGTCGGCATGGGATTGGGTGGCGTGGTCTGGATCCTCGCGCTTGCGGTGCAGCAGGTACTCCCCAGCGCCGGTGCCGATGCGGCCCCGTTCGCTATCGACAATCGAAACGCGGACGCTCAGCGTCCCGTAGTCCACTCCGGCTACGATGGCCATGTCATCCCTCCACTTGCTCGACGAATCAAGAAAAAGGCGCGTGGCAGCGCCGCGGGAAGCGCGCCACGCGCCCGTCAAAAAAAGCTAACCGTGCCAGTACATATCCCAGCCGAGGTAAGTCGAGGCGGCCTCGCAGACCGCCTCGCCCGCCGTGGCCGAGAAGTTGGCCGCGACGTGATGCTCGAAGCCGTTCTGGCAGATGTGGCGCAGCAGCGCCTGCATGTTCGGGATGCGGACAACGCCGGCGCCGCCGAATGTCGAGAGCGGATCGTCGGTGAACTCGCCCGTGCCCGCATAGCCGCGGATCTTGCCCGTGAAGTCGTCGGTCGAGAAGCGCGCATAGCTCATCGCGCCCGGCTTCACGCGGCCGACGCAGGTGCCAAAGGTGTTCAGCTTGCCGACGGTGCCGGCGATGATCTCCTGATAGTCCATGCGGACATCCTGGAAGAAATGTTTCGGCAGGTTGGAGCAGTGGAAGCAGACGGCCTTGTCCGGGTCGTCGCCATAGTTATTGTTCCAGTCGAGCAGCGCCGAGGGCGTACCCGAAGCCAGTTGCAACGCGTGCATGGCGATGACGCCGCAAACATCCACCTCGCAGGCGCTCGACATCAACTCGTTCGACATCTTGCTCATCACCGTGCAGGGCACGACGCCGAAGTACTCCTCCATCGACGTCCAGCACTGCACGGCCGAGATGTCCAGATCCATCTCCTTCATCCATGCCGAAATGACCGCGCCGAGTTTGGCCATCTTCAGCAGTGACGCTTCGGGGACGCCATCGGTGGAGACATAGCCCTTGATCGAAGCCAGCGACGCCTGGGCTTCGGCCGAGTCGTCTTTCATGCGTTCGATGCGGCCGAAGATCTCGGACAGGTCGATCGGCTCGACGGCGATTCCGGCGAGTTCGAGCATCTTCTCGCTGTAGCGGACGGTATTGAACGCCTGGGGACGTGCGCCGATGGCGCCGACGCGAAGGCTGCGCAAGCCTTTGACGACGCGGCAGATGGCGGCGAAGCGGTCCAGATCGGCGGCGAACTGCGGCGAATCGGGCGATTCGGTGTGCAGCGTCGTCAGCGAGTACGGGATGCCGTACTGCTTCAGGTTGTTGCAGCACGACATCTTGCCGCAGAACGAATCGCGGCGGTCGGCGATGGTCATCTTTCCAGCCGAATCGGGCGTGGCCTGCACCAGCACGGGCACGTTGAGGCCGGCCATGCGAAGGGTTTCGACGATGGCTTTCTCTTCGCCGAAGTTGGGCAGGGTGACGATAACGCCGGCGATCGAATCGCGGTTGGCGCGGAACAGGTCGGCGCACTTCTTGGCATCGTCGCGCGAGGTGACCGCGCCATGAAGAGTCTGGCCCGGTTCGGGCGCAACCACTTTGTGGCCGGCCTTTTCGACGGCCGCGATCATCTCCTGGCGGCCGCTGACGGCGAGGTGGTCGGGGAAGAAGCCCCGGTTGCCGACGATCATGCCAAATGTCACTGAAGTCCCGCTCATAATTGCACTCCCTTCGTTACTTGTTCCCCTTCGAGGGACGGAAGAAATGGATATACGCCAAGCCGCCGGCGAGCATCAACAGGCCCCACCAGACGGCGGCGTGAAACTCGGCCAGCACCACCGGATGCGCCGGTGGAGAGAAAAGCTCATAGATCCCGGAGCCTGTGATCAGGACGCCGTAGATCGTCAGCAGGCAGCCGATGAAGTACCAGATCGAGATTTGTCCGTTTTCGCCAGTCATCTCAGCCTCCTACCAGAAGATCACGTTCAGAACCACAAAGACCGCACCCACCACCCAAGCCCAAAACGCCGGCTTCGACATCAGCGGCACGCCGTGTTCTGACGGGATTTCCGTGGCGCCGTAGACCAGTCCTTGCAGTTCCTCAATCGGTTTCGGTTTCGTCATGTAGCTGACCACCACGGTCACCACGACGCAGACGATCCACGACCACAGCGCGCGGTACATGTTTTCGGCCATGTCCTTAGCATTGGGCGACAGCGCGATGATGCTCAGCGCCGTGGGGTCGGCCTTCACCCAGGCCCACATGCCGATGGAGGAGACCGTGCCCGCCAGCAGGCCCCAGAATCCGCCTGCCGGCGTCGCCCGTTTCCACAACATGCCGAGCAGCACGGTGCCGAACAGCGGCGCGATGAAGAAGCTGAACAGGGCCTGGACGTAGTCCATGATCGAAAGGAACTGCATCACCAGATACGCCGTGCCGATCGAAATCAGCACGCCGACGATGGTGCACCAGCGGCCCATCGAGACGTAATGCGAATCCGAGGCATCCTTCTTCATGAAGGCGCGATAGATGTCGTAGGTCCAGACCGTGGCGAAGGCGCTCACGTTGCCTGCCATGCCCGACATGAAGCCGGCGATCAGTGCGGTGATGCCCAGGCCCAGAAGCCCCGGGCCGAGGTATCGTGCCATCATCAGCGGCAGCACTTCGTTATAGCTGTGGCCGCCGGTAGCGATGGCTTCGGCCTCGCCGGTGAGTTTCATGTCCAGCAGGCCGAGTCCGAGCAGGCCGGGCAGGATGACGATGAAGGGAACGAGCATTTTGAACCATGCGCCGATGATGGGAGCCATCTTGGCGGCGCGCAGATCCTTGGCCGCCAGCACGCGCTGGACGACCAGGAAGTCGGTCGTCCAGTAACCGAACGAAATCACCCAGCCCAGGCCCAGCACAATGCCGGTCCAGTGGATGCCCATCGGGTTGCCTTCAAACGTGCCCAGCGTGCTCCACAGGCTGGTGAAGTTCTGGCCGGCCCAGTTTGTCGCGATGCGTGCCTGCAGATTGGTCCAGCCGCCGGCTTCGATGAGGCCCAGGATGGGGATCAGAGCCGCGCCAAGCCAGATGAGGACGAATTGCAGAACCTCATTGAAGATGGCCGAGCGAAGCCCGCCGAGGGCGACATAGATGGCGACTGTAATTGACGACACCCAGATGGAGAAGTTGATGTCCCAGCCCAGGACCACCTTCATGACCAGGGCCATCGAGTACATGTTGATGCCCGACATCAGGACGGTCATGAAGGCGAAGGTGACGGCCGACAATCCGCGGGCTCCCTCGCCGAAGCGCAGTTGCAGGTAGCCGGGCACCGAGTGGGTCTTCGAGATGTAGTAGAACGGCATCATCACGACGCCCAGGAAGAGCATCGCCGGGATGGCGCCGATCCAATACCAGTGGGTGGCGAGGATGCCGTACTGGTAAGAGGCGGCAGCCCAGCCCATCAGTTCGAGCGATCCAAGATTGGCGGAAAGGAACGCCAGGCCGGCGATCCAGGCCGTCATTTCGCGGCCCGCGAGGAAGAAGTCCTCGCCGGTCGAGGCGCGTTCCTTCAGATAGAAGCCGATCATGAGGACGGCGACGAAATAGATGGCGATGATGGCCAGATCGACGGGGTTGAGGACGATGAGCCGGTCGGGCGTGGCGGCCAGCATCAGGGCAAGAGGGTTCATGGTCTGACTCCGGAGAGCGGGAGGGCGAATGAGCCGGACATACGGCAGGGCGTGTCATTGCGTGTCGCCGGCGTGCCGGGCCGGGCAGGGAGGTCAGCGTGCAGGCCGGAGACCGGCTGCGGTGCGGGCGGCGTCATTGAGGTTAGCCTGCTGCTCGATTTCAGGTCAGAATATATCGACTATGGCGAGATGCTGTCAACAAATGCCGGGCGCAGGGGGAGACGGCAAAGGCCCGGACGGCGAGCCATCCGGGCCTGGTGGAACGCGGATTCCCTGCCCCGCCGCTCAGTTGAACGCCGGCGTCTTCAGGCCCGGCTCGGTGATTGCCTGGACCTTCATCTGCGGCGCGTACTTCTTCACCTGTTCCTGGATCTTGGCCGCCGGGCCGATGAGCAGGAACTGGAGATTGTCGTTGCGGTACCACTTGCGCGCGGCGGCGTTCACCTGATCAAGCGTCAGGGCGTCGATGCGCGAAAAGTAGTCGTCGATCTCCCCCTTGTTCAGCGCGAACAGTTCCATCTCGCCTAGAACGCCGGCAAGCTGGTCGGCGGTTTCGAGTTCCTCGGTCGGGAAGCGGCCCTTGATGTAGTTGCGGGCCGAGGTCAGTTGTTCAGCCGTGAGCCCCTGGTCGCGCAGTTTGGCGAGCAGGCCGAGGGCGATGTCGATGGCCTGGACGGTGGCTTCGGTCTTGGTGTAAGTGGAGATGGCGACCGAGCCGGGCAGGCGATCCTCGTCGAAGCGCGAGCGGGCGCCGTAGGTGAGTCCCGAATTGACTCGAAGTTCGTCGTTGAGCATCGAGGTGAAGCGGCCGCCGAACAGCGTGTTCACCACCTGGACGGCGGTGCGGTCAGGGTCTGTGCGCGAGAGGCCGGGCCAGCCGATCATGAAGTAGGTCTGGGTGGCGTCGGGCTTGTCCAGCAGAAGCAGCCGCGGCGAGGCAAACTTGACCGGCGGGGCCTGGGGCGGCTTGTGGGCAACGCCCGCCGGCAGGGCCGAGGCGAGCTTTTCCAGCCGCGGACCGAGCGTGGATGCGGCAAGGTCGCCCGAGGCGATGAGGATCAGATTGCGTCCCGTGAAGTTGCCCTTGTGGTAGGCAAGCACCTGATCGCGGGTGAGCGAGGCGAGCGTGAGTTCATCGCCTGAAAGCGGCGCGTGATAGGGGTGGCCGGCAGGGAAGAAGAACGGCGGCCAGTAGAGATTGATGGCCTGGCCCGGATTGTCCTTGGCGGACTTGGCGCGGTCAACGGCCTGGGCACGCAACTTGGTGAACTCGGCTTCGGGAAACGAGGGCTTCAGCAGGATCTCCTCGAACAGGGCGAGCGACGGATCCTGATTGCGCTTCATGTACTCCATCGAGATAAAGGTGGCGCCGGGGCCGGCGAAGGCGGAGAGGTTGGCGCCGAGCGAATCGAGTTTCTCGTTGATCTGATCGGCGGTCATCGAAGCCGTGCCGCGGCGCAGCAGTTCAGCGGTGATCGGCGCGAGTCCGGCCTGGGCGGGCGGGACTGCTTCGCCACCGCCTCGGAAGATGGCGCGCAGCGTGACCAGCGGGACGTCGGGCTTTTCGATAACGATCAGCGTGGCGCCGTTGGGCAGGTTTTTCTTCGTAAACGGCGGCAGCTTGACGGCGGGCGACTGCGCCAGCAGCATTCCGCAGGCGCAGGCGAGCAAGAGGGTGCGGGCGATCACTGTGCGCCTCCTTTGGCGGGGATCAGAGTGCCGACGGTCCGGTTGGTCTCCTTGAAATACTGCCCGGCGACGCGCTGGATGTCGGCGGCCGTGACCTTTTCAAGTTCACCTGCAACGGTTGCGAGTTTTTTGTGGTCGCCGAAGAACACTTCGTACTGGCCGATCAGGTTGGCCTTGCCGGAGATGGTTTTCAGCGAACGGTAGAAGTCGGCCAGCTTTTGCGTCTTGGCTTTTTCGAGTTCAGCGGCCGCAATAGGCGCGGCGGCCAGCTTCGAGAGTTCGTCATAGAGCGCGGATTCAGCCTTCAGCGGATCGACGCCCGAGCGCACCTGCATGCTGAACAGGAACTGGCTGGGCTCGAGCGCAAGCTGCGTACCGGCGTTGATGCCGAGCACAAGCTGGTCCTTATCGACCATGCGCGAATAGAGCCGCGAACTGCGGCCGCTCGACAGGATCGCTTCGAGCAGTTCAAGGGCCGGGCCGTCGGCGTGGCGGGTTTCGGGAACGTGATAGGAGATCAGCAGCAGCGGCAGGGCGGCGGGCCGTTTGACGGTGATGCGGCGCTCGCCGAGTTGCGGTGGTTCCTTCGTGCGGATGGCCGGCGGCGGAGGCTGTGAAGGGATCGGTTCGATGTACTTCTTCGCCAGTGCCAGGATTTCGGATTCGGCGACATCGCCGGTCACCACCATCACGCAGTTGTTCGGCGCGTAGCCCATTTTGAAGTGGGCCTTCAAGTCGTCCATGGTCCAGGCCTCGATATCGGAGGCCCAGCCGATCACCGGCCAGCCGTAGGGATGAGCGGTGAAGGCTGCCGCGTTCACCTGTTCGTAGAGTGCGCCGAAGGGATTGTTATCCACGCTCATGCGGCGCTCCGAATAGACGACGCCGCGCTCGCTCTCGACGATCTTGGGATCGAACGCGAGATCGCGGATGCGGTCGGCCTCCATGTCGAACATCAGTTCTAGGGCGGACTTGGGAAACCAGTCGGTGTAGGCGGTGATGTCGCGGTTGGTATAGGCGTTGTTCGAGCCGCCGGCCTTTTCCATCTGGATGTCGAACTGCTTGGGACCATACTTCTTCGCGCCGTTGAACATCATGTGTTCGAAGTAGTGGCTGATACCGGTGGTCCCGGGGCGCTCGTTACGGGAACCGATTTTGTAGAAGAAATAGAGGGCGACGTTGGGGACATCGCGGTCGGGATGGATGAGGACTTTCATCCCGTTGGAGAGGGTGTGCTCGCTCACCTGAAGCTGCTGTGCCGGCAGAAGGGCGCAGAGCAGCAGGAGCGGCCAGAGGAGTCGCTGCATGAGACTAAGTTAACAGACGGCTCAGGCTAGGTTGATTTTACGAAGGTCAATTTTGGATTCGTCACCGACGCCGAGGCCGAGCAGGCCGGAGATTTCGATGAACTCGGGCTGCATGCGGACGAAGAGCGAGTCCTGGTCCGGCTTGGCGGCGGCAATGGTTTCCATGCCCATCTGGCCGCGTTTGATATCGATGACGGAGAGTCCGACGGTGTCGACCGCGACAGGGTCGGTGGCGAAATACATTGTCTTGTGTTCCCAAAGATAACGCCCGACCTTGCGGGAGGGTCCGCCATGATAGGCGGCCATCACGCCGTCGATGATATGGAGGACGACCTTCTTGCGGAAGACGGGCAGGTCGACGACCGTGGGGATGAACATGCCACAGGCGTTGTTGGAAGAGCTGACGTGGCTGCGGGCAACGTTGTTGACGAAGCCGTGGGATATGTTCTTCAACGCGATGGTGGCGCCGGCCGACTGGTGGTGCTTGACGACGCCCAGGGTGAGAACCTTGTTCACCCGCTGGGTGAGGAACTTCGCGACATAGCTGCGGCGATGGTGCGCGTTGGCGGGATCGGCCCCGCGGGCCAGCAGCGCCATCTCCATGTAGACATCCTGGTCGTAGCCTTCCATGTCGAGCTGGAGCCCGTTCACCGAGCGTGTTGTCGCCGCCTCCCAGCGAACTCCATTGGGCAGCCATTTGTCGAAACCGCCGGAGAGGAACTCGGCCCGGTAACGGTCGTAAGCGAACATGTCTGTCTTCTTCACGCCCGCCGACTCCAACCCGGCGATGATGGCGTTCATCACCAGCGGCGACGAGATCAGGTAGGGCTGGCCGACCGGATTCACCTTGATGCCGACGACATCGCCAGGTTCGAAGAAGTAGCGCCAGGCGTCGGTGGCCGAGGGCGCGCCGGTGAGCTCCATCATGCCGCGTGCCACCATGTCGCGGACGGGCTCGGGTTGGTGCTTGCCGGAGACGGCGCTACCCGGGTGGTTGACGGCGATGACGCGTCCGGGAAAGGGTCCGGGGATGCCGAGTTTCTTGGCGTCAGTCTGGGCTGCTCCGACGATTGGCGCCGCGGCCATCATCGCTTTGAGCAAATGCCTGCGATTGAGTTCCATGTCGAGCTCCCTTCCGCGCATTGCGCAGGATCTGCCCCGACTATACACGTTCTGGCTGCGCGCGCGACAGGTGGTTTCGATGCCGCCAACGCCCGAATCAGTGCTTGCCGGTGACCTGTACGCCATGCAGCCCGTCGGCCTTGCTGAGCTTCGACCAGGCGAAGCCGTAGTAAGCGACGAAGATGAAGCAGAACATAGGCACGATGAAGCCGCGCGACATGTCGTAGATGTCGGCCACGTGGCCCATCAACTTCGGCAGCACGGCGCCTCCCATGATCGCCATCACGATGTAGGACGACGCCTTCTTGGCCCGCGCGCCCAGCCCGAAAATGCCCAGCGCGAAGATGGTCGGGAACATGATCGACATGAAGAAGTAGGTCAGGAATACGCAGGCCACCGAAAGCCAGCCGAGTTTAAAGAACACCAGCAGCGTCGCGATCACGTTCGCCACGCCGTAGATGCCCAGCACCTTGTGCGCCGAGTACTTCTTCAGCAGCCACGCCCCCGAGAACCGGCCCACCAGGAAGCAGATCAGCCCCAGCGAAACCGCATTTGATGCCCCCTTGTCGCTGAACGCCAGCACGCCCTGCGGATTGACCTCGAACCAGCCTGTAAGCCAATCCTTCAGCAGCGTCGAACTCCCCGCCAGCCGGTTCATCGTCTCCTGCCAGCTTGCCGGGATCGGCGGCGGCTCGGCCACCATGTAGTTGATGAAGAAGCTGAAGATGCCTGCCTGCGCCGCAACATAGAGGAACTGCGCCGCCACCGCCATCGTGAAGTGCGGATGCGACCAGATGGATTTCGACGCGTTCGCCGTGTTGTCGTCCAGATGGTAGTCGTCTTCCATCTTGATGTCGGGTATGCGCGAGAAGTAGAAGACCACGGCCAGCAGCAGCACCACGATGGCTACTCCGACATAAGGGATGTAGAGAGTCTCGTTGCCCGTGCTGCGTCCGCTGGCATCGGTTCCATAGAAGTACACGCTGCCGACGATGGGGCCCAGGATCCAGCCGACGCCGTTGCAGGACTGCGCCAGATTGATGCGCGTTGCGGCGTAGCGAAGGTCGCCCAGCACTGTCGTATAGGGATTGGCTATCGTTTCAAGGAACGTCAGCCCTGTCGCGATCAAACAGACGCCTGTCAGGAATGCGAGGAACGCCATATTGGCCGTCACGTCGCCGTGCTTCACCATGTCGTTCACCCACGTCGCCGGAACAAACCAGAACCCGCCCACCGAAACCAGCACCAGCCCCATGATGATGCCGCCCTTGTACCCCAGTTTCGTCGCCAGCCAGCCCGCCGGAATCGCCATCAGGAAATAGCCCAGGTAATGCGCGAACTGCACCCAAGCCGACTGCGCCTTCGTCAGCCCCAGTTCGTTCTGGAAGTGCTTGTCCATCACGTCGATCATGCCGTTGCAGAATCCCCATAGGAAGAACAGGGAACTGACCAGTGCGAACGTGAATGCGACATTCTGCCCGTCGGAGGTGACAAAGAGGCCGGTGCTTTTTTTGCTCATCGCGGTAAGCAGACGATTGTATCAGCGTGGCGGCGCAAAATTGTCGGTTGCGGCCGGCGGCAAATTAGCCTCACGCTTTCGTCCGGTTTCAACTACCATATCTGGAATGCAGTCAATCGAGGGCACTGGGCTCAGCCGCTGGTGGCGCGTCGTGGGCGGGCTGTCCATGAACATGGCGCTCGGAACGCTCTACGGCTGGAGCGTCTTCGTCGCGCCGCTCGAAACGCAGTTCGGCTGGAAACGCGCCGACACCTCGATGGTCTTCACCATCGCCGTCATCGTCTTCGCTCTCAGCTTCGTCCTCGCCGGCCGTCTGCAGGACAAATACGGCCCGCTGCCCTGCTCGCTCGCCGGCGGCATCCTGGTGAGCCTCGGCTTCTATCTCTGCTCCTTCACCACCAGCCTCAACTACCTGTTCCTTTGTTTCGGCGTCATCGGCGGACTCGGCAACGGATTCGGCTACGCCACGCCCATCCCCGTCATGGCCAAGTGGTTCCCTGACCGCCGCGGACTCGCCATCGGCATCGCCGTCGGCGGCTACGGCGCCGGATCCGCCATCTTCGGACCCCTCGCCCAACTCAAGCTCATCCCCGAGTACGGCCTCTCCACGACGTTCCAGATTCTCGGTGCCATCTTCTTTCTCATGACCATGGCCGGCGCTCTTCTGCTCCGCAATCCGCCTGCCGGATACAAACCCGCCGGCTGGTCGCCTGCCGCTGCCCAAACCGCCGCGCTGGCCCGCAACTTCACCCCAGGAGAGATGCTCCGCACCCGCACTTTCTACCTCATGTGGCTCGGCTACGCTCTCGGCTGCTCGGCCGGACTCATGGTGATCAGCCAGCTTGTGCCCTTCGCCAAAAGCGCCGGCATCGCCGCCGCATCGCTTTCCACGATGACTCTCGTCGTCGGCGCCGCTGGCAACGCATCGGGCCGCATCCTCTCCGGCTGGATGTCTGACCGTCTGGGCCGCATCAACGTCCTGCGCGTGATGATCGGCATCTGCGTCATCGCCCTGCCCGCCCTGTATGCGGCAGGCAGCAACGTCGCCCTGCTCTACACCGCCGTCTTCGTCGTCTACTGGTGCTACGGCACCCAACTCTCTGTCAACGGCGTCGCCGCAGCCGACTTCTGGGGCACAAAGAACGCCGGCGTCAACTACGGCATCCTCTTCACCGCCTGGGGCGTCGCCGGCATCCTCGGACCCCGCATCGGCGGCGTCCTCTTCGACCGCTACCAGAACTACGAAGCCGCCCTCTACTCCGCCTCTGCCCTGGCCGCCATCGCCTTCATCTGCGTGCTGGCCGCGCGCAAGCCATCCTTCGCCGCCAGGCAAGAAGACAAACGATAGGAAACCGCTCCAGGCACTCGCCCCACTGGGTTTTCGGTGGACGTCTCCAGCACCGCCTACGTGTGGCATATCATGGGGAACGAACACTGTTGTTCGCCAAAGGAGTCGAAGAGAGAACCATGTCGTCACAGGTCAGCCGCAGACATTTCTTCTATGGATCGCTGCTCGCCGGCGCAGTCCCCACGGCCGGATTCGGCAGCGTGGCGTCGCTGCGCTCGATGGGCTACAAGTCGCCGAACGAGAAACTGAACATCGCCGCCATCGGTTCCGGCGGCAAGGGCTACTCCGACATCAACGGATGCCTCACAGAAAACATCGTCGCCCTCACCGACCCCGACGACAAACGCGCCGAACGCACCTTCAAGCAGTTCCCCGATCTGCCCAAATACAAGGACTTCCGGCGCATGTTCGACAAGCATGAAAAGGAGATCGACGCCGTCCTGGTGTCGTGTCCCGACTTCATGCACGGCACCGCGTCGATGTGGGCCATGGCCCGCGGCAAACACGTCTACTGCCAGAAGCCGCTGGTCCGCACCGTCTGGGAAGCCCAGCAGTTGCAGCTCGCCGCCGCCAGATACGGCGTCGCCACCCAGATGGGCAATCAGGGCTATTCGAACGACGGCGCCCGCGAATGCGCCGAGATCATCTGGAACGGCGACATCGGCAACGTCACCGAGGTCCATGCCTGGACCGACCGCCCCGGCCGCTACTGGCCCCAAAGCCCC
>JACZJQ010000046.1 GCA_014860455.1 Bryobacteraceae bacterium | reverse complement strand
GGCGGCGACGGGGGGGCCGAGGTGGCGATTTTGCCCGACGGATGAGGGGAAACGTGCGGAAAATGGCGAAAGTGGCATAGCTGTCTGACACCTTCGCCGAAATCGCGATCCCGTCGCTTCGGGCTGAACCCCTCGCATGATTCCTGCTATGCCCATGGCTATACCTCGGATAGCAATCTTAAGTCAGGAGCCACTCCTCACAAAGACGGCGATCCCCGCTCGACATCCCCCGTTGAGACCCCGGGCTGTGCTCACTCGTACCTCAGCGCAACCATGGGATCGACCTTGGTCGCCCGGCGCGCGGGGATGGCGGCGGCCATCAGCGCGGCGGCCAACAATACGGCGACGGATTGCGACACCGACACAAGATCGAAGGTGCCGATGCCGTAAATCAGGGTGCCGAGGAAGATCCCCCAGGAAAACGCCGCCACGGCCCCGATCACCAGTCCCGCCAATACAGGCGCGAGGCAGAAGCGCAAAACCATCCTGACCACGTCTCCGCGCCGCGCTCCCAGAGCCATGCGGATGCCGATTTCCCGCGTCCGTTGCGCCACCACGCAGGCCAGCACGCCGAAAAGCCCCAGCGAGGCGAGGCCGAGCGCCAGGATTCCGAAGAAACTTGAGAGATACGCAATCAGACGCTCTTGCGCCAGACGGCTGTTGATGTACTCTTCCATCAGGCGGACATTCAGCAGGGGAACGTTGGGGTCCTGGTCCTGAAGCACACCGCGGATATTCTGGATCACCGGGGTGGCGCGCCCCGTGAAGCGAACCGCCAGCCTGCGCTCGTCGGCGCCGCTTGACCAACTGGGCACGTACATGGTCCCGAGTTTGTCGGAACGGGTGATCTCAGTATGGCGTACATCCTTCACCACGCCGATCACCTCTTTGCCTTCTTCCTGGGAACAATCCCCGCCGAAAAAGCAGAGGCGGCGACCCACGGCATTCTTCACCGTCCCGAAATGCGCACGAGCCAGTGTTTCGTCCAGTATGCAAACCCGGGACTCGTCGCCGCGCTTGGTCCAGCCGCGGGGTGTAACGAGAGGCTCATCCTCGCGCTGGAAGTCACGGCCCGCCAGCAGGGGAATCCCCAGCGTGGCGAAGTAGCCGGAGCTGACACGATTGTAGAGAGAGCTAAAAGGTGTATCGAATCCGTCTGTCGTTACCCCGAACGAACTCGAGCGGTTGCTAATCGGCGTGAAGTGAGTTAACGAGGCCGTGAGCACGCCGGGAAGGGTCCGCGTGCGATCGAGCAACTGCTCATAGAAGGTACGCAACCCCTGCCCGCGATATCCCGCGCTCGTGGGATCGATCTCGAAGATCGCGACGCCCTCGCGCTGAAATCCGAGGTCAATATTCTGGAGATTGCTGAGCGTGCGGCCGAACAAGCTCGCCCCGGTCAACAGCGCCAGGGACAAAGCGATCTGGCTGGCAATCAGAAGTCTGGATAGAAGTGACCGGGAGAGCGTCTCGGTGGCCGTTCCATGCTCCTTCATGCTCTCTGCAAGTTGCATCCGCGTGGCCCGTAGCGCGGGAATCAAGCCGAATAGGATGGTGGTGAGCAGCGTAAGGCCGGCACAAGATGCGAGAACAAAGGGGCTGAGGTGGAAACGAAAATCCGGGTCCAGAAAATTGAGTTGGGCCAGAGCGCGCACGCCGAAATGGGCGACTCCGAGGCCCATCGCGGTCCCCGCCGCCGCCAGAAGGAGGCTTTCCGTCAGAGACTGGCGAATCAGGCGTCCGCGCGTAGCCCCCAACGAAAGACGCACGGCCGTCTGCTTTGAGCGTTGCGAGGTGCGTACCAGCAGCAGATTCGCCACGTTTGCGCAGGTCAACAGCAGCACCAGGATGGTTACGGCCGCCAGGGCCTTCAGCGGATCCAGAAACTTCTCGTTCCGAATGAAGAAGGCGGAGCGCGCCGCGAGCGTGAGCTGGGCTTCATCCTTCGGAATCCGTTGAGCCTTGATGACTGCCGCGACGGCTGGGTCACTCACCCTTTCCACTGCGTGCCGCCACAGAACCGGCATGGAAGCTTGAGCCTGCCGGAATGAGATGCCCGGCTTCAATCGCGCCACGCAAGTGAGCCAGGGTTTGCGCGTCGTGTTCCAATCCTGTGCCGCGCCGGGGCTGGTCAGCGGGTGCATCGCCAGGGCCATGAAGACGTCGGGTTCGTCGCCGTTGAACAGACCGCCGAACCCCTTTTCCGCCACGCCGGCGATCACGAGCTGATGGTTGTTCACGGAGAACTCCTGGCCGACCACCCGCGGATCCCCGGCGAAACGACGCTGCCAATAGCGATAGGAAAGGACAACAAGCGGTGGCCCTCCGGCCGTATCCTCAGACGGCGTGAGCAATCGTCCGGCAGCAGGTCCAATCCCGAGGACGTGAAAGTAGCCGCCGCTCACGTATGCCACGCGGCCGATTTCCATGCTCCTAGTCCCGGTGGGCCGAAAGCCGGCATCGAGATTGTCGCTGCTGGCGAGGACTCCGTCGAAAGCCAGGTTGAGGTCGCGATAGGCGAGGAAAAAGGGATATGTGCGGCTGTAGGCGCCTTCAATCCTCACTAGGCGATTCGCCTCACGCGCCGGGACGGACCACAGCAAAAGCTGATCGACAAGGCTAAAGAGCGCCGTGGTCAAGCCGATGCCGAAGGCGAGTGTAGCCACCACGACTAGCGTGAAGCCGGGACTCTTGGCGAGCGACCGCGCCCCAATCCGAATGTCATCGATAAAGGTAATCATGAGACCCTCATCACATTAGTTCGTGCCACCGGACCAACTCGGTTCGTCTTTCCATGCCGAGCTTCGAGTCCGTAAACGGGGACTAAACGGGGACAGATACTTCGCCCGCGCCTTCGAGTACTCCGCGATCCCCGCCTCCGCCATCCGCTCAATCGCCTCCGGCTTGGTCCCCCGGTCGATCTCCGTCCTCACCACGCTCGACCCCGTCAAAATATCGATCGGCATCTTCTTGTACTCATACTCGAACGGCGGCTGCCGCCACTCAAACCGCTTCGGATACATCTCCCTCGCCGCAGCCAGCACCGTCAACCCCGTCAGATACGGCCTGAACGCCCGCCGGTCGGTCACATGGATCTGCACGCCCCCGCACAGCCGTCCCTGATGTTTATCGAACGTCGGCTTGAACCACAGCGCCCGGAACCGCACCGCCGGCAGCCGTGCCGCATTCAACCGTTCCGCGAACTTGTGCGCGTCGATAAACGGCGCTCCCACAATCTCGAACGGATGCACCGTCCCGCGCCCTTCGCTCAAGTTGGTCCCCTCCACCATCACCGTGCCCGGATACACCGCCGCCGTCTCGAGTGTAGCCATATTCGGCGACGGCATCGCCCACGGCAGCCCCGTCTCGTCCAGCCATTGCGCGCGCCGCCACCCGCGCACCTCCACCACGTCGAACTCCGCCCCGATCGCGCGCTCTTTGTTCAACAGCGCCGCCAGTTCGCCGATCGTCAACCCATGCCGCATCGGCAGCGCGTGCATCCCGATGAACGACCTGTACCCCTCGTCCAGCACATGCCCCTCAACGGCCTCGCCCCCTACCGGATTCGTCCTGTCCAGCACGACATACTTCTACTTCTGCTCCGCGCAGGCCTCCATCGCCAGCATCATCGTCCACTGGAAAGTATACGCCCGCACGCCGACGTCGAACAGGTCGCAGAACACGGCATCCAGCCCGTCGAGCATCGCCCGTGTCGGCTTCCTGTGCTCGCCATAAAGGCTATACACCGGCACCCCGAGCCGCGGATCAACCTCGTCCTGGCTCTCGATCATGTTGTCCTGCTGATCGGACTTGAACCCGTGCTGCGGCCCGAACACCGCCGCCAGCTTCACTTCCCGGCTCGCCGCAAACCGCTCCACCGCATGGACAAACCCCCTGTCCACCGACGCCGGATTCGCAATCAACCCCACCCGCAT
>JACZJQ010000045.1 GCA_014860455.1 Bryobacteraceae bacterium | reverse complement strand
TGTCCGTAGGGATTGGCATCGCTTAGGCCGTGGAGCTCCGCGAGGGCGACGGCCTGGATGACGGTGAAGCCTTTGCGGGCGCGGTCTTCGAGATATTGGGTGGCTTGTTCGCGGTCGAGGCGGTGGAAGAGTTCCCAGGCGGTGTCGCCGAGATAGAAGAACGGTTTGCCGGACTCGGTGACGAGGAAGCGCCGGTTCTCGCTGACCTTGAGCTTGGGCAGCGGGGCGGATTGGGCGGATACGGTTGCGGCGAACAACGCGGCGGCGAGGATGGATCGAATCATGATTCGGGCTCCGTTTGTTTAGATCTCTGGGGCGGTGGGTGGATGGATCATCTCACGGATGGCGGCCTGCAGGACAGGACGCTGGAAGACGCGGCGCCAATCGGGGTTGATGAGTTCGCGAGTGCCCCAATCGATGGCGAGTTTGGCGGCGTCGGAGAAGGGAGCCTTTTCGGCGCCGAAGCAGATGGCGATGGCGATCTGGGCGTGTCCGGCCATGAAGGCTTCGGCGGCTTCGCGCGGCACCCCGGCTGCGATGGCTGCGTCGAGCGAGTCGCGCATCCAGCGGGCGGCCGAGGCGACGATGAGTTCCGACATGGCGGGTTCGAGGAAGGCAAACTGCTCGACCGTGACACGATGGGCCTTGTCCGTGGGACCGAAGACGGCGCGGCAGACCTCGACGCCCTGCCAGAACGACTCTTCGCTGCCCTGGATCAGGCAGACGATGATGTCCTGGCGGGCGACGCCGCCGAAGTAGTCGGCGCGTTCCTCGGGGGTTGGGCGGTCGACAAAGAAGGCCGGGTGGCAGGGATGCGTGATCATCATGCCGATGCGGCTGGTGACGGGGAGTTCGTCGACGTAGGCGGCGGCGGCATCCAGCATGATGAGCATGGCGCCGGGCTTCATGAGTGGTTCGGCCTGGCAGGAGATGGCGCCGATTAGGGCGTCGGGGACGGCGAGGAAGACGTAGTCGGCTTCGGCGAGGGCGTCGGGCAGGGCGGCGACGGGGAAACCGTTCGCGGCGAGTTCGGCAGCGCGGCCAGGGTGGCTTTCGCACATCAGAACGATGAAGCCGGACTGGGATCCGATCTTTTGGGCGGCGCGGAAGCCCATTTTGCCGCCGGCGCCGATGATTGCGACTTTCGTTGACATGGAATGAGTCCTTTTCTCCGGCTAGTCGAGGATGAGCCGGCGCAAATAAGAAATGCTGTCGTTCACCCAGGTGTCTTCGAGGGCGATGGTTTGCGAAAGGGTATCGTGCTGGGGCACCCAGAGTTCGAGGATGGCGTTGGGATCGCGGCCGGCGGCGCGAAGGCGGTCGAGCAGCCAGGGGATATCAAGCTGGCCCTGGCCGGCTGGCGTCCCCTCAACCGTAAAGCCCATCATGTGCCAGATGCGGCGGACCTGGAAGTCTTTCACATGGAGGCAGAGGGTGTGGGGCGCGAGGGCATCGACAACTTCGGCGACGCCTTCGGGAACGGCCAGGGAGTTGACCGTGTCGAGGGTGACGCCGAGCGAGGGCGAGCCGATGGTGTCGAGTGCGGCGGCGAGCTGGCGGGCGGGGGTGCGGGCGTTTTCCAACGCGAGGCGCACGCCGCTTTCGAGCAGCGGCAAAGCTGCGCGGAGGCTGCGTTCGAGCTCGGCGGTAGCGCGTGGAGGGCCGTCGTAGAGATCGACTGTGCGCAATAGCGTGGCGTCGAAGATGCGGCAGAGATCCACGCCGTGGCGGATGGCGGCGGGGTCGAGGCCGGAGATGCCGATTTCGACTTCGATGGCGAGTTCGCGGGCACGCTCGGCGAGGGCGTCGAGAGAGGACGCGTCGAGCGGCAGGTTGGGTCCGAACTGGACGACGCGGAGGCCAAGGCTGTGGCAGCGGTCGAGGAGGTCGAACGCGGTGAGGGGCAAGCCGGGCGGATGGCCGGGGACGCCGATGGCCCACATCCAGCAGTAGCTTCCTGCGCCGAGTTTCACGCGTTGCCTCCGCGGGCGATGACGGTGATGGCGGCAATGAGCAGGGCGATGCCGGCGAGCGAGTAGCCCCAAGCGGCGCGCGGGGCGTGTTTCCATTCGCCGCTGAGCGCGCCGAGCAGGTTGGAGGTGATCAGCGCCATGGACATGAACAGGGGCCAGCCGACCATGCCGCCGAGGTCGCCGAGGGCGGTGGCGCCGTGGCCGTAGACGAGAAAACTGGCGAAGCAAAGCGCGCCCATGGCGAAACCGCCGAAGTAGTGGCTTGAGGGTCCGCGGAGATCTGACCAGGTGCGGTTGCGCTTCATGAGCAGGAGGGCGTAGCCGGCGTTGGCGATGGTCCCGGCGGTGAGTGCGAGAGGCCAGATGGCGTTGGAGGCCATGCTGGGAGCGGCGCCGAACTCGAGGGCTTGGCGCTGAAGCTCTTCGCCGAAGACGAAGGTGAAGTTGAGCATCGGGGAGAAGATGCCGGCAAGGACGCAGATGAGCAGTGCACCGGCGAAGCTGGATTTCGGAGCAGCAGAGGCAGAAGATGTGGCGAGTTCGCGGATACGGGCGGCGCGGGCGCAGAGGAAGATGCCGCCGATGACGATGAGGGTGCCGATCATGAGCGAGCGGCCCTGGCTGGTCCAGAGGCGTTCGGGGTGGAGCATGAGCAGGGGATAGAAGGTGCCGATAGGGGCGATGAGCCCCAGGATGAGGCCATAGCCGACGGCAAGGCCCATGCGGTTGACACCGATGCCGAACAGCACGCTGCCGACGCCCCAGCCCAGGCCGTAGCCGAGGACGCTGGCGATGGCCGAGGAAGACGCGCCGGCGTAGATGTCGAACAGGCGCGGAACAGTGAGCAGGGCGGCGGCCCAGGGGATGAGGATCAGGCCGGCGACGGTATAGACGAGCCAGCCGGCCTCCCAACTCCAGCGCGTCATGCGCTTCATGGGAGCGACGAAGGAGCCGTTGAAGATGCCGCCGAGCAGGACGGCGATGAGTCCGGTGAGAAGGTCCGGGGTCATGGGCGAGGGTTCTCCTTGTCGGTGGAAGATGGGCCGCAGTCGATGAAGGCGAGAGCGCAGGCGTCGAGTTGGAAGCGGAGGCGGGCGTTGTTGACGGCGAGAGAGGCTGGGGGTGCGGAGCGGAAGGATTCGGGGTTGGTCATGGCCTGGACGGCGTTAGAGACGTCGAGGATGCGGATGCGGGGCGAGTCGAAGGATGCAGGTCGAGAGATTTCGAGCGAGCGCGGTTCGGGCGAAAGGTTGGCGGCAATGAGGCGGAGGCGGGGGCCGGTGGAAAGGGCCAGGCAGGCGGCGTCGAGCGGATGTGTGGACACGGTGTCCAGGACGTCCGCACCGCGGAAGGCGCCGATGGCGGCAAGCGCGTGCCAGACGGGGAAGACGGCGCCGGGGATGGAGCGGAAATGCGCGGGTGCGGGCGAGCCGGGAACGGAATCCATGATGCCCTTCCAGCCGGCGGTTTCGTAGAGGGTGACGCCGGCGGCGCCGCCGGCCGACAGGGAGTTGATGGCGGCGACGCTCCAGGCGGCGCAGAACAGCGACATCTGGCGAGGGTCGACTTCGGGTGGCAGGGCGCCGGGAGCCAGCGGCGCGGGATCGGCGGTGGCGGCTGGATTGAACTGCATTTTCAAGGTGAGGGGCGAGACGAAGACCGGACGGCCGTCGGAGATGCGCAGAGCGGAACCGAGGACGGAGTGGTAGGCGGCGGCGTTTTCGGCGAGGGAAAGGATGTCGGAGGCGTGGACCTGCGGATTGGCTGTGAAGGCGAGAGCGACGAAGGAGCCGGGGTCGGGCCGGTTGCGGTTGAGTTCCGCAAAGTTGGCGCGGGTGGCCAGGACGACGCGGCCCGAAGGAAGCGACCGGCGGGCGAGTTGGGCGACGGCAGGAGTGACGAAGGGTGTGCTCTGCTGGCAGACGATGTAACGGGCGACGTTGAGGTCCAGTGCGCGAATACGGGCCGAGAGGCGGGATAGTCCGGCAGCGGGATCTGCGCCGAGCAGGACGGCGAGTTCGACCGGCAGATTGAGGGCGGAGAGTTCGGGCGGCGGCGCATGCAGCGTTGAGGCGTCCAGACGGATGTGTGAGAGGTTGAGATCCCGAAGGCGCGAGATGTGGCGGGGCGAGGGCGTCCAGGGCGTGGATGCTGCGGCGACGCCGATGGCAGGCAGGGGCCTCTTGGCCGAGCCGACCGAGATGGTGACCGGCTGGGATGCGACGGATGCGCGGGTTGCCGGCGGGCGGCCAGCGAGGCGGAGCGTGACGCGCTGGCGCACGACGGCGCCGGCGGCGACTTCGACAGGGAAAGGCAGGTGGAGAGGCGTGCCGTAGGTCTTAAAGCTGTCGTCGCACCAGTTGCGCTGGTCCTCCATCTCGAAGGTGTCGCCTTCGAAGCTGAGCCTGGCGCGGCATCCGGGGGCGGCATCGTAGGCGATCGCGCGGATGTCGAGGAAAGGCTGGTGGGGCGAGACAGTTTCGGGCACCGTGCCGCGGCGGCGCTCACCGGAAGCAGATTCGATTTCGCATTCGCGGCCGGCGAAGCCCTGGACGGGGTGGTGGACGCAGAGGCCGATGCGGTTGCGCTTGAATGCGGCGAGGGCCTTGCCGTCCATGTTGAAAGTGATGACGCCGGAATCGGTACCCTCGATGAGGGCGCGCCAACGGAAGTGGACTGGAGAGGCGAGGTGGTCGGCGAGATAGGAGATGCGGAAGCGGCCAGGGGCGGAATCGATTTCGAGTTCGGAGATGGTGGCCGGGATGGTGCCCCAGTTGTGATCGCGGACGGCGGCGTAGATGCGGCGGAGGAATTCGCGGCCGGCGCAGCGGATGTAGCGCAGATCGCCGTTGCAGAAGATGAGTTCGAGAGGTCCGGCGCGCAAGGGAATCGACGGCGCCGGAGCCTGCTCGCTTCCAAACAGAAGTACGTTCCGAGGCAGCATGGCGGGCCTATTTGCGCGGGACCACCATGCTGTTGGACCGGGCCGATTCGTAGCAGCCGAAGACGAGCCGGACGGTTTTCAGGTTGTCCTCGCCGGTGGTTTCGGCAGGGCCTTGACCCATGATGGCGGAGAGGATGTTGGCCTGGCAGGGGACGATACTGGAGTGGACGATGTCGTAGGCGGCGTCGGCCCAAGGGTAGCGCGGGGGCGGGACGCGGCGGATGTGGGTGCCGTCCTTGGTGGTGACGCGGAGCCAGTGGTCGAGTTGAAGCTCGGCGGAGCCGGCGGAGCCTTCGACAAAGATGGCGGTTTCTGGGAAGCGGTCACGTTCGAGGTGGTTTTCGGCGTAGGCCATTTCGACGACGACAGTCATGCCGGACTTCATCTTAAGCAGAACGGTGGCGCAGTCTTCGCCGCGGATGTCGGCATGGACCTGTTGGGTGGTGCAGAAAAGACTGTCGACTTCGCCGAACAGGAAGCGGGCGGCGTCAAGGGTGTGGCTGCCAAGGTCAGCGAGGATGAACTCGTCGAGGTCCTTGAGGAAGGGCTGGTTGGCAAAGACCGGGAAGCCGGAGATCATGTCGATGCGGGCGCGGAAGGGTTGGCCGATAACGCCGGAGTCGAGGACCTGCTTGAGGGCGCGGATCGGGGTCTGCCAGCGCCAGTTTTCGTTGACGTAAAGCGGGACGCCGGCGTCGCGGCAGGAGGTGACCATGCGCTCGGCTTCATCGAGTGAGACGGCGAGCGGTTTCTGGCAGACGACGGGCAGGCGGTGGCTGGCGGCGAGGGAGACAAACGGGGCGTGGGTTTCGACGCCTGAGACGATGTCCACGAAGTCGAGGTGTTCGGTGCGGAGGAGGGTTTCGGGATCGTCGTAGATGCGGGGGATGGAAAAGCGCGAGGCGAGCCATTCAGCGCGGGAGCGGGTCCGGTTGTAGACGGCGACACACTCGACGGGTCCGGCTTCATACCAGCCGGGAAGCTGGAAACGGGCCCAGAAGCCCGCGCCGAGCATGGCGAACTTGAGTTTGGCCATGGGACATCTCCTGTTGGCGAATGGCAGACAACAGACAACTCATCACATCAGTATGGCCATTGTCAAGAGAGATTGAGGCAAATATGGGCCTGTGTCGAAAACTGGTATGATCTGTTCTTAGAATGACTGAGAAGACAACGGCATCGAAAAAGCTCTCGGAATTGGTGATGGACCGGTTGCTGGCGATGATCGAAGCGGGCGAGGTGGTGCATGGCGGGTTGCTGCCGAGCGAACGTGAGTTGATGCGGCGGTTCGAAGTGGGGCGGCCCGCGGTGCGGGAGGCGATGCAAACGCTGGCCGGGATGGGGATGGTGCAGATCCGGCATGGAGGCCGGGCACGACTGGTGGCAATTGAGCCGCGCCACATCCTGGAGCGGATGGACCTGAGCGTCCGTCACCTGCTGATGGCCGAACCGGAGAACCGGCAGCATTTGAGCGAAGCGCGGTTGATGTTCGAATCGGGGATGGTGCGGCTGGCGGCGGCACGGGCCAGCGCAGAGGACATCGGCGCGCTGGAGGAGGCGCTTGAGGCGCAGCGGCGGGCAGCGGGCGATGTGGCGGCGTTCGTGCAGAGGGATATCGCGTTCCACACCGCGATTGCGAGGATATCGCGCAATCCGGTGTTCGCGGCGGTCAGCGAGGCGATGTTGGAGTGGCTCTTCGAGTTCAGGCCGAGGCTGTTGAGAGTGCCGGGCACCGAGGAACTGACGCTGGCCGAGCATGGAGCGATTCTGGAGGCGATCGCGTCGCATGACCCCGATGGCGCGGTGTTCGCCATGCGGATGCACCTGACGCGGACTCACCCGCTGTACGAGGCGCAGAGCGGCGGCACGGCGGAGGTGGTCCCGAGACAGGCGGCAAGGAAATTCCGGGGCGAGTGAATCGCCAAGCGAGTGGGGTTAGGCGGGAAAAACGGCGGTGCGAACGCATGCCGGACAGGCGGCGCTGCTCCAACCCTGTCAGGTCCAAATGCGGCGCAATGTGGTCGATCACCTGGCCGAGGAGCAGCAGGCGGCAGTCTAGTGCCATCAACTCCCGGTTCATGCTCGCCGGCGCCCGGTTGCCGCTCTCCGAATTGCATGGGCAACTGCTGGCGGAAGCCGTCCAACGAGGCTTGTTGCGTGAGATGGCGCGCCGGGGCGGAATTGGGTTCAATCTGCGAACCCATGTTGGACCCAACCTCCATCGGCGGGCAGAAGATCCGCCCGAGTTCGACCCGGTCCAGGCGCCGGATGCCTACGAGGTTGAGTTGAAGCGATTCAGGATGCTGTAAAGCTGCCGGCCGTAGCGCTCCACGGTCTTGATCCCCATCCCGGAGATGGCAAGCAGTTCCGCTGCGCT
This sequence comes from Bryobacteraceae bacterium, assembly GCA_014860455.1. Taxonomy (GTDB): domain Bacteria; phylum Acidobacteriota; class Terriglobia; order Bryobacterales; family Bryobacteraceae; genus PNKE01. The sequence goes on along the minus strand of JACZJQ010000045.1, from coordinate 9,885 downwards.
GTTCGGACGGATTCGGGCGATCTCGCGCAGCGTCTTGTCGCTCATGATCCGAAACGCCGGGACTCCCTGCTTGCGCGCTTCCTTCAGACGCCACTCCTTGAGCCATGCCTCAACCGCTGTGGCGACATCCTGTTCGACCGGCTCCTCGGCTCGCCGGGAGGCGCTTTTTCTCGATGGGGATCCTGGCTCCGCTGTCTTGCCGGCGCGCGTTGCCGGCGGCTCCGCCTGTTTTTTCCTGCTCGTCTTTTTCTTCTTGGCGGCAGCCGGGGACGGGGGCTCCTTGATGATCAGTTCCTGAACCCCATCCTTGTTCGATGCGGCTGCTGTTCCGCTGGCCGTGAGGCGGACGCTGCGATACGGAATGCGCTTCCCGTCTTTTTCGAAGACCTCGTCGGTCAGTTGAACCAGACCGGCGCGAGCCATTGCCCCGAGCAGTTGTTCGAAGTCGTCGCGGCTGAACGCACCGGCGGAAAATAGTTCTCCGTGCAGCTTCCCGGTCGAGCGATGGCGCGCTGATTTCAGCGTATCGAGCACCCGTCGGGCGGCATCGAGTTCGATCGCGCTTGCGGCCCGGAACAGCTGGGCCTTGCACTGTTCAGGTGCGCAGAAATCGCAGGTGCCACAGGCGGAGCCGTCATCGTCTTTGTCGCCAAAGTGGCTGATGATTGCCGACATCCGGCATTGGTCGGATTCGGCGTACCGGATCATCGCCTCCAACTGCTGGCGTTTCTGATCGCCGAGCGAGAGGTAGGCTGGTTTCCACGGCTCGCCGCCCACGGTGGCGTTCTCCTCGTGGTCGAGAAGGACGCCGCCATGAATCCAGAGCTTCTCCAGCGCCTTGTCGAAGATGTCCGGATCGATTTTGAGTCGTTTCAACAACGTAGTCTTGGCGATCGGTTCGGTTCCCAGGCAAGCATGGATGCGGTCGAGGACTTCGACGCTCGGGTAGTCGCGATCGAGAAAAAAGTCGTGGGTGTGGCGGTCGGCGTAGGAGTGCATCAGCACGGCGCGGCTTGGCCGGCCGTCGCGTCCGGCCCTGCCGATCTCCTGATAATAGGCCTCGATGCTGCCGGGCAACCCCGTATGAATCACGGTACGCACATCCGGCTTGTCGATCCCCATCCCAAACGCGATGGTCGCCACCATCACCTCGATACGGCCTGAGAGGAAGTTTTCCTGGACTCGTTGACGCCGGCTCGCATCCAGACCGGCGTGGTAGGCGGCCGTGGAAAAGCTGGCGCTGAGCGCTTCGGCAATGCTCTCGGTCTTCTTCCGAGTCGGCGCGTAGACGATGCCGGGCCGCCTGTCCGCCGGCCGGAGTAGATCCGCGGCCAAGGCGGCTCTCTCCGATGGCCGGGCCTCCACCACCTCGATGGCGATATTGTCGCGACGGAAGCCGTGGATGAAGCGCGATGTGGACCCGAGTCCCAATTGCTGGCAGATATCGCCCTGGACCACGGGGGTGGCCGTCGCTGTCAATGCGATCACCGGCGCTGGACGCAATGCGGGCAGGTATGTGCCTAACATCCGGTAGTCCGGCCTGAAGTCGTGGCCCCATTGGGAGATACAATGGGCCTCGTCGACGGCGACCAGCGAGGGCTTGCGCTTGGCCAGCATCGCGGCAAAACCCTGGACCTTGAACCGCTCAGGGGCAATGAAGAAGAACTGAAGCCGTCCCTGCAAATAGTCGAGGCAGACCTGCCGGGAGACTTCGCGAGGCTTTCCGGAGTGGAGACAGGCCACCGCGAAACCTTGGGCCTTCAACTTCGCGGCCTGATCCTCCATCAAGGCAATCAGCGGGCTGATCACAAGCGCGGTGCCGCCGCGCGCAATGGCGGGCAACTGATAGCAGAGCGACTTGCCCGCGCCGGTCGGCATCACCAGCAGCACGTCCTGACCGTCAACGACAGCCCTGCAAACTGCCTCCTGATTTGACCGAAACGACGGGAATCCGAAGCGGCTATGGAGGATCTCCGCAAGACACCTCGGATCCGCATCCAAGGATGTCGCCGCGGGTCGCGAAACGGCTTCCCCGGTCCTAGCCTCTTGCGGCTTGACCGTTTGCGGGGCCGACCGCATCTGGCCCACCTTGCCGACCACCTCCCGGACGTAATCCTCGATGCCGCTAAGGAACGGCTCAAGCCGGTCCTTGCCTTTCTGGATGCGGCCCAGATAGGCCTCCCACTGGCCGGTCATCAGAGGGCTCTTTACCTCAGGGTGGACGACCTCGATCAGCCGAATCCCCTTTTCGGTGGCCTGGAGGCTTTTTCCTGTGCGCTCGATGTAGCCACGTTTCAGCAGCACCTCGATGATGGCGGCGCGGGTGGCCGGGGTGCCGAGTCCCGACTCTTTCATCGCATCCGATAGCTCTTTGTCCTCCAGCGCGCGCCCGGCCGTTTCCATCGCCGTCAGCAGCGTCGCTTCGGTAAGCCGCTTGGGCGCCCGAGTCGATTTGAGTACGGCGTCTATGTCGGTCACGCGCTGGTGCTGGTTGTCCGCCAATCCGGGAGGGAGGACCTGATCGCCTTCCTGCTCCTCTGCGTCAGGCTTGCCCTTCTTCGGCTTGCCGGACCGCGGAACGTCGAGCGCCTTCCATCCCGTCTGTTGGACCGCGGTTCCGGACGAATGGTAACGATCCACCTGATCCGCGTTCCGGATTGCGGTGATCACGGTGGTCACCGCCGCGATGTAGTCCTCGTGCCAGGCGGCGAGGAGACGGCGGCAGATGAGGTCGTAGACCTTCGCCTCATCCGGTGGCAGCGACGCCTTTTCGGGCGAGGCCGGGGTGGGGATGATGGCGTGGTGATCGGTGACCTTCGAGTCATCCACAAACCGTCTGCCAAGCGCACGCTCACCGGTTCCAGGGGCGATCATCGCCGAGTACGGGGCCTGGATGGCGCGCACGATGCGCGGCAGTGTGGAGGCAACGTCGGCGGAGAGGTGGCGGCTATCGGTACGCGGGTAGCTGATCAGCTTGTATTTTTCGTAGAGGAGTTGGGCGAGGTCGAGCGTCCTCTGGGCGCTGAAGCCGTAGAGCCTGTTGGCGTGGCGCTGCAGTTCGGTGAGGTCATAGAGGAGGGGCGGGGCTATCCGTTGTGTGCTTGAATCGATCGACTCGATCGCCGGCTGCCCGCTTCTGGCGCGTTCGATGATCTGCCCGGCTTCCTTGCCGTCTGCGTCGAGCCGCTTCGCCGATTGAAGCCTCTCTTTATCGCCGGCATCATCCCCGCCGGAACGAAACCATGTGCCCTTGAAGAGGCAGCCGGGCGGCAGGCCGACCGGCTCGAAGGACGCGACCACCTCGATGTAGTCTTCCGCCACGAAGGAACGGATGGCCAGTTCGCGTTCGACGAGCATGGCGAGGGTGGGCGTCTGAACACGGCCGACGGAGAAGTCCTCGCCGAAAGCGAGTGAATAGGACCGGGACAGATTCATGCCGACAAGCCAGTCGGCGCGGCTGCGGCCGCGGGCGGCGTCGGCCAGGGCGTCGTAGGCGGCGGAGGGGCGCAGGTTCTCAAAGCCCTTGCGAATGGCGTCGGGGGTTAATGACGAGATCCAGAGGCGCTCAACCGGTTTGTTCGACCGGGCGGCTTCGTAGATGTACCTGAAGATCAGTTCGCCTTCGCGTCCAGCATCGGTCGCGCAGACGACGGAGGCGATTTGCGGTGAAGTGAGGATTCTGCGCACCACTTCAAACTGGTCGCGGGTCTTCTCATAGACCACCAGCGGCCATTCACGCGGCAACATGGGCAGGCGATCCTGCCGCCATGCCTTCCATTCAGGGTTGATCTCGTGCGGGGCCGCGAGCGAAGCCAGGTGCCCGATGGCCCAGGTCACGACATAGCCGTTGCCGTGCAGGAAGCCGTCACCAGTCTTGCCGGCTCCGAGTACGCGGGCGATGTCGCGCGCGACCGAGGGTTTCTCGGCGACAACGGCGATGGACATGCCCCCACTCGCGGATTGACTCAAGCTCCAGGATACTCTGTGCCGCGAAGAATCGAGACTCGGCGCTTGCGCTCCCAAGCCATTGTTCGCCCTTTGCGCAGTTGTGGTCCTCGGTTAGCCGCCGAGTCCAATCAGGCGAACCTGTACGGTGGCTCGAATTCAGGGGCTCCAATTGAGTTCCTGGAAGCCATCCACCTCATCTTGTAGATCTCTCGCGGATTGGTCTTTCCATGAGACTCACCCCGGATCGCCCTCTGGATGGCGTTGGGTAGCACCTCAAGTGCCGCGTGTGAGCCAACGTCTTTGAAATAATCCATGTCCAGTTCAACTTTGACGCAGGCGGTCCCGTCGACTACTTCCCTGGACCCTTCATGGAAGGTGATCTGGAGATTAGCCTCGCTGAACTGCGTCTGCTTGAAGCTCCTGGTCGCGCCTTTGTGAAATAACCTCGCCACTGGCCCTATCTCCTCTTTGAACTGACCATGCCCGGCAGCCTCGGTCACCTCCCGCACGAGATTCTCGTCGGCGAAGGCGAACACGCGGTCCTGAGCCATCGATCTATCCCATATCAACCGTCTCAGGGAGGAAGCCACACTGCCGCGGCGAAGGGGGATCAGCTCGGCGGCTGTCAGGATGTTCCAGAGGCAGGCGGCATGGAGTGGTCTTTCATCCAGCAGAAGCTCGTAGCGATCGCGAGCCTCCGCGTCCGATCCAGCGCCGGATCTGAGCAGGCTGAGCGTGTCGCTTCGCGTCCTGCGAAGGGTGCTCCACATCGCCTCCGCAAAGGAAAAGGTCCCCTTCCTCGAAAGCAGCATGATCGATGCTGCTACGACTTTGCCCTGGTCCAGAACGACGGGATAGAATCCGGAGTCCCAGCATCCTTTGGCAGAAATCACAACCGCGTTGCGGTTGGCCGGGCCATCACTGAATGGCATGCGGAGGTAGCAATGCGGTTCACTGTGACGCCCCTTGTAGACCTGCTTGTGTTGGCCGTCAGTGATACGAATCTGGTACTCACGACCTGGAGAGATAGGCCGCCTGGCTCCGTCGATGATGCTGAGCATGAGGCTCGCGCGGGTACGGTCAGCTTCACCGAATTCAACATTCTGAATGGTGTGGGCGGGAGTGTTACCCATGGGAATTGGAGTCCTCTCTGGCCTGCCGGCGGAGTGCCGGGCTGTCCATGTCCTTTCCATCAATAGAATCGCATTCCTGTTGTACTCCAGAAACGCCTTCTGCGCTGCCGTGAATCCACCCCATTCACCAACTTGGTCGTCTCTACCCCCATCCGCTCCAACCACAGGCAATGGGCGACACCAACTGGGTAGAAATTCGAACAGCCGCTCGACGCCATTCCTCCATCTCAGGCGCCGGGAGTGGAGGTACTGATCATCCCACAGGTGGCATGAATCGCTCCAGGCTGCGCCAAAAGCCACCAGCGGACATCCTCGCGGGACTCGAATGCCGACTGGTGGGACTGGTAGCGACCTTTCCGGGCAGCGTGCCGACAGGAATGGAGGTCGTTTCTCTCCCGTCATTATCGGCACTCGTTGAACTGAACTGGGAGGAGGATCCTCGCGACACCCCTGCCACTGCTAAGGGCGCGCAGATTGCGGTGCTCGTCTCCAAGTTCAAGGCGGTTGGGCGGAGCGCAAGGCCGTGAATGCCCAGATCGTCGCCCACAGCCCAGTGAACATAAGTGTAGCCGGTCAGGAGGTCCGGCAACACGTCACCAAGTCGTTGATGTCGCTACGGGCCATGTCGGACGGCCACAGCGTGCCGGTCGCGCGTGCGGTCCAGGCAGCGGTCATCGAGCAGATGAAAGCGCCCATGCTTGACGCACTCACCTCACCGGAAAGTAAGAGGGCATACGGCCGGGCACTGGACCACTTCCTGGCCTGGCACCAGCATCAAGACCCGCCCCCTGGGTTCTTCAAGGCCGTCGTCCAGCGGTACCGGACCGAACTGGAGAGCCGGCGCCTGGCCGCCTCCACCGTCGACCTCCACCTGGCCGCCATCCGCAAGATGGCCCTGGAGGCCGCTGACAACCGGCACATGGACAAGGACGACGCGGCAGCCGTCATCCGGGTCAAGGGAGTGAAGAACGAAGGCGCCCGCACCGGCTCATGGCTGACCATCGACCAGGCGGAGAAGCTTCTGGCCGCTCCTGACGCCCGGAGATTGAAGGGCAAACGGGACCAGGCGCTGCTGGCAGTGCTGGTGCCCCCAACGATGACAGGGCACACACCCAGCACGCCTCACCCAGCCCCGAGCAGGCGCCGAGCCCGGCCGTTCCGTCCCCCAGATCTGCACCGCGACCAGCTACGGCGCCAAGACGGCCTTCATCCCCGCCTCCCACGCCTCCATGCCTTCGGAGATGGGGATCGCCGGAACGGTCTTGGTGATCTTGAACATCCCGGGACACGCCGTTCGCCAAGATGCCAGGGTCATCGACACCTCCATGGCGGTGTCCGCCTCAAACAGCATGATGCCCCAATTGTCGGCTGTCATGTCCCAGCGTAGGATCTTGACACCCTTCGGCGGGAATAGCCCGGATGTCGTGAGCTTCTTGGCGACCTGCATCCGTTCCTGCATCGGCGAACTTTCGTTTACTTCGCAGTAGGTCAGGAAAAGCATGATTGAGCCCCCTCCTGGCCAGTGACTCTAGCACCACTCCGGGTGAGCGTCGATGGGTGTCTGCCGCAGATAAAGCGAAGCAGAGAAAGAGAAGCATTGATTCCGGCCTCACGTGGGTGTACCCTAGCTCAACACACATGCCCGGCGGCTGGGGCGCGCGCCGTTTTCTGTTGTGTCATCCCAAGCCGCGAGACGCTTTCCACAGAGGAGGACGACTATGAAATCAATCGAGGTGAGGGGAGTGGCATTTCTGATCGCGGCGCTGCTGGCGGTACCCGCGATGGCACTGGGCGGCTGCGAGGACATCCCGGTGAATGCCATGGGGCTGCCGGCCGGCCCGGCTTCGCACATTTACCGGATCTGCCTGCCGGCGGCGCCGAACGGCGCGATGGTGGTCTACGCGCACGGTTACGTCAAGCCCGATCCGGCAATCCCGGTGGCCATTCCGGAGAGCCAGATGTCGATCGACGGGGTGAGCGTGGCCGACCTGGTGACCAGCATGGGCTTCGTCTTCGCCACCACGTCCTATCCCAAGACCGGGCTGGCCGTGAAGGAGGGCATCGAGGACGTCAAGCACCTGGTCGATTTCGTCAAGTTCATCGCCCCGACGAAGGGATATCCGGCGCCGGCGCGCGTATATCTGGCCGGGGTCTCAGAGGGCGGACTGGTCACCGCGAAGGCGATCGAGAAGTACGGCAATGAATCGTTCGACGGCGGGCTGGCGCTGTGCGGGCCGACGGGCGACTTCCGGAAGCAGGTGAACCACTACGGCGACTTCCGGGTGGTCTTCGATTACTTGTTCCCCGGCGTTCTGCCGGGCTCAGCCGTCGATATCCCCGATGAGGTGATGAACAACTGGGATACCCTCTACGTCCCGAACATCAAGTGGGGGCTGGCAGCGAATCCTGTGAAGATGGCGAAGTTGCTTTCGGTGACGGGAGTGCAGGTGGATCCGGCTGATCCGGCACAGACGGTGGTGGATCTGCTCTGGTACAACATCTTCGCCACTAACGACGCGCGCGAGGAGTTGGGCGGACAACCGTTCGATAACAAGCCCCGGCTGTATCTGGGGTCGGGCGAGGATCTGAAGCTCAATTTGAGGGTGAAGCGGTTCGACGCCGACGCGGCGGCGCTGTCGGAGATCCAGGCCCACTACCAGACCACGGGCAAGCTGCCGGTCCCGCTGGTGACGATGCACACCACGGGCGATCCGATCGTGCCCTACTCGCAAGCAACGATTTACAGGCTGAAGACCCTGGCCGGGGGGAGCCTGCTGAAGCACCTTCACCTGCCAGTCGTGCGGCAGGGCCATTGCAGTTTCAGCCAGGGCGAGGTGCTGATGGGCTTCTACCTGATGCTGGCGATGTCGGGGAACTAGGGTATGTCTCCAGCCGGCGCCGCGACCGACTGGCGCGAGGCGTGTGCCTGAATCATTTCGTTCGGCCGGGGGCGGCGTCAGATGCCGGCGTACCAGGCATAGCCGAATTCGGGCCCACCCGAACCGAGTCCTTTGCCGAAGCTACTGAGATTGTCGGTGATCGTCAGCCGGTTGATGAACTTCACGCTCTTGTAGCCCAACTGCCGGGGGACTCGCATTCTCAGGGGGCCGCCGAAGCCGACGGGGAGATCGGATCCGTTCATGGCGTAAGTGACGAGAGTCTGGGGGTGCAGGGCATCTGCCATGTCGATGCTGTCCCACCAGATGCCATCGGCCGAGGAGTAGACAACGAATTTCGCCCGGGGAGCGGTGCGCACGGAATCGAGGATGTGGGCAAGGGGGACGCCGGTCCATTCGGCGATGTAGGACCAGCCTTCCTCGCAGACGAGTTGGGTGATCTGGCTGCGCGAGGGCATGCGCCGCAGATCATCGAGCGAAAACGATGCCGGGCGGGCGGCCATGCCGCCGACCTCGAGCCGCCAAGCGGCGAAGCCGCCGGCCTGGAGGCGCCTGAACTCCTCCTTGGGCGGCTCGACGGGATTGGCGAACGGGGACGGCGAGATCAGGCTGCGCGGGAATTCGCGGGCGAGCGAGTGGCGGGTGATGAGCCTGTGGGAGGCGTAGGTGAGTGTTCCGCCGAGTCCATAGAGCGTGGCGGCGTCAGGGGGGATGAGTCCGTGGCGGGCGGCCAGGCGTGCGGTGATACCGAGGCCGGAGACGCCGGCTGCCGCGCCAAGTCCTCGAATCAACCATTTCCGGCGTGATGTGATGCTCATGAATCCTCCTTGGCCCGGCCGGTGATCATGGCCCGGAGCTGGGTCCTGAATCCGGAGATGAAGACCATCAGGATATGGACCGCGATGAAGAGGCAGAGGGCTATCGAGGCGAAGAAATGGATGGTCCGCGCGGATTGATGCCCACCGAGTACAGCCACAATGGCTGGGAACGCGGAGACGAAGGCGGGCGACATGGCGAGACCGGTCCAGATGATGAGAGGGAAGAGCCCAAAGATGACGGCGAGGTAGGCGAGTTGCTGGAGCGTGTTGTAGGTTCCGGGCTGCGGCGTATGGAGACGCAGGCGCAGGTGCCCCGCAAGCAGGGTTGAGAGATTCCGCCAGGCGAGATCACCGGGACGCGGCAGGAGGCGTTTCAGGAAATGGCGGCGACGGATGCCTGAAGCGAGGTAAAGAACGCCGGTGAAGAGGACTATCCAGGCGGACTGAAAATGGAGGGCGCGGCTCCAGCCGTTCTGGTCGGGGAGAACGTAGCCATAGCCGGTCTGGACGGAAGCGCGAGAGGCAGGAATTGGGAGTTGGAACAGCGCGGGCGTCAGGACGTTTCCGGTTTCGCCCCAGTAGAAGCGGGGATGGGAGATGACGATCTCAACGCCGCTGACCAGCAGCGCTGCGACACAGAGAGCGGTGATCCAGTGGGTGAAACGGACGAGGAGGGTGTGGCGAAGCGAAGAACCGGATTCAGCGCTCGCGGCGGCCGGATTTCTGACCCAGGCGGAATCGGCCATTTGGGGGAGTATAGCATGCAAGCCGCGGCGTTCAACCCTCTGCGCCGGGACAAGTTGACTTACTGACGACATGGGTGTCTGCCGCTTTGTCACTATGGGCGATGGGGGACGGAATCACTACCTGCCAGGAGAATTTAGCGGCTAAACCCTCTGGCATGGTGGGGCCGCGGGGCCGGAGGCGGCGTATCGTGTGACGGATGGGTCCATTTTGTCCTTGTTCAGCGGCGGCCTTCGCAGCGCCTCGTCCAAGCAGCTTGGGGGGAAATAGTCTCGTTCGCACTGAGCAGAAGGTGGGTGGGGCTTCCCCTTGCACATATGGAAGACTCACTTCTCTTACGTGTAC
>JACZJQ010000044.1 GCA_014860455.1 Bryobacteraceae bacterium | reverse complement strand
TGCCGCTTCCATAAAGACCTTGAAGCGGTGAACCGCGTTGCCGATGAAACCGGCCGCCGGTCGCTGGAACTCTCCGGCCGAGCCGACGAACTCCAACTCTGGCAGGCCGGCGGCGCGCCGGTGCTCGCCGTGCAGATCGATTCCGGCGGCGTGGGCGTGGATCTGACCCGGGCCCGCTACGCCATCTACTATTCGCTCGGCTTTTCGCTCGGCTCCTACGAGCAGAGCCTGGCGCGCATTCACCGCCCGGGCCAGACCCGGCCTGTCACCTACATCCACTTGCTCGCCGAAGGCACCGTTGACCAGAAGGTCATGACCGCCCTGGCGCGCCGCTCCGATGTCGTCAATTCCGTTCTCCAGCAGATGAAAGGACTCGCATGAACACAGATGAACTGAAACGCTTCGTCGCTCTTGAAGACCGGCGCAAGCAACTCGAAGCCGAGGTCGACTCCATCAAGGCCGAAGCCTCGGAGCTTGAAGGGCTCCTGCTGCCGCAGTTTGAGCAGAGCGGCATGGAGCGCGTCTCGATCGACGGGCGCACCGTCTATGTCGAACGCAAGCTCTGGGCCAAGGCCAAGGACGGCGACAAGCCCTCGGTCTGCAAGGCACTGAAACGCTGCCGCCTCGGCGACTACGTCGAGGAGACCTTCAACACGAATTCCCTCAGCGCTTACGTTCGTGAACTCGACCGCGAGAACCGGCAGATACCGCCTTCTCTGGCCGCGGTCCTCGATGTGAGCGAAGTTTTCAAACTCAGAACCAGGAGAAGCTAACCATGGCAACCAAAGCACTCATCAAGAAGACCCAGGAAGAATCGATCAGTCCGTTCGTCGTCTTCCAGACCCCCCTCGCCGAGATCCACGACGCGGTTTCGGCCAACCTCGGCGAAAGTGGCATGAGCGCCACAGACCTCGAGCGCATCAAGATCCCCGCCGGCGGCGGCACGGCTTGGACGCTCCAGACTCTCGACGGCGAGGAGATGGTGAAAGAGCTCGCCGGAATCATCGTCGCCTGGCGCGACACCCGCGCCTACTGGAGCGTGCCGATGGAGTCTTCGGAGGGCAGCATGCCGCCGGACTGCTTCTCGCTCGACGCCCGCACCGGGACGGGCAAGCCGGGCGGCAACTGCCACAAGTGCCCGTTCGCCGAGTTTGGCAGCGACCCGAAGGGCGAGGGACAGGCATGTAAGCTCGTCCGGCAGCTGTTCTTTGTCCGCGAAGAGAATCTGCTGCCCGAGATCGTCAGCCTGCCTGCGAGTTCGGTGAAGCCGGCGCGGCAGTACTTCATGCGCCTGGCGTCGAAGGCCGTGCCCTGCTACAGCCTCATCACCCGGATCGGCCTCGAGAAAACCAAGAACGCCCAGGGGATCGTCTACTCGCGGGCGACGTTTGCCTCCGGCGGCCGCCTCGATCCCGAGCATGTCGCCCGCATCAAGGAGTACGCCTCCTTGATCCAGCCGTACCTGGAGTTGGCGCCCACGGCTCCGACCGCACAGGATGTCCAGCAGCCCGAAGGCGAGGTTATCTGAGCCATCAGGCCACCGGAGGTGTTATGGAGGGCAACCGGTCATCCATCCGGGAGTTCTTCGAGCGGGTCCATGGAGGCGAGCCACACGGCTGGCTCGTCGTCTGGACCCGCCAGGACAAAGCGGCGAGGGCGTTCGAGCTTGCAAGCAAGGACGCCCTTGACCGGGCTGCCGAGCACTGCGCCGGCCGCGCGCAGACCTGCGACGTCTATGCCGCCGTGGGGCTGCAGGGCCAGGCGCCGGAGAAAGGGGGCCGCGGCAAAGAAGATGGTGTTGCCGCGATTCCCGGCCTCTGGGCCGACATCGATATCGGCAGCGCCGCGCACAAGTCGAAAACCCTGCCGCCGGATGAGGCCTCAGCCCTCTCGCTTGTCGATGCCGTGGGCCTCGCGCCGTCGGTCATCGTCCGCAGCGGCTTCGGGCTTCAGGTCTACTGGCTGTTCCGCGAACCCTTCCGCCTTGAAACCGACACCGAACGCCGGGAGATGAAAGCCCTCTCCCGGCGCTTCCAACACATGCTCCGGCTCCAGGCTCAGGCCCGGGGCTGGACGCTCGATGCGACCGCCGACCTATGCCGGGTACTGAGGATTCCCGGCACCTTCAACCGCAAGATTTCAGACGACATCCGCCCGGTCACGGCCGAGTATTTCGAGCCCCGTTACACGCTCGACGATTTCGGCGACCTGCTGGCGGGGCTCGACGATCCAGGCCAAAGCGTGCCGTTCGGGCCGCCGCCGGATCTGGCGCCGGCCGCATTGCCGCCGATCCTCGATGGCTGCGCCTGGATGCGCCACTGCCGCGACGATGTGGCCGCACTGCCGGAACCCGAGTGGTATCACATGCTCACCGTCGTCGCGCGCTGCCAGGATGCCGGGCGCTGGGCGCACGAGTTGAGCCGCGGGTATCCGAAATACTCCGAGCGTGAGACTCAGCGGAAGCTGAAACAGGCATCGGGCGCCGAAATTGCGCCGGTCACGTGCGGCTACGTCGAGGCCGACCTCGGCGGCGAGCGCTTCTGCCGCGACTGCCTGTTTCGCGGCAACATCAACTCGCCCATCGCCATCGGGCGCATCGAATCCGCAATCGTTTCTCCAAGCCCAGTGATTACCGAATCGGAGCCCGCTGCACAGCAAGACGAGCCCGGCGACACCGACGCCGGTGCCGCCGGCGCGTCGTCACTGGCGTCGCAGATCGAGCGGTTTACCGATCTGGGTAACGCCAAGCGCTTCGCCACGCGCTACCGCAACCACCTCCGCTATTGCGACAAGTGGGCGCACTGGTACTACTGGGACCGGATGCGGTGGCGCGAGGACGACACGCTCGAGGCCCACCGCCGCGCCGCCGAACTCGTCCGGAGTCTATATGCACTCGCCAAGCGCATCAAGGTCGAAGAGGACCGTGAGGCGTTTCTCAAGCACATCTACAAGTCCGAGTCCCACCGCGCCCTGACCGCCATGCTGGCGCTGGCCCGCGCCGACGCCGCCATCGCCGTCACTCCAGCCCAATTCGACTGCCACCCGTGGCTGCTGACCGTCCACAACGGCACCATCGATCTGCACACCGGGCAACTCCTCCCTCACGACCAGCGGCACCTCATCACGAAGCTCGCCCCGGTCACCTACTCACCCGGCGCCGGCTGCCCGCACTGGCTCGAATTCCTCAACCTAGTCATGGACGGCAACCAGCGCCTGGTGTCGTTCCTCCAGCGCGCCTTCGGATGCTGCCTCACCGGAATCACCTCGGACAAGGCCATGTTCATCCTCTACGGCCCCGGTGGCGACAACGGCAAATCCACAATGGTCGACGTCATCCAGCAACTTCTGGGCGACTACGCCACGCGCACGCCCACCGAGACGTTTCTAAAGAAGCGGGAGGGCGCGATCCCCAACGACATCGCCAAGCTCAAGGGAGCCCGATTCGTCTGGGCGTCGGAAAACGAGCGCGGCGCCAGGCTCTCCGAGGCTTTGATTAAGGAGATGACCGGCGGCGACCGCCTGTCGGCCCGCTTCATGCGCGGCGAGTTTTTCGAATTCGATCCGGAGTTTAAGCCGTGGCTCGCCACCAACCACAAGCCCCAGGTCCGCGGCGACCGCGCGCTGTGGAACCGGCTGAAACTGGTCCCCTTCAATGTCACCATCCCCAAAGACAAGCAGAAACCCCGCCACGAAGTCATGGCGATGTTTCGCTCCGAGTTCCCGGGCATCCTGAACTGGGCCATCGAAGGGTGCCTCGAGTGGCAGCGCAACGGGCTCGGGATCCCGGAGGAAGTCCTCGCCGCCACCCGTGAATACGAAGCCGAGCAGGACACCTTCGCCATGTTCCTCGAAGAGCGCTGCATCAAGGCGCCAAATGCGCGTGCGTTGTCGATCTCTCTGTACCGCGAGTACAAGTCCTGGGCCGAGCAGTACGGCGAAACGCCGGTGAGCCACAAGATGTTCGCCACGTTGATGAGCGAGCGGGGTTTGGGGAAGACAAGGTCCAACCGGGGCTTCCTGTACTCGGGTATCGGACTCCGGGCCGAGGACCACTTTGACCTTCCGCAAGGCCAGCGGAGAGCTCAGCAGGCCTGTCTGGTCCAGGAAGAAGAGGGGGAGCCGGTTTGATGAGCGCGAACCATTCACTGTTGGCGTCGCGCAAGTTCTTTGTTGTCAATAAAACGCTTATAGCGTGTAGGGTCGTGAAGAGTAGAACATATTATCCGCTCTAAGCATAAGAACAAGGCCTTCTATAAGCAGTAGCGGCTTAATACGTTCAAACCTACACGCCCTACACTCTACACGCCGGCTGGCCGCAGGACTGCCAGCCGTGCACGATCCAGAAGGAGAATTTCCATGAAGCAAGTTATCGTCGTTGACCAAACAGCGCTGGTCGGGCTCGCCCGGCGCCTGCGCGTCGCCGCAGAAGTGATCGAAAGGCTCACCCGCCTTATCGCGGCGGCGCCCAACACGCCGGCAGAGCAAATTGGGCTGGATGCTGCAGTTCGTGACAGCGTAACCAAGTTCTTGAACGAGCGTTGCAGGCAGGACAAAAACGCGGAGACCGGCAGTCTCGCCCTCTACCGGGAGTTCCGCAGATGGGTAGCGGAGACTGGGGCTTCCACCATCACCCACAAGCTCTTCAGCAGGAGTCTTGTGGAATTGGGCGTGCCCAAGCGTCGCGCGAAGACCGGCTACCGCTACAGGGGCATCGCGCTGCACTGCCAAGAGCAATTCGCGGTGGAGGGCGGCAGTGGGAATTGAAACCGTGCTGGACTGCCTCATGGACGCTGGCGTCTCGGTGTGGCTCGATGCCGAAGGCTCGCTGCGAATCAGCAAGGGTGCGCCAGACGACTTGAAGGCGCTAGTCCGCGAGCATAAGCAGGCCCTCATTGACCTGCGGAAGGCCCAGTCCATCATGAATGAGGCCGGTATCCGGATCATCCGGCTGCCGCTGGGCGAGTCGGCGCTGGCCTATTCACCCGGCTTGCCCCTCGACGATGTCCGCTGGGCGGCAGGCGTGCTCGGCATGGCAGAGATGCCACTGGTCGTCAACGACGATCAGTGCGTCTGGATCAGCTTCGAGGAGTGGCGCCGCTACCAACCGCTTTGCACGCGCCGCGAGCTGGAGGCGTTTCACCGCGGCCAGGAGGCCGAAAGTGCGGCGAGAGCCAAGGCGAAGCCCAGGAGGCGTGTGGCGTGAGCAGCGAACGGTCCATCGTCAAAGCGATCCTTACCTACC
>JACZJQ010000043.1 GCA_014860455.1 Bryobacteraceae bacterium | reverse complement strand
CCCACATCCCTCACCACCCACCCCAACTCCCGCGCCACCGGCTTCAACCGTTCCTTCATCTCGAATCCCCCATGATCGGCCCCAAACGCCAGCGTCCTGTCTGCCCCAGCTTCCACCTCCGCCTCGCCCGGCGCCGTCTCTTCCACCTTCACCCCGCGCTCCCTCGCCAGGTCCCGTGCCGACGGCGTAAAGATCGTCCCACGCTCCACCCGCAGCGTCCCTTCCCGCGGCACATCCTGTTCCGTGACGACCCTTCTCACCTCTCGATCATACTAAGCCCCGCCCTCCGGCCGTCAGCTTAGAATCCCCTTCACCACCCGCGCCTTCTCCACGCCCGTCAACCGCTGATCCAGCCCCTGATACTTATACGTAAACCGCTCGTGATCGATCCCAAACTGCTGCAGCAACGTCGCCTGGAAATCCCTCACATGCACCGGGTCCTTCACAATGTTGTAGCTGAACTCATCGGTCTCCCCATACACCGTCCCCCCTTTGATCCCTCCGCCGGCAAGCCACAAACTGAAACACCGCGGATGATGATCCCGCCCGTAGTCCTTCGGCGTCAGCTTGCCCTGCGAATAGATCGTCCGCCCAAACTCGCCGCCCCACACCACCAGCGTGTCCTCCAGCATCCCCCTCTGCTTCAAATCCTGCACCAGCGCCCACGACGCCTGGTCCACGTCCTTGCACTGCGCCGGCAATATCTCCGGCAGATTCCCATGCACGTCCCACCCGCGATGATAGATCTGCACAAACCTCACCCCGCGCTCCACCAGCCTCCTCGCCATCAGCGCCGAATACGCGAATGTTCCGCTCTTCTTCGCATCCTCGCCATACAACTGGTAGGTCGATTCCGGTTCCTTGTCCAGCGCCGTCAACTCCGGCACCGACGCCTGCATCCGGAACGCCATCTCATACTGTTCCACCCTCACCCGCGTCTCCGGATCCTGCCACCGCTCGTGCTCCATCCCGTTCAGCGCCGCCACCCCGTCCAGCATCTTCCGCCTGACATCGCGCGTCACCCCGTCCGGGTTGTTGATATACAGCACCGGATCGCCCGCTGCCCGCAGCGCCACGCCCGCATACTGCCCTGACAGAAACCCGCTGCTCCACAGCCTCGCCGAAATCGCCTGCACGTTCGCCCGCGGGTGAGTGTGCGTCGCGTTCAACACCACAAACGTCGGCAGGTCCTGGTTCATGCTCCCCAGCCCGTACGCAATCCACGACCCGATACAAGGCTTGCCCGCAATCATGAACCCCGTTTGCATGAACGTGATCGCCGGCTCGTGGTTGATCGCCTCCGTGTTCATCGACCGGATGATGGCGATGTCATCCACCATCCGCGCCGTGTACGGCAGCAACTCGCTCACCCACGCCCCACTCTGCCCGTATTGCTTGAAATCGAACACAGACGGCGCGATCGGAAACCGGCTCTGTCCCGACGTCATCGTCGTCAGCCTTTGCCCCTGCCTGATCGAATCCGGCAGGTCTTTGTCAAACCACTCCTTCATCTTCGGCTTGTAGTCGAACGTCTCCAGTTGCGGCGGCGCACCCACCATATGCAAATAAATCGCCCGCTTCACCTTCGGCGGAAAATGCGGCAACCCGCTCCGGCCCTCCGCCCCGGCCAGCTGCGACAACGCCAGCGCACCGAAACCCTGCGCGCCTCTACTCAGAAATCGTCTGCGCGTCAGCTCGTTCATTTCACCAGCACCTCATCCAGATTCATCAATTGGTTGGCTACCATCGTCAACGCCGCCAGCTCCGCCGCCGCGCCCGTTTCAGCCTTCGTCTCACCCACCGCAATCAGCTTCGCCGCATCCGCCGGCACCGAATCATAATGCCTGAGAAACGTCTTATACGCCTCCCGCACCACCGCCCTCTCCCGCTCCTCCAAATCTCTTCCCAACAGCCTCGCCGCCATGAACGCCGCCCTCTCGTCCACATCCCCGCCCGACTTCATCGCCCTCTCCGCCAGCACCCGCGCCGCTTCCACGAACTGCGGATCGTTCATCGTCACCAGCGCCTGCAACGGCGTATTGGTCCGTTCCCGCCTCACCGTGCACGTCTCCCGGCTCGGCGCGTTGAAGATCTCCATCGACGCCGGCGGCGCGCTGCGTTTCCAAAGCGTGTACATGCTCCGCCTGTACAGCCCGTCGCCCGCATCCTGTTTGTAGCTCCGCGTATCGCTCTCCTTCATCGCCACCGCCTCCCACACCCCCTCCGGCTGATACGGCTTCACGCTCGGACCCCCAATCCCCCCGCGCAGCAGCCCGCTCGCCGCCAGCGCCTGGTCCCGCAGCATCTCCCCGTCCATCCTGAATCTCGGACCCCGCGACAACAGCCTGTTATCCCGATCGTTCTCCAGCTTCTCTTCCGTCGCCCGCGCCTCCTGCCTGTACGCCGCCGACGTCACCATCAACCTGAACAGCCTCTTCACATCCCACCCCGACTCCCTAAACTCCACCGCCAGCCAGTCCAGCAGCTCCTGATTCACCACCGGCTCGCCCTGCGCCCCGAAATCATCCGCCGTCTTCACAAATCCCGTCCCAAACACTTCCTGCCAAAAACGATTTACCGTCACCCGCGCCGTCAACGGATTGCCCGCGTCCACCAGCCACTGCGCCAGACCCATCCTGTTCCTTGGCATCGACGCCGCCATCGGCGGCAGCGCCGACGGCGTATTCGCCGTGAGCTTCTCCCGCGGCGCATCGTACATGCCCCGGTGCAGCAAATGCGCAAACGCCTCCCGGTCCTTGCGCTCTTCCATCACCAGCGACACCGCCCCGCGCTTTCGTATCGCCCTGCGTTCGGTCTCCATCGCCGCCAGCTCCGACCCCATCCGCCTATACCCCTCATCCCGCTTCAGCAGCCAGTACAGTGTGAAACCCTCACTCTCCTCCGCCGTCAACTCCCCCGCTGCCTTCCCCTGCGCCGCCTCCAGCACAGGCATCGCCATCATCAGCCGCGCCTGCTCCGCGCTCACCGCGCCTTCCACAATTCTCAAATCCGCAATCGCCCCGCCCGGATCAAAATCCTTGCCCGGATTGCCCAGCTTCAGCGGACCCCCATTCGCGAAATCGCCCTCCACCTTCGCCTGCGCCCGCCGCTGCGTCCCCGTCTCCACTCCGTTGATGAACACCCTCACGCCCAGCGCCTCGCCCGTCCCGTCGTAGCTGAACGCCGCATGGTTCCACGTCCCCGGCGTCAACTGATCCAAATGCCCCGCCCTCACATCCATGCTCTTGCCGTCGTTGCCTGTAAACCTCACGCCCGGCACCCGCCCCGACACATGGAACGACCATCCGCGGTTCTTGTCCTTCCCGTCCTGCATCGTCGCGATCGTGAACGATTCCTCCCCCTTCGGCAGATAAAACCACGCCGCCACGCTGAACGCCTTGCTTACGCCAATCTCGGCCACCCCCGCCAGTTCCAGCGCGCCCTTCTTGTCGAAATGCAGCGCCGTCCTCGCCGCCCACGGCGTCCAGGTCCCCTCGCCGTGCGGCGGCACCGGCACTTGTGGCCAGTGCCAGGTGACGGTTGCCCTCGGCGGAGGTGAGGTCCTCCCGACCGAGGCCGCGCGCCTGACCCGCGCCGAGATGCGCAGCGGTGTGCGTCCTGCCTGCCAGGTGACCCTGCGTGCTGACATGGCGGTTAGGGTCTCGAACGAAATCCTCGCCGCCAACACCTGGGAGTGCACGGTTGCCGCCAGCCGCACGGTAGCGCCGCTGATA
>JACZJQ010000042.1 GCA_014860455.1 Bryobacteraceae bacterium | reverse complement strand
AAGCAGAATCGTGACGGCGACGCGCATGGGATACCTCCGGCGGAGACGGGTCTAGCCCATCCCGGCTGATAGGACGATATCACAGGTGCGCGGCTAGTTTTGAGGGGGCAGTTCGCCGAGGGCCCACTGTTTGAGCAGTTCGGCGTCGGCGGGCGAGAGTTTCGCGCCCGGGTGTATCAAGGTGTATGCCTTTGGGGGCATATCGCCGAAGTTGACGACGTCGTGGATCTCGCCCATCTGGTCTTCGGAAAGCGAAGTGACGGTGGAGAAGTTCAACTGGCGGCGCCCGCGGACGACGTCGTTGGCCACCATGTGGGAGACGGGGCTGATGTGGGAGTACCAGGGCCAGACGGTGTCGTTGGAATGGCAGTCGGCGCACGCGCGTCTCAGGATGGTCTTCACGCGGGCGTCTGTGACGACGGCGTCATAGCCGGCCCCGGGCTTGGGCTGGGGCGGCGCGGGGATCTCAGGCTGGAAAAATTGAGCGACAATCACTGCGCCGGCGGCGGCGGCGGCGAGGATACGAAAAAGCTGTTTCGACGTCATGCGATGGCCCTTATAGAGTCATGATAGCCGGATCGTTGGCGGCTACTGCCAGTCGAGGACGACTTTGCCGCAGTTGCCTTCGCGCATGGCGGCGAAGCCCTGTTCGAACTCGGTGTAGTGCAGGCGATGGGTGATGACGGGCGTGATGTCGAGGCCGGACTGCAGCATGACCGACATCTTGTACCAGGTCTCGTACATCTCGCGGCCGTAGATGCCTTTGACCGTGATCATCTTGAAGATGATCTCGTTCCAGTCGATGGCGATCGGCTCGGACGGGATGCCGAGCATAGCGATGCGGCCGCCGTGGGCCATGTTGGCGAGCATTTCGCGGAACGCCGACGGGTTGCCGGACATTTCGAGGCCGACGTCGAAGCCTTCGTGCATGCCGAGCTGTTTCTGGACCTCGGCGAGAGGGGTTTCGCGGACATTCACCGCCAGCGTGACGCCGACTTTGCGGGCGAGTTCGAGCCGCGCCGGGTTGACGTCGGTGATGACGACATAGCGCGCGCCGGCGTGGCGGGCGACGGCGGCGGCCATGATGCCGATGGGTCCGGCGCCGGTGACGAGGACGTCCTCGCCGAGGACGGGGAACGACAGGGCGGTATGGACGGCGTTGCCGAAGGGGTCGAAGATGGATGCGACGTCGAAGTCGATGCCGGGCTCGTGGCGCCAGATGTTGGACATCGGCAGGGCTACTAGTTCGGCGAATGCGCCGGGACGGTTGACGCCGACGCCCTGGGTATGGGCGCAGAGGTGACGGCGGCCGGCCATGCAGTTGCGGCAGCGGCCGCAGGTGACGTGGCCTTCGCCGGAGACGAGATCGCCGGGGTGGAAGTCGTTGACGTTGGAGCCGACGCTTTCGATGCGGCCGATGAATTCATGGCCGACGTGCATGGGGACGGGGATGGTTTTCTGGGCCCAGGCGTCCCAGTTGTAGATATGAAGGTCAGTGCCGCAGATGCCGGTCTTGAGGACGCGGATGAGGACGTCGTTGATGCCGATTTCGGGTTCAGGCACGTCCTGAAGCCAGAGGCCGGGCTCAGCCTTTGCTTTTACGAGCGCTTTCATTGTTTGGTTGTCACCCCCTTGTGTCAGGCTGACACGGCGCGTGAGGGCAAGTCAAAGCTACTTGGAAAGCCGCGCACCGGCGGGTTGAATCGTGATAAAAATAGGGGCTTCCCATATGAATCCCTATCTGTTCCGCGCGACGATTGTGGCCGCCCTGGGCGGTCTGCTGTTTGGATTCGACACGGCGGTGATCGCCGGGGCGACGCAGGCGTTGACGAAGGTATTCGGTCTGACACCGGAATCGCTGGGGTTGACGGTGTCGAGCGCGCTGTGGGGGACGGTGATCGGGTCGATGGTGGCGGGGTATCCGGGCGACAAATACGGGCGGCGGGCGAGCCTGCGGATGCTGGCTGTGATGTACCTGTTGTCGGCAATCGGGTGCGCGTTTGCGTGGAACTGGGGTTCGTTCGTGCTGTCGAGGTTCATTGGCGGGCTGGCGATCGGCGGGTCGTCGGTGCTGGGTCCGATGTACATTGCCGAGATTGCGCCGGCGAGGCTGCGGGGCCGGCTGGTGGGGACGTTTCAGTTCAACATCGTCTTCGGCATCCTGATGGCGTACTTCTCGAATTACGTGATCGGGATGGGCGGGTTTGGAGACGCCGAGTGGCGGTGGAAGCTGGGCATCGCGGCGGTGCCGTCGCTGTTGTTCCTCGTGATGCTGTACACGATCGCCGAGAGCCCGCGGTGGCTGGTGAAGGCGGGCCGGGTGGCGGAAGGGCGCGAGGTGCTGCGGCTGACCGGCGAGCCGAACTATCAGCAGGATCTGAAGGCGATCGTCGAGTCGATTGACTCCGAGCACGGGTTGGGCTCGGAGCCGTTGTTCAAGGCCAAGTACAAGCTGCCGATTTTCCTGGCCGTGTCGATCGGGATGTTCAACCAGTTGTCGGGTATCAACGCGATTCTGTACTACCTGAACGACATCTTCGCCAAGGCGGGGTTCGACAAAGTTTCGAGCGATTTGCAGGCGGTGGCGATCGGGTTTACGAATCTAGTGGCGACGATGATCGCGATGTCGGTGATCGACAGGCTGGGCCGGAAAACGATGCTGCTGATCGGGGCGGTGGGCACGGCGGCGTCGCTGGCCGGGGTGGCGTGGATCTTCGCCAGCGGAGCGAACGAGCACCTGCTGGTGTGGTTGCTGGTGGCCTTTATTGCGTTCTTCGCCTTCTCGCAGGGGGCGGTGATCTGGGTGTATCTGAGCGAGGTGTTCCCGAACCGTGTGCGGGCCAAAGGCCAGAGCCTGGGCAGCGCGACGCACTGGATCATGAACGCGATGATCAGCTACAGCTTCCCGGTGATTGCGGCATCGTCGGGCGCGGCGCCGTTTGTGGTGTTCTCAGTGATGATGGCGGCGCAGTTTGTGGTGGTGCTGCTCACCTACCCCGAGACCAAGGGGCTGACGCTGGAAGAGATGCAGAAGAAGCTCCGCATCCACTAAACATAATCGGCGATTACGGTTTGACGATGAGAACGGCGGCCTGGGCCTCAGCGGAGAGGCCTTCGCCGACGGGTCCGACCTTTTCGGCTGTCTTGAACTTCACCGAGATGCGGTCGAGCGGGAGTTCGAGGGCGTTCGAGAGGGACTGCCGGATGGGGAGGCGGAAGTCGCGCAGTTTGGGGCGCTGGATGATGACGGTGGAGTCGATGTTGGAGATGCGGTAGCCGGACTCGCGGACGAGTTTGGCGGCGTGTTTGAGAAAGACGAACGAATCGCAGTCCTTCCATTTGGGGTCGGAGTCGGGGAAGTGGAGACCGATGTCGCCGAGGGCGAGGGCGCCGAGCAGGGCGTCGGTGATGGCATGGGCCAGCAGGTCGGCGTCGGAGTGGCCGTCGAGGCCGAAGTCGCAGGGGATGGGGACGCCGCCAAGAATGAGTGGCCGGCCCTGGGCGATGCGGTGGTTGTCCCAACCGAAACCGGTACGGATGTCCATGATCCTAGTTTCAACGATTCCGGGGCCGGGCGGAACGGCTATAGGCCGCGCTTGCTGATCTGGCGGTGCATGATCCAACAGGCCACCCAACTGGCAACGGCGATGGACCAGAAGGCGTGGACCAGGCCCGGCTGTTTGCCAAGGAACAGGAATTCGACGCCGGCAGAGCCGCCCCTGACGCTGAGCGGAAGGAGCGTGAAGAAGATGCCGGCGGCGGTGAATATGGTCCGCAAGAGGGTGAACTGGCGCACGCGATTGAGGGTTTGCAGTTCCTCGTCGGCGCAGGCGGGCGGCGGCGGCGGAACGGCGAACCGGAGGTTGGCTGCGCCTTCAAGCCTGGCGGCGAAGGCGGGATTGGCGCCGGCGTGGGCGGCGAGGAACCGGCGCGTACCGGGAGAGGCTTCGCCGGCGAGCATCAATGCGGTGAGGTCTTCGATGACTTCGGGGACGCAATCAGTGGGGATGGTGAGGCTCATGGGATGTCCTTTCGCGACATGGATTCGACGAGCATCAGGCGGGCGCGGTGGACCCTGATCTTGACGCAGGCCAGCGATACGCCGAGGATGCGGGCAGTTTCTTCGTAAGAGATGTCTTCGACGACAGCAAGCAGCAGGGCGTCGCGGTAGGCTTCGGGCAATAGGGAGATTGCGGCCAAAGCCTCATCGAGTTCGAGCGGCGCTGTGCCGGGCGAGTGGGCGACGGCGTGGTGGTCCTCGATCGGGAGAGGCTGGGCCGGCTTGCGGAGGTGGTCGATGGCGAGGTTGCGGGCGATGGCGAGCAGATAGGCCTTGGCGGTTTCGGTGCGGATGGACATGCGGCCGGTCCAGGCGCGGAGGAAAGTTTCGGAGGTGATCTCTTTCGCGAGGTCGGGATCGCGAACGAGATAACAGGTCAGACGGCGGACGTCTGGGGCGTAGGCTTCGTAAATGGACTGGAAGGTGGCCGGGGTCATTGCCGTCTGATGAGTGTACGGAGACACACGGCGGGAGTTACAAGCCTCAGGAGCTTTCTTTTGTGGGCGACTTGATGAGGCGGTAAGCGGCGGCGCCCATCAGTGCGATGGCGAGTGCGACGACGGCGGGCAGCAGCCAGGGGAAGCGATCGGTGAAGGGCTTGGGGCGCGCTTCGGGCGGGACGTAGGCGGGATTGGATTCCCAGGCGGGAGAGGGCACGGCGACGGGCGTGACGGCGGCGGCGCGTGAGAGGACTCTTTCGAGATCGTAGTTTGGGGCGGCGGCGCGAGGCAGGCCGAGGTGGAAGGCGTAGGCGCCGGCATCGTTGATGGGGAAGACGACTTCGCGAGCCGGGACATAGAGATGGACGGCGGTGACGTCGAGCGGTTGGTCGTCGGCGTTGAAGATCTCGATGCGGACGTGGAGGCCGTTGAGGCGGGAGGCGCGCAGGGAGAGTTCCTCGGCGCCGGGTACTCGATAGAGGATGTGGCTGCCGGCGTAGGTCCAGGACTTGCCGTCGGCGGAATACGAGAGGGAGGCGGAGCGGTGGAACTCTTTTGACGAAGTCTGGACGACCAAACGAACATCTTCGAGCGGTCCGCAGGGGTATTCGAATTCGATGCGGGTGGATTTCTGATCGGGCAGAGGGGTGGCCGTGACGCCGGCCGAGCCGAGTTGCTCCCAGTCTTCGGCGTTGGGCGATTCGGTGCGCTGGGAGCGGACCGAGGCGGCGAGTTCGCGGTCCTTCCAGTTGCCGATGGTGATGCGGAGGTAGCGGCGGGAGGAGTCAGGGTAATCGACGGTGAGGGATTCGAGGCGTTTTCCGTCCTGCATGAAGCGGAGGATGGCGGCGGTGCGGACGTCGTCCCAATCCTGGCGGTCGAGGCTGGATTCGATCAGGATCGGGTGGCGAAAATCGTCGCCGGGGACGTCGAAGGCGAGGCGGTTGTGGATGGGGGGTGCAACGCCGAAGTCGAGGATGAGCTGGAACTGGCCTTTGGCGGTGTGGACCTGGTCGAGGGTCTGGGTGGGGATGGCGGGATCGGGGCGTGAAGGGTGGAGGTTGCGCAGCAGCCAGGGGGTTTCGACGTTGGCCGGGCCGAACAGGCGGAGGTCGGCGAAGCTGGCGGAGGTCTTCTCGTAGAAGGGCTTTGTGATGCGGACGGCGGCGTAACCGCCGGCTTCCTTCACGGTGAAGGCGGCGCGCCATGGAAACTGGTCAGGGGAAAGATGGACGGGCTGGGCCAGCAGGGGAAGTGCGAGGAACGGGGCCAGTCTAGCGATCTTCATTCTGGAGCAGCTCCTCGATTTTGGTGCGGAAGCGGGAGTAGAGGAACGATGTTGAGAGCAGGAGGACGCCGAGGGCGGAGAAGGCGACGATGCGGTAGATACGGCCCATGGACCAGACATCGACGGCGTAGAGCTTGAGGATGACGACGGCGAGCAGGGTGAGTCCAACGACGCGGTTGAGGCGGGTGCGGGTGGCGACGCCGGCGGCGACCATGGCCAACCCGTAGATGGCGAGCAGGATGGAGAGCGAGACCATTTCGGCGCTGAAGACTTCGCCGGGCGGGGTGACGCGGCGGACATGGGAGGAAACTTCGAGTCCGAGGCCGAGTAGAAGTGCGCCATGGGCGGTGAAGTAAGGCGCGAGGGCAAGAGGTTGCGGGCGCATCCACCAGGCGGCGAGGGCGAAGGCGGCGGCCGAGAGCAGGAAGGTAGCGAAGCGGGCGTTGGCGAGCAGGGCGTATTGGGCGGGGTCGCGGAGGATTGTAGAGTCGATGGTGAGGAGGCGGAAGGCGGCCAGGGCGCAGACGGCGATGGCGGTGAAGCGGGTGTAGGAAGAGTCGAGACGGCGGGCGATCCAGGCGAGGGCGGCAGCTTCGAATGCCCAGAGGATGGTGATGCGGAAGCTGTCGAACTGGAGGGGGACGGCGGCGGTGAACATGGCGATGGCGGCGCCGGCCAACAGGAGGATGGAGTTTGTTGCGCCGGGTTGGGCGGTGAGGCGTTGGCGGACAGCGAGTCCGGTGACCAGGTAGACCGCGCCGAGGCAGACTGCGAACAGCCCGAGGAAGTCGGGGTGGGCGCTATAGAGGTAGTTGTAGCCGGCGGCGAAGTAGGCGACGGCGTTCAGGGGTTGGAGGGCGAGTTCGGCGCGCCCGATGGAAGCGCGGGAGAGGCGGAATGGGAGGAAAGCATGGGCGAGGGCGAAGGCGGCGGTGGCGGTGAGGAAGAGTGCGGCGGAGTGGGAGTTGCCCACAAGGATGATGGCGTAGCTGAGGGAGAACGAGGCCACAGCCGGTAAGGCCAGAGACGGATGGCGGCGGAGGTGGGCGGCGGCGAGTCCGGCGGTGAGCAGGGCCAGGGCGGCGACGGGAAAGCCGGCGGGAGCGTGGTGCCAAGCGAAGCCGAGTCCGATGCCGGCCAGGGCCTGGGCGACGTAGGCGAACGGGACGATGGGGGAGAGGATGAAGACGATCCACTGACCGGCGAGGAGATAGGTCCCGGCGGGGCCGGAGTCGTCTTTGGTCAGATCGGCGAACACGGGGCCGGCCAGAAGGACGGTGAGGGGCAAGGCGATGAATTCGAGGATGCGCCAGCCCATGTAGCGGGCGAAGGAGAGCCAGACGCCGTTGATGAGGAGGAGGTAGGTAAACAGGATCCAGGGGTGGTACTCGCCGGTGGAGAGCGCGGGCGGAGCGAGGTAGGCGCCGATGAGGCCGAGGGCGGCGAGGGCGATGCCTCGGGAACGCCAGGCGAGGGCTCCGGCGAGGGCGGTGACGGCGACCAGTGCGGCAAAGGCCGCGGGCAGGGGGATGAGTTTGTAGAGAGAACCAGCGGCCCAGAATGACAGGTAGAGAATTGAGATGCCGGCGGCGGCGACGCCCTGGGCGTAAACGGCATGGCGGCGGGCGTTCAACAGGTGTGCGCCGGCGAGAAGGGCGGCGCCGGCGAGCAGGCCGAGCAGGATGCGCCCAGTGGGTCCGATCCAGCCGTTGTCGACCGCATATTTGAAGAAGAATGCCGCGCCTAGGATCAGAGTGAAGGCGCCGATGCGGTTGAGCCAGTTCAGGCCGAAGGCGGTTTCGGCGGAGGGGTGGGAAGTTCCAGGGGCGGCTTCCGCGAAGGGCGCCAGTGGCTCCTGTTGCGGGTGGAATTGTTCCGGCCCGGCAGGTTCGGGCACGGGGGAGTAAGAGGGTTCGTCTGGTATTGGCGGCGGCGGCTCGGAGGCAGGTTCGAACCGCGACGGGTCAGAATTGGGGATCGCCGGGACGCCGCCGTCGATACGGGCGAAGCGGTCCTCGAGCGATGCGATGCGGGCGAGAAGTTGGCCGTTGATGCGGGCGAGCAGGTCTATCCGTTGATTCAGGAGTTCCAGTTCGGACGGCGGCTGGGGTGCAGACATCGGCTTCGTTTCCGGGTCAGCGTGGGCGTTCCTTCTCCTCGCGCAGGAAGAGTTGGGCGAGGTCGATGTCGGATGGCCGGGTGATTTTGATGTTGCGGTCGGAGCCGGCGACGACGGTGACTTCGACCTCGATGCGTTCGACGAGCGAAGATTCGTCGCTACCGGTGAAGCCGTCCTGGCGGGCCTGATCGTAGGCGCGGCGGAGGATATCGATGTGGAAGACCTGGGGCGTCTGGGCGAGGACGAGGCGGTCGCGGTTCAGCGTCCCGGTGATCTTATGCAGGTGGATCTGCTTTACAGTGTCGACGGGGATGATGCCGACGATGGCGGCGCCGGTTTCGGCGGCAGAGCGGATGGTTTCCTCGATGGTCTCAGGATCGATGAAGGGGCGGACGGCATCATGGACGGCCACGATGTCGGTATCCGGGGCGACGGCGGCCAGGCCGTTTTCGACCGAGGCCTGGCGGGAGTCGCCGCCATCGACGGTGCGGACGGGTTTCGAGAAGCTCTCGGCGGCGATGAGTTCATCCACTTTGGGACGGTCCTCGGGGCGCAGCGCGAGGATGACCTCGCTGACCAGGGGGCAAGCGACGAACTTGCGGATCGTGTGGACGACGACGGGGACGCCGTCGAGCAGCAGGAACTGTTTGCGCGGGGCGGCTGGGGAGCCGGCGTCGGAGGGCTTCATGCGGGTGCCGAGTCCGGCAGCGGGGAGAATGACTGCGACTTTCATTGTTCGTGGACCTCAGAGGCCGGAGCCGGGCACCTGGGCGTGGTCTTCCTTTCTTTGGTGCTCACGGTCGGCTGAGGGGCCGCTATGCTGCGGCTTGTCATAGACGTGGTGGTGACGATCGTCGAAGCGGCCGAAGATCATTTTGCCGGCGGTGGTCTGCAGGACACTGGTGACGGAGATGTCGATGGTCTTTGAAATGAGACGTTTAGCGCCGTCAACGACGACCATGGTGCCATCGTCCAAATAGGCGACGCCCTGGTTCTGCTCCTTGCCTTCCTTGAGGATGAAGACGCGCATGATCTCGCCGGGCAGGACGATGGGTTTTAGCGAATTGGCGAGCTCGTTGATGTTGAGGACCTGGACGCCGTGGAGTTGGGCGACCTTATTCAGATTGAAGTCGTTGGTGACGATCTTGCAGTCGTAGACCTTGGCGAGTTCGATGAGCTTGAGGTCGACCTCACGGACGTTGGGGAAGTCGTCTTCGAGGATCTGGACGTTGAGCGAGGAGATCTTCTGGATGCGTTGGAGGACGTCGAGGCCTCGGCGCCCGCGGTTGCGTTTCATGGAGTCGGAGGAATCGGCAACCAGTTGGAGTTCGCGGAGGACGAACTGGGGGATGACGAGGATGCCGTCGAGGAAGCCGGTTTCGGCGATATCGGCGATGCGGCCGTCGATGACGACGGAGGTGTCGAGGATTTTGAAGGTCTGGCGGGAGGCTTTCTCACCGCCGAAGAGTCCGCCGAGGGCGGCGAGGTTGAGCATGTCGCCCTTGGCTGAGCCGACGGCAAGACCGACGTAAGCCATCACCAGCAGGACAAGGATCTGAAGGAACGGGACGGTGGTGTGGTTATTGGGCAGAGCCCAGTTAAGGATGAGGGCGATCATGAAGGCGCCCAGGATGCCGAGGACGCTGGCGACGGCGGCGCCGATCAGCCGTTTGAGGCTGACTTCCTTGAGACGGACCTCGAAGGCGACGATGATCGTGCCGATGGCGACTCCGGAGAGGGCGGACCAGGGTTTGGGGAATCCGAATGGGCTAAGAAAAAAAGAAGCGGTCGCCAGAAGGGCGATGAAGACGAGACGAAGGAGGATAAGATCATTCACTCGGCGTACCTCGAATATATGAATTGGCGGAGAAAATGAATACTACGCCGGGTTCGAGTATAACACCGGAAGGCGAGGAGGCAGGAGTAAAAGGCCGGGCACGGGGGAGTCGGGTGTCTGTCCCGGCTCTCCGCGTGTCGCAGGCGGGGGGTTAGAGGGCTTTGGCGAGTTCCTCGGCGAAAGCCGAGGTGGGTCCGCCGCCGGGCTTGCGGTGCTTGCGGCCGCCACGGGTACGGCGCAACTGGCCGTCGCCGGCAGGGGCGGCAGCCGTAGCGGGACCCGTCACGCCCGGACCAGCGCTAACGCCAGGGCCCGTAGGCCGAAGCGCGCCCTTCGGCCGAGGCGGTTGAGCCTGATTGGCGCGAAGGATGCGATCCTCGAGGGGTGCGCGGTCGAAGCGTCGGATGATTGAAGTCATCTCTTCTTCGTTGGGAGCTTCAATGAAGGCGAAGCCTTTTGACTCCTGGGTCTCCGGGTTACGGATGACCTTCACGGAGTCGGCCACCAGGTTTTCCGCTGTTAGCCACGACTTGATGTCATCAGCCGTGACCCAGACCGGGAGGTTGCCGAGAAAAACGGTCGAACTCATCTAACTGGGATCTCTGTCTCTTGTGGGTTTGGGACCGGACATACACTCCAGTCCAGGGGGCACTCTTATCCTACCACGGCGAAAGCGGCGCGGCAAACACGCAACCCGATTTCAGGACAGAATTGTATCAATCCTGCTTGCGCGTGGCGGAAGAGAGACCTTCGAGGACATATATGCTGCTTTGGCGAGTCTCCAAAGGGACCACCAGTTCGCGCGCTCCGGCGGCGAATTTTCCGTAGAGTTGGGGATCGGGGAAGCTGAGCGGGGCCTCGGGGGCGATGACGAGTTCGGCCTCGCCGTCGGCGGCGGGCGTCATCCAAAGGCCAATCTGGCCGCCGCGATCGCTGAGGAAGTAGTATCGCTTGCCGTCGGCCGACCAGGCGCCAGGGCCGTCGGTGGCGGGGTGTTCTACGAGTGCTCGTGCGGTTTTTGATGCCAGGTCAAGCAGCCAGATGTCCTGGTTTCTCGATGCATCGGAGGTATAGGAGATGCTGCCGCCAGCGGGAGAAAACACTGGCTGAAGTTCGTTGGCGTTGCTGGATATGAGCTGTTCGAGGCCGGCGCCGTCGCTGCGGACGATCCAGATGTCCTGGGTCCCGTTGCGGTTGGACTGGAAGACGATGGTCTTGCCGTCGGGCGACCAGGAGGGCCAGGTGTCGCGGTGTTCCGGCTTGCCTGCGGTGATCTTGAGGCCGACGCCGCCGGGGGCGAGCATACGGTAGAGTTCGAACGCTTTCTGAGCGGTGGAGGCGAACACGATCTGGCCGTCGGGGGAGAAGGCGGCGAGGACTTCGCGGTTGTCCCTGCCCCACTCCTTGGTCAGCTTGCGATCGACGCCTTCGGAGAGGTCGCGGTAGAAGAGAAGGCCCTTGTCGCTGTCCTGGGAGGTGAAGGCCAGCAGCTGGCCGTCGGGGCTGAGGGCCGGATAGTAGTTGCGTTGCCCTCGGAAGGTCAACTGGCGCCGGGTGCCGGAGACTTTGCCATCGGGACCGAGCGGGTAGCTCCAGAGGTGGCGGCGGGTGAGATAGACGCCGAAGGCGAGCCGCGAGCCGTCGGGGGAGATGCGGCAGTCGCGGTTGTCGGTCATGGGGAAGGTGAGGCGTTCGGCGTCACCGGCCGGCGTCGACTCGGATGGATTCATAGGGACGCGCCAGAGGTCCATCAGCCCGCCGAAGGGGCCGCGGCTGACATAGAGCCAGCGGCCGTCGGGGGAGAGGCTGAGCCCATTGACCTCTTCGCCGGGCGGGGTGAGATGAAGGGATGTGAGCCTGCCGTCGGCCTTGGCGAGGAAGACGTCGTTGAGGGCGCGGTGCCAGAGCAGGACGTTCTGGCCGTCGGCGGTCCAGACGGCATAGGTCCGTCCAGAGGTACCGCGGACCAGGGGCAGTTGATCGCCGCCGGTGGCGGGCATGGTGTAGACCGCGCCCTGCCAGTCGAAGACGAGCTTTGCGCCATCGGGGGACCAGACGGGGTGGCTGCCCATGGGGGAGATCCTGGCCGGTGTGCCGCCGTCGGAGTGGAGCAGGAATATGCCGCCGCCGTCCTGGTTGGAGGCAAAGGCCACCATATTGCCGGTGGGCGACCAGGCGGGGCTGGTCTCGTCGGCGGGGGTCTGGGTGAGGCGGACTTCGGAGCCGCCGTCGATGGGCCGTTTCCAGAGATCGGAGTTGCCGTCGCGGAACGAGGAGTAGACGACCCACCTGCCGTCGGGCGACCAACTGGGCGAGACGGCGGCATCGTCGCCGCCGGCGATCTGGAAAGCCGAGAGCACGGCCCTGGCGGGACCGGCCCGATTCTGCCGGTGGCCGATCCCCCATCCGGCGAGAACCAGCAGTCCGATGACGCCCGCCGCGGCCGCATACTGCCAGCGGGGCCGGCGGAGGAGTACGGGATCGGGCTCCCGCGACTCGCGGACGGAGAGGTAGTGGCGCAAGGCGGCGCTGAGATCACGGACGGTTTGCCAGCGGTTTTCGCGGTCCTTCTCAAGGCAGCGCCGGATGATCCATTCGAGGGCTCTGGGCGTTCCGGGCCGGAGCTCGCGCATGGGCTTAGGTTCGGAGGTGAGGACGGCGGAGATGACGGTGGCCAGCGAGTCGCCGCCGAAGCAGCGCTGGCCGGTGAGCGCCTCATAGAGGACGCAGCCAAAGGCGAAGATGTCGGCACGGGCATCGACATCGCCACCGGAAAGTTGCTCCGGCGCCATGTAGGCAGGCGTACCGGCGAAGGCATGGACGTCGCCGAGAGTGAGCGTGAGCGTACGGCCGGAGGCGTCGCCGAGGTTGCGCTGGCGCTTGGCCAAGCCGAAATCGAGAAGCTTGGCGCCGGACTTCGTCACCAGGATATTGGCAGGCTTCAAGTCACGGTGGACGATGCCGATGCCATGGGCGGCGTCGAGAGCGGCCAAGACCTCAATGGCCGTGGCGACGGCGGCTTCCGGCTTCATCGGCCCCTGGAAGGGCTTGCCGTCGACATATTCCATGACGAGGAAGCAGACGCCATCCTCGGTGCGGATGTCGTGGAGTGTGCAGATGTTGGGATGGTTCAGTGCGGCGACGGCGCGCGCCTCGTGTTCGAGGTGTTCGGTGACCGGGCTGTGAAGCAGTTTGATAGCGACGGTGCGCTGGAGCCTGTTGTCGAAAGCGCGCCACACCTCGCCCATACCGCCCTGCCCGAGCAGGGAGATGGTTTCGTAGGGTCCGAGTTGGCGTCTGTCGGCCATAAGTTGAGCGGCGCCGGGAGCGGTGGGCGGGGATCCCCGTGCAGGCGGCAAGACCCGTGACATGGGGAACCGCACGCATGCGGCCCGACGCGGCAAGTATACATCAGACGCATTCGGGCGCGAGGACTCGTACAGGCGCGCGCCATAATGAATAAGCATCAATGACGGCGCTGGCCATCTTTCTCGGCACGTACTTCGTTCTGGCGCTTGGACGGGCGCCGTGGTTGCGGGTGGACCGCGCCGGAGCGGCGGTGATCGGGGCGAGCCTGATGGTGGCGACGGGTTCAATCGGCTTCGATGAGGCGCTGCGGGCGGTGGACTGGCCGACGATCGTGCTGCTGCTGGGGATGATGATCGTGGCGGCGAATCTGCGGCTGGCGGGATTTTTCCGCTGGACAGCAGCATGGGTGGTGCGGCACGCGCATCATCCGCGGACGCTGCTGCTGGGGATCATCGGCGTATCGGGGGTGCTGTCGGCGATCTTCGTTAACGACACGATCTGCATCGTGATGACGCCGCTGGTGGTGGAGGTTGTGCTGGCGCTGAGGCGGAACCCGCTTCCGTATCTGCTGGCGGTGGCGATGGCGGCGAATGCGGGCAGCGTGGCGACGATCACTGGCAACCCGCAGAACATGATGATCGGGGCACTTTCCGGCATCTCCTATGCCCGGTTCGCCGGGGCGCTGGCGCCGGTGGCGGCGATCTCGATGGCGGTGATCTACCTGGTGCTGCGGTGGATGTTCCGCAGGGAGTTTGACGGGGCGCGGTTCGATTTGCACGGCCACGCGCGGGTGAGGGTGAACAAGCCGCTGCTGTACAAGTCGCTGGCGGTGTCGGCGGCCATGGTGTGGTTCTTCTTCGCCGGGTGGCCGGTGGCGCAGACGGCGATCGTCGCCGGGGCGGTGCTGCTTGTGACGCGGCGGGTGAAGCCGGAGAAGGTCTACAGGGAGGTGGACTGGCCGCTGCTGGCGCTGTTTGCCGGCCTGTTCATCGTGGTGGCGGGGGTGGAGAAGACGTCGCTTGAGCAGGACTTTCTGGCGCTGGCGAGGGGTTTCCGGCTGGACCAGGTCTGGGTGCTGAGCGGGTTTTCGGCGGCGCTGTCGAATCTGGTGTCGAACGTTCCGGCGGTGCTGGTGTTCCGGCCCGTTGTCCAGCGGCTGGCCGATCCGGAGTTGGGCTGGCTGACGCTGGCGATGTCGTCGACGCTGGCCGGGAATCTGACGATTCTGGGGTCGGTGGCGAACATTGTCGTGGTGGAACGGGCACGTCCACAGGTGAAAATCCGATTTGTGGACTACCTCCGGGCGGGCATTCCGGTGACGTTGTTGACGCTGGCCGGTGGGATAGCGTGGCTGACGTTTGCCCGCTGAGCGAGCGCGGGCGTTTGCAGGGCTTTGGTAAACTGAAAGTTCCCAATTCAATAGAAGAGTGATCGAGGCCCCTGTATGATTCAAGCGACCCAGTTGCGCCCTGGCATGGTGATTCTGTTCAACGGCGAACTGCACACCGTGTTTTCCATGACCCACCGCACGCCGGGCAACCTGCGCGGTTTTGTCCAGGCGAAGATGCGCAACCTGCGTTCGGGTTCGATGTTCGAGCACCGTTTCTCGTCTGAAGACCGCGTCGAGCGCGCGCAACTCGAACAGCATGAGATGGAGTTCCTCTACCAGGACGGCGACGACTACCACTTCATGAACACCGAGACCTACGAGCAGATGCACCTGACCAAGGACTTCATCGGCGACGGGACGAACTACCTGGTTCCCGAGATGAAGGTGCAGGTGGAGTTCTACGAGGGCAAGCCGATCAGTGTGGATCTGCCGGCGACGGTGGATTTGAAGGTGATCGAAACCGAGCCGGGTCTGAGGACGGGATCGGTGTCGAACGTCGGCAAACCGGCGAAGCTGGAAAGCGGGTTGACGGTGAGCGTACCTCAGTTTGTGAACGAAGGCGACGTGATCCGGGTGAACACGACGGAAGGCACGTATCAGGAGCGGGTGGCGACAGCGTAGCCCGAATCCGGCATTCAGACAAGAAGAAAGGGGCCCACGCGGAGCCCCCTTCTTTGTCTTTGTGCGGCGTTGAGTCTACTTGCGGCGGCGGAAGAACCCAAGCAGGCCCAGACCGGCGGCGAACATCGTTAACGTGGCGGGTTCGGGGATAGCGGAGGCTCCCAGATCGTAGGTGATCGAACCGTTCCAGACACGAGGATTATTCACAATCCCGGTGAACGGGACGTTGGTCGCCGAGCCAAAGTTCAGCGACAAATCCGAGTTTGAATAGAACTGGTTCGTCCCAGTTCCGTTGGTGTAGTCGTGCCCGGCCTCGGGCCCAATGACCAGCGCGATGCCGTAGGTCGAGTTGGCCTGCAGTACAAACGGAGCGTTCAAGGTGACCGGGCTGTGCAGATTGGCACCCAGGCCGGTTCCACTGCCGGTGGCTACCAGACTCCAGAGGCCGGAATTCGACTCGTTGCCGGCGAAGGTTCCCCCGGGGCCATAGGTGTAGACCGAGAAACCGAAGGAAACGGTTTCCAGCGTGTTCGTCGTGAAGTCGGTGATCGTGATGTCACTCGTGCCGACCGTCAGGTCAAAGTAAACGGCGCCTCCGTTGGAACCTCCGTTGTTTCTGTCCATGATTGTGGAGATGGTCGCCGCCGAGGCGGACCCTCCCAGAAGCAGTGCACCCATCAGGCACACAATCATCATCCTCTTCATGCGATTTGCTCTCCTCCAAATACCTGAAACAGACCTTCAGATCAAACATGCGTGCCGAGCCGGCCTACATGACTGATTCACTCATATTAGTGGATCCGGCCGCTCAGAACAACCTTAGATTTGCAGCGTAAGACCTTACAAGGTGGGCTGGGATGACGCTGCACGCAGAACTGCAAGCAGTTTCTGCTCCTCAGACGGGTCGACGGTGCGCAGGTCGATGAGAAGGGCGTCGTTCTCGATGCGGGCGATGACGGGCGGCGAAGCCTGGCGCAGTGCGCGTTCCATTTGGACGGCATTGCCGGAAACGGCGATGAGCCAGGTTCTGAGCGACTGGTCGGGTGTGGAACCGCCGCCGATGATTGAGCGGCCTTCGACGAGTTCGGCGTCAGGGTGGTCCCATTGGCGGAGCAACTGGTCGGCGCGCTGGTGGATCTCTTCGGGGCTGAGGCGGATCATGCGCAGGGCGGGGATTTCGTCCCAGCGTTCGAGAAGCAGGCTGCGCAGCGTGGTCTCCATGGCAGCGATGACGAGTTTGTCGAGCCTCAAGGCGCGGAACATGGGGTTGGCACGAAGGCGTTTGACGAGATCGGCGCGGCCGGCGAGGATGCCGGCCTGGGGTCCGCCGAGGAGTTTGTCGCCGCTGAAGGAGATGATGTCGGCGCCGGCTTTGAAGCTGTGCTGGGCGAGGGGTTCGGTGATGCTGAACTGGCTCAGATCGGTGACGCAGCCGCTGCCGAGGTCTTCGTAAAGCGGGATGCCGGTTTCGCGTGAGAGCGCTGAGAGTTCGGTCAGGGTGGGCCGGCCGGTGAAGCCGTGGATGGAGAAGTTCGACGGGTGGACTCGCATCAGCAGGCGGGTTTGGGGGGTGATGGCGTTGCGGTAGTCCTCGATGCGGGTGCGGTTGGTTGTGCCGGCTTCGACCAGGCGTGCGCCGGAGCGGGCCATGATGTCGGGGATGCGGAAGCCGTCGCCGATTTCGATGAGTTCGCCGCGGCTGACGATCACTTCACCGCCGGCGGCGAGTTCGTGCAGTGCGAGCCAGCAGGCCGAGGCGCCGTTGTTGACCATGACGGCCGGGCGGCCGAGGATGCGTTCGAGCAGGGGCGAGGTGTGGGAGTCGCGTTTGCCTCGGCGGCCCTGGGCGATGTCGTATTCGAGGTTCGAGTAGGGTCCGGGAGCGGCGGCACCGGGCAGGGGGGCGCGGCCGAGGTTGGTGTGAAGGATCACGCCGGTTGCGTTGATCACATGGCGGAGCGAAGGCGCGGCGAGCGATTCCAGGGCGGCGGTGACGGCATGCGCTAAGGCCTGGGGGGCGGGACGCCCGGCGCGGATGGCGGCGCGGGCGTCCTCCAATGCTCTGCGGCACTCATCGACGATGAGGCGGCGGGGGAAGCGGGCTTCGAGATTGGCCAGCGACAGGGCCAGTTCGTCGACCGACGGAAGTTGGCGGAATTGCTCCTCGCTGGCCACGGCGGAATGCCTACTTCAGCGGGAACATGGCGCGAAGCTCGGCGATGGACGGCTTGCGGCCGTACTCGCAGAGTTCGAAGCTCTCGACGTATTGCACCTTGGCCGCGGCTTCGGCGCCGAGTTCCTCGACCAGGGTCTTGCGGACTGAGTCGGTGACGGGTTGGATGCGCATGGTGTAGAGGAGTTTCTTGCGCGCGGCCGGGTCGGCGGGGATCTGATTCTCGCGGTTATCGACGTAAGGGAGCCATTCGTAGAACTGGGAGACGTGGGCGTCGAGGCCGTTGATTTTGATATCCCAGACGTCGTCGACGGGGACTGCGACGTCGGGGCGGAAGGGAGCGGGTTTCTGGAAGGTGTCCTGATAGAAGAGGAAGATGGGGTTCTTCCTGAGCGCCGGGGTGTCGGAGACGATGTTGGGGACAACGACCATGTAGGCGGCATCCTGGACGAGCATGCCGGTGTAGCGGTGGTCGGGGTGATAGTCGTTGATGCGGGGGCCGATGACGATATCGGCGTTCCACTTGCGGATGGCGCGGATAATCTGCCGGCGGACTTCGAGAGTGGGCATCAGTTCGCCGTCGTGGTTGTCGAGGACTTCATATTCGGCGATGCCGAGGCGGCGGGCCGATTCCTGGGTTTCAAGAAAGCGGCGCTTGGCGAGGGCGGCTCCGGCGAGGGTTTGGTGGCCGGCGTCGCCGTTGGTGACCGACAGAAACTTGACGGCGTGGCCCGCCTTGGCGAGTTTGGCGGCGGTGCCGCCGAACTTGATGTCGCAATCGTCGGGGTGGGCTCCGATGGCGATGATGCGGAGCTTCGGCGACTGGGCGAAGGCGAATGCCGCGAAGAGGGCAAAAAGAGTAATGGCGCGTTTCATGCGATGTCGATTTCCTTCCAACCGGGGGGTGCCCCTGTTTGTGGATTTTAGCTCACTTGGGCGGTTGGGCAGATGATTGGGTGTGTTCGGCGTGATGGGCCTGGGCCCGGCGCAGGATGTTCTGGATGTTCAGTCTGGTGAGCATCAGGGCGATGCTGCCGCCGATGAGCAGCGGGACGGTGATGATGAAGAACATGACGGCGCTCACGCCTTTGGCGGCTTGTTCTTCGACGCCGAGCAGGCGCGTGAGGGCGATGAAGCTGAAGAAATGGAAGACGCCGACGTTGCCGGGCAGCGCCGGAACGACGGTGCCGAGGCGGAGGACGATCAGCACGACGGCAGCCGACAACCAGGGCAAGTCGAGGTTGTAGCCTTCCAGCATGGCGTGGACGGGGATGACCTGAAGGAACAGGTAAAGGAAGCTGACGGCGACGGCGCGCGGGAACGACTCGGCGCGGCCCATGGCGTGCAGGCCTTCGACCAGAGAGCGTAGGATTTCTGACCATCGGTGGCGCGTGGTGACATGGCGGGCGAAGCGCTGGTTCAGGACAGCGAACAGAACCAGCGCGCCGAGGATGCCGACGACGCCGGTGAGCGCGAATGCGGCGGCTTCGACCTGCGGGGGCATTTCGACTGCAAGCGTGAGCAGACCGAAAGCGGCGATGAGCCAGACGCCGTCGATCAGCCGTTCGATGAGGGCCGAAGAGAGGACGAAGGGGAACGAGATACGGCTCCAGATCGCCTGCAAATAGCAGCGTATGAGTTCGCCGCTGCGGAACGGCAGGACTTCGTTGGCGAACAGTCCGATATAGACGGCGCGGACGCTACGGCCGAGGGGGACACGCTGTATAGGTTCAAGCAGGATGTTCCAGCGCCAGGCCTGGACGACATAGACGAGAATGTCGCTGGCGACGGCCACGGCGATCCATACCCAGTGGATGTTGCGCAGGCGCGGGAGTTCGGTCTTCCAGTCGAAGTCGTGGTAGACCCAAACCAGGCAGGCGATGGAGAGAGCGTAAACGAGGCCGTTCAACACACGGTTTCTCGTGAGATTCCCCTTGCCCGCCTCGGCAGCTTCGCTGACCATCTACTTTCATCTTAGCGGGTCGGATGGGACGACCCGATGAAAGCAGCGTGAACGATGGCCTACCTTTCGGTGGCGACGATCTTGAGCGCGAGATCTTCCTGGTAGGCGGGCGAAATGAGGATCTTTACGCCGCCGGTGTGGGCGAAGGTCTCTTCGCGCTCCGTCTTCCCATTGCGGGGATTGAGCCAGGAGGCACGGTATTCGCCGGCTGGCAGGCGGAGTTCGAGTTGGGTATACGTCCGGCGGTTGCCGACGACGTAGTTGGGCTTGTGTCCGGCGAGGGTGCGGCCGTGGTGGAGATAGACGGCGTACTGGCGGCCGGGTTCGGCCAGGGCGCGGGCGGAGGCGTTTTCGGGGATGCCGGCGGCGATGAGGTCGCGGGCCGGGGCCATGCGGACGAAGTCCAGGCCGTTCATGAAGGCAAGGAGGTGGGAGAGTTGCTTGCGGAGGGCCGGCGAGCCGTAGCCGGGGTTGGCGGCGGGGACGGGAAAGGTCCCGTCTTCGTGGCCGGCGATGAAGGAGTAATCCAGGTTGTTGTAGTGGGCGCCGCCGGCGAGGAGGAAGTCCCAGCCCTGGATGCGGTAGATGGCCTCGCCGGAGCCGTCGAAGCCGGATTCGTCGAAGCCGATGACGCGATTCAGGGCGTAGTTCTGATCGACGGCGATGGGCGGGCGGGCGTAGTGGAAGTGGAAGACGGAGACTTCGGGGTCGGGGTTGGCGATGACGCCGTGGTGGTTGGCGATGTTCTGGGCGATGAGGTGGCGGTTGGGCAGGGTCTTTTCAGTGGATGAGACGACGCGGGCGATATGGCGCTGCCAGTCCAGGGCGACGCCGGCGAAGTAGGGCTCGTTGCAGATCTCATAGATGACATTGTCAAAGGCGTTCAGCTCAGTGACGATCCTGCGGACCATGGCGGATTGGGCTTCGACGAGCGAGGGGTGGCGGAGGGTGAGCGATTCGTCGAACTTGGCATTGCCTATGCCGTTGACGTTGCGGTCGATGTAGAGGGGGCACTCTTTCCAGCGGTGTTCGTTGTAGTAAGCGGTGAACAGGGTGACTTCGACGACGATGTCGCGTTTGGAGGCTTCCGAGACGAAGTCCCTGAGGCGGGCGAAGTAGGCTGGGTTCCATTTCGTCAGATCCCATTTGCCGCCGGGGGCTTCGGCCCAGGGGGTGATGTAGCGTCCGGGCTTGGGGGCGAGCGTGTTGCCGTGGATGTTGAAGTCGCCTGGGAATTCGCGGTAGGCGCCGGTGAAGATCCGGGTGAGGTTGAGCTTGTCGGCGGCGAGGGAATCGAGGTATTTGCGGAAGTCGAAGTCAAGGTTGAGGACGGCGCCGTAGTGTTCGGCGGAAGTGATGAGGACGGTGGGGCGGCCGCGGAACTCGTAGTAGTGCGGGTTGGAAGGGTGGAGAGCGATGGGCGGCTGTGCGGTGAGCAGCGGCAGGAGGGCAAACAGGAGGGTGAAGAGTTTCATGGCGGCAATCCGATCGGAATCGAGGGTCCGGCGTTGGAATTATACGTCAGATGACGGAGCCTGGACGCAGGCCGGACGGGAGATGATGCAATGCGGGGCGAATGATAGCAAGATAGGGACATGAGGCAACTTACCCTGGGGCTGATGCTCGTTCTGCCGCTGGCGGCGCAGGTGAAGACGGTAGAAGTGGCGGGCAGCGACAAATGGAAGGACTCGGGAATCGACGTCCAGGCCGGCGATCTGGTGAAGTTCGAGGCGATGGGGAAGCTGAAGTTCTCGGATTCGGCCATGGAATCGACGCCCGAGGGGCTACGTCGGGGTTGGCTGGACATGTTGCGGGCGATGCAACTGAACGATGCCGGGCGTGGGGCGCTGATCGGGCGAGTGGGAGACTCGGCGGCGGCGCGTCCGTTCCTGGTGGGCGAGAAGCGCGAATTGCGGATGGTGACCGGCGGCCGGTTGTTTCTGGGAGTGAACCAGCCATCGTCGGGCGGCGGCCAGGGGAGCTATTCGGTGACGGTGGAGATCTCGGCCAAGGCCGGCGCGCCGCAGGAGACCTATAGCGGCCCGATGCCGCAGCTGACGAAGGAACACTGGGCGCAGATTCCTCCCAGGGTGGTGGATGACGCCGGGACCGAAGGTGACAGGGTGAATTTCATCATTCTCGGCGGCGAGGAGAGGGTGAAGCGGGCGCTGCTCTCGATGGGGTGGGTGATTGTCGACAGGTCGATCAAGGACTCGATCATCCGCGGCAGCCTGGGCGTGCTTTCGAGGGAAGCGTATCTCACCATGCCGATGTCGGAACTGAAGATGTTCGGCCGGGCGCAGGACTATGGGTTCGCGCACTCGGATCCGATCAAGACCGTGGCCGCGCGCCATCATTTCCGCATCTGGAAGGCGCCGTTCACAGCTGATGGGACGACGGTCTGGGTGGGAGCCGGAACGCATGACGTTGGCTTTGACCGGGACCAGCGCGACGGCAAGATCACGCACAAGATCGATCCCAACACGGATCTGGAGCGGGATTACATCGGCGAATCGCTGAAGCACTCGGGGCAGGTGGTGAAGACCGAGTACTACACGCCGGCGAATCCGATCACGAAGGCCAATACTGCGCACGGGCAGGAGTATTTCTCGGACGGGCGGGTTCTACTGATTACGATGATTCCGGAGGCGGCAGGGCTGGTGAGCCAGTTTGGGGATACGTTTTGCTCGGTGCTGGCGCAGGTGAATCCTGATACGGGCGATTGGGGCAGTTGCGAGGACTGGGTGAGAGGCGGCGGCAAGACGGATGTGAAACTGGAGTTGCCGTCTCGGGAGTACCGGTTGCTGATCATCCCGGGGATCATGAATACCTGCGTGGCCGATACGCCGGCCTGGGAGGAGGGGCGCAAGCACCTGACGGAGAAGTACGGAATCACGGCCGAGATTGTGCCGGTGCCGAACGATTCAGCCACCGACAACGCGAAGATGATCGCCGAGTATCTGAAGCAGCAGATGGCCGGCCAGGACAAGCGCAAGTACATTGTCGTCGGCTACTCGAAGGGCACGCCCGACATGCAGGAGGCGCTGGCGCGGCACGAGGACGCGCGCAATGCGGTGGCGGCGTTTGCGTCG
The DNA here is from genome assembly GCA_014860455.1 of Bryobacteraceae bacterium. Lineage (GTDB taxonomy): Bacteria > Acidobacteriota > Terriglobia > Bryobacterales > Bryobacteraceae > PNKE01. The sequence goes on along the minus strand of JACZJQ010000042.1, from coordinate 27,052 downwards.
GTGGCGGGGGCATCCGGCGGGTCGCCGATCGCCGATTCGTTGCCGATGCGGATCGGTAAGTACATGGAGTATTCGAAGAAGGCGTCGTGCAAGGGGGATCTGGCGGCGGGGATGAACTCGCTGAGGCGGGACGTGCGGCAGCGGTTCCTGACGTCGTTCCCGCATCCGCCCGTGCCGACATATTCGCTGGTGGCGGTGGCCAGCCAGGAGAACATTCCGGCACAGAACCGGGCGACGATGATGATGCTGAACAGCTACGACAAGGAGCACGACGGGCAGGTGCTGAAGTCGGATGCGACTGTGCCGGAGTCGAAGATGCTGGGGGTGGCGGTGTCGGACCATCTGGCGATTGCACTGAACTTCGAGAAGGGAAAGCAGCAGCAACCGTTGTTTCCGCGTTCGGCGCTGTTGGAGGCGGTGTTCAGGACGGTGCTGACGGATCTGGGGGCGAAACCGGCTTCGACGCCGCCTACCGAGGCCGAGACCAAGCCGGCGGCCAAACCGGCAGAGGCCAAGAATCCCTGGAGCCAGCAATAGGCATTTCGCCTTCCATCTCACTGCGCTCATATATCTTCAACTGCCGCCGATAAGGAGTCCGGAGGCATGGAGGAATGCAGTGGATGTTTGGCCGTAGCCGAGGAGAACTGGGCCGCCGGTTGGCGACGGCTTTTGCGGCGCTGGGGATCACGATGGGACTGATGTGCGCGGCGGCGCTGTGGTCCACTTCCCGGTTGGGGGAGGCGTTGAATCATTCGGCGAGGGAGACGGCGCCATCGCAGCAATCGCTCGGTGCGCTGCTGGCGTCGGTGAAGGAGATGAAGGCGAATGCGCATACGGCGCAGATGACGATCGTCATCGGGTATATGGAGAAGGGGTCGAGGCTGGAGGGATCCTGCACGGCGTGTCACGATGCCGGGATGCTGGAAAAGCAACAACTCGCGTTTGCGGAGGGGGCCAAGGCGGCGCGCACTCATTTAGGGCAACTTCGGGGGCTATCGTCTTCGGCGGACCGGCGGCAGATTGCAGAACTGGAAGCGTCGATCACGAAGTGGGAAGGCATGGAGGCCGACTACGCGCGGAAGGCGGCTGCGGGCGATTTCGACGGCGCGCATGCAGTGCTGATGGATGAAATCGACCCTCTGGTGAAGCAGGTTGGGGCGACGGCGGTGGCGTTGAGCAAGTCGGGCGAGAAGGAACTAGCCGAGTCGGCACTAGCGGGCGACGCCCAGGTGAGGTCGGCGCGCTGGCTGATGGCGGCGCTCTGCCTGCTCAGCATGCTGGCCGGGGCTCTGGGCATGAGGACCGTGTTGACGACGACTACGAATCTGAGGGATTGCGGAGGGCACCTTGCGGCGGTGGTGCGGAGGTTGACCGAGTCGGCGGCATTGATGGCGTCGAGCAGCGAGTCACTGGCGGCTGGAGTGGAGCAGGAGGGAGCCTGTCTGAGGGAGACTTCGTTGAAGGGCGAGGAGGTGCGCAAGCAGGCGGCGTCGAACGCGTCGGGTGCGAGGGAGGCCGAGGCGGGCGTGGAAACGGCCGCCAGATCGACAGAGGAGGCGGCGGCGGTGCTGGCCGAGATGGGGGAGGCGATGGAGTCGATCGACGCGAACACCAAGAAGGTGGCGGGGATATTGAAGGTGATGGACGAGATCGCGTTCCAGACCAATCTGCTGGCGCTGAATGCGTCGGTGGAGGCGGCGCGAGCCGGCCAGGCGGGCATGGGATTCGCGGTGGTGGCCGAGGAGGTGCGGACGCTGGCGAAGCGCTCGGCGGATGCGGCCAGGGAGACAGCGGGCCTGGTGGAAACGGCGCGAGCGAAGTCGGCCGAAGGCAGGAGGCTCTCGGAGAGGGCGCGCGAGGCGGTGCAGGCGATTGCTTCGCAATCCGGGAGTATCCAGCACGTGGTCAGGCAGGTGAACGCGAGCAGCCAGGATCAGGCGAGGAATTTGGAATCGGTGAAGAGCGCGATAGACGAACTGGAGCGGCTTGCGACACAGAACGAGGAAATCGCTCGCGCCTCGGCGGCGAGCGCCGAGCAGGTGGCATTGGGGGGAAGCGAGTTGAGTGAAGTAGCCAGCCGCGTGGAACGCATGGCTGGCGTCTGATTTGCTCAAAGACAGGCCAGGCCAGGCCGAAGAGTCTAGCGTGGACACATTGCGAGGGACGGCCGGACGGTTGATGACAGCGATGGAAGCGATGCAATCGGCCGCCAGCGCGGGCATGACGGTGGACGACTGGGTGGTGTTCATCGGGCCGGAGGGCGGCTACCAGATGATCGCAGGCTACGAAGGCAGCCTCGATGCGCTGGCCTGGGATCGCGGCGCGAGACAGGCCTGGAGGATGACGCGCCGGAACGGTGAACTGCTTGTCGAGGGCAAGGAAGGCGGCCGGTCCTGTGCGCTTTGCTCGCCGCTGCCAAGGCCGAGCGTGAAGCTGCTGGTAGCGCAGTGCGCAGTATATTCGGTCTAGACAGAGAGCCGGCCGGGCAACCCCTTATGCGAGGCGGCCCGGCCGTTTTGCATTTGAGCGAAGCTACTTCGCGTTCTTGATGTAGCGGTCGAACCAGGACTGGGTCTCCCACAGCACGTGTTCGAGGGACTCCTCGGCGGCGTAGCCATGGGATTCGTGCGGCAGGAAGACCAAACGAACTGTGCCGCCATTGCCGCGGACGGCTTGGTAGAGGCGGTCGGACTGGACCGGGAAGGTGCCGGGATTATTGTCGGCCTCTCCGTGGATGAGCAGGATGGGTTCGTTGATCTTGTCGGCCCAGGTGAACGGCGACATCTTCATGTAGACATCGCGGGCCTGCCAGAACGTCCGGCGTTCACTCTGGAAGCCGAACGGGGTGAGGGTGCGGTTGTAGGCTCCGGAGCGGGCGACGCCGGTGCGGAACAGATCTGAGTGGGCCAGCAGGTTGGCGGTCATGAAGCCGCCATAGGAGTGGCCTGTGACGCCGACGCGGTTGCGGTCGGTGACGCCCATTTCGACGGCCTTATCAATGGCGGCCTTGGCGCCGTCGACAAGTTGCTCGATGTATGTGTTGTTGACGGTTTCGGGGTCGCCGACGATTGGGATGGTGGCGTTGTTGAGGATGGCGTAGCCGTTCAGCAGCAGGAAGAGATGGGAGGCGCCGCGCATCTGGACGAAACGCTGGGTTGAGCCGCCGATCTGGCCGGCGGTGTCGGGGTCGTTGTACTCGAGCGGATAGGCATAGAGGATGGTCGGCAGGCGTGTGCCCTCCTTGTAGCCTGGCGGCAGGAAGAGGGTGAAGCTGAGTTGGACGCCGTCAGCGCGCTTGTAGGTGACGAGTTGCTGCTTAATCTGGCGCAGCTGGGGCGTGGTGTCGGTGAAGTTCGTGATGGGCTTGCGGGCATCGACGCCGGCTACGCGGACCATCAGATTGGGCGGCGTCCGCGGGTCCTCGTATGAGGTGAGAAACCTCGCGCCGTCGTCGGAGAGCAGCCCGACCACGGTTTCATACCCGGTCTCGCCGGCCTGGAAGATGCGTTCGGTTTGCCAGGTACGGAGGTTCATGCGGTCGAGGAAGGGACGGTCGCCTTTGGGGGTGGCGCCTTCGCCGCGAAGGAAGATGGAATCGCCGGACTGGTGGATGATGGATGCGCCGGTGGGCAGGCGTTTGAAGATGGGCTGGCCAGGGTTGCGGTAACGGTCCTGCATCGACCGGCTCCAGATCTGTTTGGGCTCGGCGGTGCGGTCGTCAAGGAAGATGCGGGTGACGGTAAGCCAGCGGCGGTTGCGGTCGTAGTCGTTGATCAGGGCGAGGCCGCCGTCGCCGTGCAAGACGCCCATGGCGCGGTGGACGGTGCGGGTGACCTCGACGGGTGCGGCAAACGGCGCCTTAGCCATGATGAGCTTGTCGCGGTTGGGGACCTTGTTCTTCGGATCGCCGTTGTCGAGAGCCTCCCACCAGAGCAGAGTGGCGGGTTCGTTTGGCCGCCAGGAGATGTTGCGCGGGCCGGTGGCGACGCCTTCGATGGGCACGGCGTCGAGCAGGCCGCGTTTCTGGACGGTGTAGATGGACTTGCCGGTGCGGTCCCAGACCGCGGTTTCTCGTGGAAACGACGGGTAGGCGTGGACGTAGGAGTAGGGGCGCTGGACCAGGCCGACAAGCAGGTGCTTGCCGTCGGGGGCGGGTTCGGCGGCGGCGAAGATGGCCGGCTTGCCGACGGGCGTGACTTTCAGGGTGGCGACATGGACAGAAGCTAGCTGGGCGGTGCAGTAATAATCGAACAACTTCTCGTCGTAGGGGCTGGCGAGCATGTCCTGATATGTACGCACGGGGCCGGAGCGGGCTGTGCTTTCCTGGACGTTGGGGCCGGAAGGTGCGGCGGGCGGCTTGGGCGCCGGGCCGCGGGCGGCAGGGACGAGGCGCACGAGAAGTTCCGAGCTGCCTGACCACCAGGCGATGGGGTCGCCGATGGTGTCGTTGAGCCGGACGCCCGGTACGCGGCGCAGCAGGGCCGAGGAGATGGAGCCGGTATAGAGATCAATGCTGGAAGCGGTGATGTTGGCGATGGCGAAGCGTTTGCCGTCCGGGCTCCATTCCGGCGCGCCGAGGCGTGCACCGGGCGGGACGGTGATGCGGATCTGCTTGCCGGTTTCGATCTCCATGACGGAGAGGCCGGTATAGATGATCGACGGCGCGTGGGGCCCGTTGTTGGCGGGGTTGATGCGCAGCCCGGCGATGCGGTGGACGGGGGCTGCAAGTTCGTCGATGCCGGGATAGAGGCGGCGGTCCATGAGCAGGATGTGGGTCTTATTTGGGCTTATGAAGGTGGAGGGAGAGGCCGGGGCGTGGAGGACGTCGAGGATCTCCATAGGCGGCTTCTGGTAGGTAACTTCAGCCGATAGCAGGGCGGTGAGGGCGGCGGCTGCCGCGCCGAGAAAGAGGATGCGTCGCATACGGTCTCCCATTGATGAGTGAATTGATCTGAGTCTACCCGTTTCAGTTTGAAGGGATCAGGGTGAGGGTGTTTGCCGCTTCGACCTGGCGGGTCTTGAACGGCCGGGCGCGGCCGGTGGCGAAGTCCGGCCACTCGTCTTTGTACCGGCGCGAGAAGCCGGAGACAAGGTGGCCTGACTGGCCGGTGGGCAGGATGAGCAGCGAGTTGTCCCAGTCCGAGGTGTCGGCGACGAAGCGGAGCGATGGGATGATGCCGCTGCCGGTCTGCTTAACACTTTGGGAACTGCCGCTGATGCCGATGGGGCCAACGCTGAAGTAAGGCGCGATCCAGGAGATCCGGCTGGCGATAGGGTGGGCGGCGAGGACGACGTTTTCGCGCGCCCAGTCCCATTTGGTTTCGGTTTTGCCGAACTGGCGGCGGCCTTCGGCGAATGCGTCTGAGAGGGCGGAAGCAAGTGTGCTGTCCCAGTTCTTGAACCATCCGGCCGGCTTTGCGCGGACGATTTCAACCACCGCGCCGGCCGAACCGCGGAAGCGGAGCTTGGCGGCGGATTGGCCCGTGGCGCGTTCGGCGAGGCGGCGGCGGACCTGGCGGTAGAACAGTTCGGCGAGAACGGGCGCGGGCTGGCCGACTTCCATCTGGCCGTTCCAGCCGTCGAGAATTTTCGCATCGGCGGCGAGGGCGCCGCCTTTGGCACGGGCGATGCGAAGCGCTTCCAACGCCATGGTGTGGTGGAGTCCGGAGTAGACGTCCTTCTGAACGGTGAGCAGGTCTTCGGCGGTCCATTTAGTCCGGGCTGCGAGCAGGTTACGAATCTGCCGGGAGCGGAACGGCGATGAGAAATTGCCGTTGATGGCGTAAGTGGTGGGCGAAACGAAGGGGTCCTGGTTGGCGGAGACGACGCGGCCGGAGGGGGGGTTGAAGGCGGTGGGCAACTGGTCAAAGGGAACCAGACCGGACCATTCCTGCTCGCCTGAGGCGCCGTCCAGAGGGGCGTCGCCGGGGAAGCCGAGGCGCATGGGGACACGGCCGGCAGCCTGGTAGCCGATATGGCCGTCGCGGGAGGCGAAGATCCAGTTGAACCCGGGACCGGAGTAGGAGGACAGGGCGGCGCGGAACTGCTGCCAGTCTTTAGCCTGATTCAAGGCGAGGATGGGGACGCTGTAGGGCTGAGACTCGGCGGCAGACCATTTGAGCGAGTACGTCTGTCCGGCTTCGGAGGCGAAGACGGGGCCGTGGTTGGTGATCCAGGTGACTGATTCGCCGCCGCGTTCGCCCTTGATGGCGATCTGGTCGCGCATGGGTGCGGCCTGGAGGATCTGGCCTTTATGTTCGTAGCGGCCGGTGCGGAGGTCGATGCGCTCGGCGTAGAGGTCCATGGAATCGAATTCGAGGCTGGTGACGCTCCAGGCGATATCGGCATTGTGGCCGATGGCGACACCGGGCAGGCCGATGTAGGCGGCGCCGGCGACATCGAGGCCGGGGGCCTTGATGTGGATGGGGAACCAGGGGGCGGGGATACCGAAGGGCAGGTGGGGGTCGCCGGCGAGCAGGGGCTTGCCGGAGGCGGTGTGGCGGCCTGAGAGAGCGAAGGCGTTTGAGCCTTCGACGGCATCGGGGCCGAAGTGGACGGGGAAAAGCCGGCGGATGAGGGCGGGGTTGCCGGAGGCAAGCAGCCGGCCTTTCTGGAGATCGGCTTCCCAGGAGTTGGTGAGGGTGCGGTCCATCTGGAGGATGGCGAGGACGGAGTCGGCGATGCGCCAAGGGCGGGGCTGGTAGCCAATGGCGGCGAACTCCCAACTGAGGCCGCCGCGATGGGTGTCGATGAAGTGGTTGACGCCGCGGGCGTAGGCGGCCAATGCGCGGCGCTCAGCGGGAGCGAGGCGGGCGGCCTGCATATCGGCGATGCGGGCGATGCGGAGTTTGCGGGCGTTTGTGTCGAGTTCCAGGGCGGCGCGTCCGACGATTTCGCTCAACTCGCCGGCAGCGACGCGGCGGAGCATATCCATCTGCCAGAGACGCTCCTGGGCGGTGACGTAGCCCTGGGCGAACAGCGCGTCGTCGATGCTGGATGCCGTGATGTGCGGGCGGTAGTTTCCGTCGCGGACGATGGTGACTCGGCCCGAGACCGATGCGCGGACATCGCCGGAGAGTTTCGGGCTGGGCCTGTAGATGAACCACCACAGGGCGGCGAGAACGGCGAGGGCGGCAACGACGATCAGAATGTTGACGGCCCGCAACACGCGGCTGGAATGCATCTCTACAATTGTATGAGGCCGGTGGGACCGGCCGCGCCAGTATGGAGACCCTCAATTACGGCTACCGCTTCCTGTTGATGTTCGCGATTGTGGGCGTCAACGGCTTCTTTGCCGGGGCTGAGGCGGCGCTGATTTCGTCGCGCGTGTCGCGGCTGAAGGCGATGGCGGACCGGGGCATCGTGGGCGCGCCGGCGGCGCTGAGCCTGCTGGCGAGGCCGGAGCGTCTGCTGGCCGTAGTGCAGGTGGGGGTGACACTGACCTCACTCGGGCTGGGCTGGGTGGGCGAGGACACGCTCTACCGTCTGCTGTCTGAATGGTTCAGATTCTCGCCAAGTCCGATTGTCGCCATGGTGATGGACGGCGTTGCGGTGGGCCTGGCGTTTCTGCTGATGACGATGATGCACGTTGTGCTGGGCGAGGTGGTGCCGAAGAACCTGGCCATTGGGCAGGCCGAGCGGTTCGCCGTGCTGGTGTCGCCGCTACTGCTGGTGTTTTTCAAGGTGGCCGAGCCATTTGTGTGGGTGATCGAGCGGTCGGCGAGGGTGGTTTCAAGGGCGATTGGCGTGCGGGAAGATGCGGGTGGGGGCGCGCATTCGATCGAAGAATTGAAGTTTGTCATCGCGGCGGCGGAGTCCGCCGGACATGTCACGGAGTTCGAAAAGGAAGCCACTGGACGGCTTCTGGAACTGCAGGAATACGTCGCCCGCGAGGCGATGGTGCCGCGCAACGCCCTGTCTATGGTGCCGGTGGACGCGGACCTCGACGACGTTCTGGCGGCGTTCAAGGAATCGGGCTATTCCCGGATCCCGGTTTTCGAGAAGTCGAGGGAGCACGTCATTGGCATCATCCATGTGAAGGACGTGCTCGGCTATTGGACCGAGCGCAGACAGTCGAACATGAAGCGCAAGCAGGTGGGGCCGTTCGACATTCGAGGCATCCTGCGCCGGGTACCGGTGATCCCGGAGACGAAGCCGTTGAGCCAGTTGCTTGACGAATTGCGCCAGAGGCGCGTCCACCTGGCGTTCGTCGTGGACGAGTTCGGCACCATCGCCGGGATGATCACGATGGAGGATGTGCTGGAGCAGGTGTTTGGCGAGATTGAGGATGAGTTTGATCCGGTGTATCAGCGGCCGCCGCTGGATGCAGTCTCGGTTGAGGTGGAGGGGACGATTCCGATCCGGGACCTGGATACGCAGTATGGGATCGAACTCCCGGACGATCTGGAGTTTGAGACGCTGGCCGGGTTCCTGCTCTACAAACTGGGGAGTATCCCGAAACAGGGCGATGTGGTGGAACACGAACTGCGCCGGTACACAGTGCTCGAGATGGCTCACAACCGCATCGCGCAGGTGCGGATCGACAAGCTGGAACCTGTTGAGGAGGAAGCCGATCAGTAGGGGCTGATGTGGAACGGCGTCAGGTCGGCGCTCTTGCCTGTGATCTTTTCGACTTCCTTCTTCAGTGGCCCGACGGCTTTGGCGAAGATCATTTTGTAGGCGCCGCAGAACCAGTCGAGGTCGGCGAAGTCGCGGTGCTGGCCGTGGCGTGACTTGGGGCAGCCGCCGTGGCAAATGGACTGGTACTCGCAGACCTGGCACTCGGGGTGGGCGATGGTCTTCTTGGCGGCGAAGTTGTAGCGGCGGGCGCGGCGGGCGATCTCCTGCCAGGAGTCCATTTCGAGGTTGCCGAGTTTCCAGTGCTTTTCGACGAAGAAGTCGCAGGGGTAGACGTCGCCATTGTATTCGACCACAACGTAGCTGTCGCAGGTTTCGTGCATGGTGCAACTGCCGGGTTTCTGGCCGGCGACGGCTTCGGCGAGGTTGTCGAGGAAGCGGACGCGGACCGAGCGGCGGTCGGGCCACCAGAGGTCGAAGATCTCGCAGAGAAAGCGCCCGTACTCCTCGGCGTTGACCGTGAACGGCATGGGCGTACCGTCGGGGTAGAACTCCGACAGCGGGATGAACTGCATATAGCCGACGCCCAGTCCCTTGAAGAACTTGTAGATCTCCTTGGGCTTATGGACGTTGGCCTGGCTCAGGACGCAGAGGACATTGAAGTCAACCTTCTCCTTCTGCATCAGTTCGAGCGACTGCATGACGCGCTTCCACGTCCCGTGACCGGCCTTGTTGAAACGATGCAGGTCGTTGATCTCTTCAGGGCCGTCGATGGAGAGGCCGATCAGCCAACTGTATTCGCGGAACAGGTCGCACCATTCTTTGTCGATGAGCACGCCGTTGGTCTGGAGAGCGTTCGAGACCGACTGGCCGTCGCGGCCGTAGCGTTTCTGGAACTCGACCAACTTCTTGTAGAACTTGACGCCGGCCAGCGTCGGCTCGCCGCCCTGGAAGGCGAACGTGGACTGGGGGTAGGAGTAGAACAGGAACGTGTCGACCAGGCGCTCGAGCGTCTCGATGGGCATGAGACGGGACGACAGGTCCTTGTAAGGGTCGGCGTCGCGGTCGAGGTAGAAGCAGTACTGGCAGTCGAGGTTGCAGACGGCCGAGGCCGGCTTAATCAGCAGCGACGAAATCCGCGGCGCCGGACCCGAGATGGTGGCCATCGACGGGCCGGTATCGGTGTTGTCGACAATGCGGAAGGGGTTGCCAGCCGTCATACTCTGGGAGTGTAGCATCATGAACCCGCCGAACCCGAGGTCGCTAAGTCTAGTGATTGACAGGAGATTGCGCGATTTGGCCGATCCGGCATTCGCCAAAGGGCAGCGCCGTTTCTTCAAACACGAGATCTCGACCTATGGCGTTCGAACGACGGATCTCCATGCAGCAGCAAGGGATGTGTACAAAATCGTCAAGCCGTGGCCGGTGGAGGAACGCGACGAGTTGATGGACCGGCTGTGGCGAATGAAGGGGTTGGAGGCGGCGGGGTTGGGCATCTACGTCTACCGCCGGTTCGCGAAGACTTGCGGTGAACGGGAGTTCAGGCTGTTTGAGAACTGGGTGGACCGGTATGTGAACAACTGGGCGTCGTGCGATGGCGTGGCCTCGTGGCTGATGGCGGCGTCGATCGGCAACTGCCCGCATCTGGCGTTGGAGTTGCCAGGGTGGACGGGGTCTGAAAACCGGTGGCGGAAACGCGCTTCTGCAGTGGCGCTGCTGCAGGAGGCGAAGGCTGGCAGGGGGATCGAAATAATCCGGACTGTCGCGGGTCTTCTACTTGGGGTGCGTGACGATATGGTGGAAAAGGGAGTTGGATGGCTGCTGAAAGAGACTTATCCGAAGCGTCCTGTGGAGACGCTGGCGTTCCTGATGGACAGGCGCGGCGAGGCATCGCGGCTGACGTTGCGCTATGCCGCCGAGAAGATGACGGACGGCGACCGGCGAAAGCTTTTGTCCTAGCGGTGGCGCTTGCTCTGGCCGTGGTGGCGTAGGACCTGCCTTCCTAAAGCGGCAGGATCTCTTCGCGCACGGGGTCGAAGCGCAGGCGGCGCTTCTCGACGTAGCTGATGTTGCCGAGGTGCGAGGCCTGGGCCGAACGGTGGCCGATCAGCACATCGCAGCGCGGCTTTTCGCGCGTCTTGACGCATTCGAGGAAGTTCTTCACATGGTCGAGCGTCATGTCGTACTTCGGTCCGAGGACCTCAACCGGCGTGGCGCCGCGTCCGGCGGGCAGGTATTCGTAGCGGGCGCGGTCGATGTAGAGCTTGCCCTTCGTCCCGCAGAATTCGATGCCTTCTCCGCGGATGCCCGGGGCGAGCGTGGCCTCAAAAGTGGCGGTGAATTCCTGTGGATATTCAAGCAGAACGTTGATGGTATCGGGTGCAGTTCGACCGTCTTTGTAATGGTAGACGCCGCCGGCGGCGACGCCGGAGATGGGGATCTCGTGGCCCATCATCATGTGGACGACGTCGATCCAGTGGGTGAACAGGTCTGTCACCTGGCCGCCGCCGAAATCGAGGTAAGCGCGCCAGTTCCAGAACTGCTGCGGATCCCACTCGCGCCACTTCACGGGTCCGAGGAAACGAGCCCAATCGAGGTTTGAGGGCTGGGTGGCCAGCGTGGGCGGCGCTTTGCGCAGGTGGTAGGTGTTGCCGTGCCACCAGGTGCGGACCAGCGTGATCTTGCCCAGAGCCTCAGTGTCAAAGTACTTCTGCTTGGCCTCGATGTAATGCAGGCCGGAACGCTGCTGGAGGCCGACCTGGCAGACGCGGTTGTTGACGCGGGCGGCCTTGACGATCTTCGGGCCTTCGTCGATTCGCAGCGTGAGCGGCTTTTCGACGTAGACATCCTTGCCGGCGTTGAGTGCGTCAATGGCCGTGGTGGCGTGCCAGTGGTCGGGCGTGCCGATGAGGACGGCATCCACCTCTTTCATCTGGAGGAGTTCGCGGTGGTCCTTGAAGGATTTGGCCTGGGGGGCGCGCTTCTGGGCGCGGTCGATCATCTCGGCGTAGACGTCGCAGACGGCGACAAGATCCGCCTGGCCGGTCTGGAGAAAACTGCCCATCACGCCGCGGCCTCGCTCGCCGGCGCCGATCAGACCCATGTTGATGCGCTCGTTGGCGCCGTAGATCCGCGAGTAACTGGCAGCCGTGAAAACGGCCGCCGCCTTGAGGCCGGTACCGAGAAATCCGCGGCGGGCCATGGTCGACTGCGTCATGCCTGCATTATATTGGAAAGGCCCCATGACCAGACGAACCGTTTTTCTCCCCCTCCTGACACTCCTCGTGCCGGCTTTCGGACAAAGCCTTCAAGTGACATCCGGCGCCGCTCCACATCAGGTGTTCCAGCGGAGCGCGGGCAACACCGCAGCCATCCGCGTGGAAGGGACTGCGCAGGGCGCAGCGAAGGCCGTTGAGGCGCGCATTGTCGCCAAAGGGCGAGTGCTTCAAGGATTCGATTGGAAACAGGCGGGGACGGTCCAGGGCGGGCGTTTCACGGCTGAAGTGGCCTCGGTCCCGGCGGGCGGTCCGTACCGGCTGGAATTGCGTGCTGCAGGTTCGCAAGTTGTGACGGCGGTGGACAACCTTCTGGTGGGCGACCTGTGGGTGCTGGCTGGGCAGTCGAATATGGAGGGCGTCGGGAATCTGGAAGATACGCCGTTGCCGTCGGCGATGGTGAACTCATTTGACATGACCGACACCTGGGTGACGGCCGAGGACCCGCTGCACCGGCTCCCGGATGCTCTCGATTCGTTCCACTGGCGGCGGCATCCGGAGAAGAAGAACGAACGGCTCGCCGGCGAGGCGCTGGAGAAGTGGATCGCGGCTCGCAAGAAGGGCGCGGGCCTGGGCTTGCCGTTTGCGATTGAAATGGTGAAGCGGACGGGCGTGCCCATCGGGCTGGTGCCGTGCGCGCATGGCGGAACGTCGATGGATCAATGGTCGCCGGCGCTGAAAGAGCAGGGCGGGGCGTCGCTGTATGGCGGGATGCTGCGGCGGATCAAGTCCGTAGGCGGAAGGGTGGCGGGCGTGCTGTGGTATCAGGGCGAGTCGGACGCGAGCGTGAAGGCGGCGCCGCTATTCAAGCAGAAGTTCATCGACCTGATCAACGCCACGCGCGCCGACACGGGCTTGGCAAATCTTCCGTACTACTACATCCAGATCGGTCGCTACATCAGTCTCAGCAACCCCGAACCATGGAACGCGGTACAGCAGGCGCAGTTGGAGGTGGAGACCGCGCTGCCGAACCTGGGCATGACGACATGCCTGGATTGCGACCTCGACGACGGCATCCATGTGGGTACGGACGCTTTCCGATTGCTTGCGGCCAGGGTGGCGAATCTGGCGCAGGGCAAATCGAAGCGCGGGCCGAGACCGGTGTCGGCGACGTTGGATGGGAACTCCGTCCTGGTGAAGTTCAGCGAGATCAACGGGCACTTGGCGCACAAGGGACGGTTGAGCGGATTCACGCTCCATGACGCCGAGGGCAAGCAATTGGAAGTCGTCTACCGCCAGCGGATTTCGCCCAAGTCGCCGGACACGGTGGAGTTGCTGTTCGGCGGGAAGCTGCCAGATGGGGCGAAGGTGTTTTACGGCTACGGGAAGGATCCGTATGTGAATCTGGAGGACTCGCTGCGGATGAGTTGTCCGGCGTTCAGCCTGCCGGTCAGGTAATGTTGCATCTTGCGCGCTTGCCTGATGGCTGCGGCAGGACTAAACTTCAATAAGCGCACCCTGCCGCGCAACTGGGATAAATATATCTGTTTTTTTCCCGTGGGCGTCGTGCGAGGAGTGACCATTAGATCAGCGCTACAAGGAGGGGCAAAACAAATGGATGAACTCAGAAGAGCCCCCGCCGGTCCGCGGAGGCCCGGCCCTGAAAAGGCGGCGCAGAACATTCAGGAAGCTTTCCTGAACACTGCACGCAAGGAGAAGATCTTCCTCACGATCTATCTGATGAGCGGAGTGAAGCTCTCAGGCCGGATCAAGAGCTTCGATAAGTACTCGGTGATTCTGGAAACCAACAACCAGGAGCAACTCATCTTCAAGCACGCGATCTCCACTGTTGTGGTGTCCAGGCCTGCACACAATACCTTGGGGGCCGCTCACACCGCCGCGGCCGGCGCGGCTCCGTCCCCAGGCCAGCCGGAGCTGCCGGAGGGGTAGCAACTTCGATTTGGCACGACATGAATCGCGCGAACGCGCAATACTCGCCGCCGTCGAGCTGACCGGACGGCCGAGCGGAGAACCCGGCTCTGTCTTCCACGCCGAGGAACCGCTCCAAGAACTCGCCGCGCTGGCCGAGAGCGCGGGCGCCGAAATCGTGGCCCGCGTGGTCCAGCAAAGGTCGAGCTACGACCATGCCACTCTGATTGGTCAAGGCAAGGCTCAGGAGATTTGCGAGATGGTCCGCGCTCTTGAGGCGGACTTGGTGTTGATCGATCACGACCTGGGCGGCACACAGCAGCGCAACCTCGAAAAGGCCCTGGACTGCCGTGTCGTTGACCGAACCCAACTCATCCTCGACATCTTTGCCAGAAGGGCCCGGACACGCGAGGGCCAGCTTCAAGTTGAATTGGCACAGTTGAACTATCTGCTGCCGCGCCTCACGGGCCGCGGCATCGCCATGTCCCGGCTTGGCGGTGGCATCGGGACGCGCGGTCCGGGCGAAACGAAGCTTGAGACCGACCGCCGTCACATCCATCGCCGGATCAAGAAACTGGAGCAGGACCTGGACGCCGTCCGCGGTTCACGGTCGACGCAGCGGCGGCAGCGGCAGGCGGTTCCTTTGCCCGCGATCGCGCTTGTGGGCTATACGAACGCGGGCAAGTCCACGCTGTTCAACAGGCTCACCAGGGCAGGCGTTCTAACCGACGCGCGCATGTTCGCCACGCTCGACCCGACCGTGAGGCAGTTGACGCTGCCGTCGCGCCGTCATGTCGTGCTGAGCGACACCGTGGGTTTCATCCGGCGGCTGCCTACGACGCTGGTAAAGGCGTTCAGGGCCACGCTTGAAGAGGTGAAGGAAGCCACGCTTCTGCTGCATGTGGTCGACGCATCGGCGCCGGCTGCGTCGGAGCACTGCGCCCATGTCCGGAGCGTTCTGGCTGAAATCGGCGCCGAGGCGATCCCTCAGTTGATTGTGCTGAACAAAGCGGACCTGTCTCCCGCCGCTGACCTGGAATCGACTGCCCAACGCCTTTCGGGCGAGGCGGGCGGCGCCGGGTGGGCGGCGATCTCGGCGATGAACGGCGAGGGTTTGGACGCGCTGCTCGATGAGGTGGACAGGCGGCTGGACCAGGACCCGGTGGACAGGGTGACTCTGCTGATCCCACACTCCGAATCCGCGCTCATTGACGTGATCCACGGCGCCGCGGTCATCGTCGAGCGCGGGTTCACCGAGCAGGGCTGCAGGATCGTCGCCGACATGCCGGCTTCCATACGCCGCCGCCTTGTCTCTTATCTTGAGCAAGGCGGACAACCTGTGGAAAACCCGGTGGAAAAATCGAACGACTCTGTGGATTAGCTTTGTTCGCAATGGGATAGGGGCCAAAGTTTTCCACCGCCCCACGCCCGTGTGGTGGCAGCGCCGCAAGCCGGTCCGGCTCGAAGCCGCCATGCTGACGGCCATCGACTGCTGCTAGACTCTACAAAAGGGCCGTGAACATCCCGAACGCACTCACGCTGCTGCGTATTTTCTTCGTGCCGATCCTGGTTGCGGCAGTCGTCCAGGGCGATGCCGGACCCTTGTTCACGTTTGCCGGGTTGTCGAACGAGATGCTGGCGTTGGGAATCTTTCTCTGCGCGGCATTCACCGATCTTCTGGACGGATACCTGGCCCGGCGCTGGAACCAGGTGACAACCGTTGGGATGCTGCTGGATCCGATCGCCGACAAATTGCTCATTTCGGCAGCACTCATTTCGCTGGTGCAGGTGCAGCGGGTTCCAGGCTGGATGGCGATTCTGATCATCGGGCGGGAGTTTGCGGTTTCGGGCCTGCGGTCGATCGCCGCCAGTGAAGGCTATACGATCAAGGCCAGCGAATTAGGCAAGACGAAGATGGTGACGCAGGTGATAGCTATCTCGATGATCCTACTGGCCGTTGACTTCCCCGGAATGGCGTGGTGGGCGCAGTTCGCGCTTTGGGGCACCATGCTTTTCGCGGTGGCCTCGGCGTTGCAGTACTTCCTGATGTTCTGGCGCAAGGTGGACGAGAGCATCAAGACGCGCCGCCGCAGCGAGCTCTTTCAGATGGAGAAGGAGCGCCAGAAAGCTGCCGTGCGCGCCGCCATGACCTCCCGACAGCAGCGCCGGGTCCGCCGGACCTGAGCATCAGCGCGGCGGGGACACGACAATAGCCAGCCCCCATTTCCCGATCGACAGTCTGGCTCCGTTTGCCAGACGCCGGCCCGAGAGGATCTCCTCGCCGCCGTCCCACTGCCACACGAACTCAGCCGGAAGCGGTGAAAAGTTCATCAGATAGACTACGCGTTCGCCCTGGGCGTTCAAACCCTGCCGCATCCGGATTGCCGCGGGCAGCGACTTCTCTGGGCCCCGGACGCCGGCCATCCCCGCAACCTCGGCGATAACGGCTCGCTGGAGATCGTTGGAAAGCAGCGCGGCCTGGTAGGTGAGCGAACCTTTGCCGTGGCGGTTGCGGGTGACGGCAGCGTAAGGCGACAGGAAATCTCCGGTGTAGCCCAGCAGTTTCTCGGCGCCTTCCGGCACGGCCATCTCGGCCCAGGATTGGGCGGCGTTAGCCTCGCCGAGCCCATAGCGGTCAGGGGTGAGGGCCAGCGGGCGAGGCAGGGAGGTGAATTCGCGGTAGAAGATGCCAGCCGCCATGCGAAGGCGGGCAGGTTGGAGGTCGGTCCTAACCGTGGATTCCTCGTCGGCGAATCCGCTCTTAAAGGCGACGATGGCGTGGCCGCCTTGTTCGACAAATCGCGCGACAGCATCCAGGACGCTGTCCGCCGCGGCATAGAGGGGCGGAACGAGCAGCAGCCGGTAACGGCTCAGATCCCGGGCGCCGGCGGGGACGAGGTCGGCTTCGATGTTGAGGTCATACAGGGCGCGGTGCATCTGGCGCAGGACGGAAGAGTAGTCGTGCCGGTCGGCGAACGGCATGGCGCGGATGGCGTCGTACGAGGAGAGGCTCACCAGGATGGCGGCGCGGTTCTCCTTGCGCGCGAGAGCGGCCCGTGGAGAGTGTTTCACGAGTTCGGCGCCTGTGCGGGCGGCCTCTTCGTAAACGCGGTTGGGCTGGAGGTCGTGGCCGAGCAGGCCCTTCCAATAGGTCTCCTGACCGTAATGAAGCGAGTGCCAGTGCCAGTAGGCGATCATGCGCGCCCCGGAGGCGGCGTTTGCCCAGGCGGCGAGGCGGAGCTGGCCGTCGAAGGGCGGATACTGGGCGCGCGAGTCCCAGCCGATGGTCTGGGCGTTTGTTTCGGTCACCAGGTAAGGCAACTGCTTCAGGCTACGGGCGACGTCGCCAGTGAAGGCCAGATCGTAGCCGTCGAAACGGTCCTGGGTAGGGTGGTAGGGATTCGTCGCGACCACGTCGAGGTGCTGCGAAATGGCCCACTGGTCGAGATTGGTCCGAAGGCCGCCGACGAAGTCGTGGGTGATGAAATCGTCCTTGGGGATGCGGTCGCGAAGCAGTTTGGCCTGCCAGGCGAGGAAGCGGGTGACCTGCTCGCGCTGGAACTGCTCCCAGGCGAGTCTGTAGCCGGGGTTGAGGATGCCGGCCCGCGGCGGCAGGTCTTCCCAACTGGAGACGAGCTGGCCCCAATAGACAAGTCCCCACAGGCGGTTGATGCGGTCGACTGTGCCGTAGCGCTCGCGCAGCCACTCAGTGAAAGCCGGGTGGTGGCGTTCAAGGATGGCTGGGATAGGGCCGGTTTCGTTGTCGATCTGCCAGCCGATGATGCCGGGATGGTCCTTGTAGCGGTCGACGATTTTGAGGATCACGCGTTCGGCGTGGCGGAGGTACTCGGGGTGGGTGAAATCGATGTTCTGTCGCGGGCCGTAGGCGCCTCCGGGCGCCGAACCGCGGTAGGAGGGCATGTAGGGATCGCTGAGCGGCGGGGCCTCGGTCATGTGGGAGACCAGGATGTCCGGGTACTTCTTATAGAGCCACGCCGGGATGGAGTATGTTGGCGTTCCCATGATCACCCTGATGCCGGCCTTATGCATCGCATCGACGACACGGTCCATCCAGGCGAATTCGAACTGGCCGTCGCGAGGCTCCCAGCTCGACCAGGTGGATTCGCCGACGCGCACCACCGTCAGGTTGGCGCGCTTCATGAGGCGAGTGTCTTCGTCCAGCCTGTCCGTGGGCATGTATTCGTGGTAGTAGGCGGCGCCGTAGAGGACGCCAGGAGGCAGGTCGGCGGCGTTCAGGGCTGCGGTAAGAAGGAGTAGGACGGCGGCGTGTTTCACGCCGAATAGTCTATGTCAGTCCTGCTGTTCCTGGCGCGGGACAGGAAGGGGAGTCATTTCAGGCTTTACGATGGGGGGGGTGATGACGCGTGCGCCGTCGGCGGTGAACTCGACCGTTCGAACGTGTCCGATGGGTCCGGCGGGCGGGACGGCGGCGCCGTTGAATTCCATAGAAACCCCACCTGCGTTGCCAAGTCTGAGCCGCATGAAGTTGTTGCCCGAAAAGGTGCGGGCCTGGCCGGTCCTGAGCACGTCGGAATAGAGGACGCGGCCGTCGGATGTCAGTTGAAGCCAGGTGTCGGCGGAGGCGACAAGCGTCAGGCGCAAGGCAGCGCTGGCGGCGGCATCCGGAGACGGCTGTGGCGGGGCCGCGGGCGTGGACTCAGCCGCAGGCTGTACCGGAGCCGGCGAAGCAGGCGTAGTCTGGGCGGGCGGCTCTGAAACGGGCTTAGCGGGCTGTTGGATCTCGCTGCGCGGATCCGAGATCACCGCGCCGGCCTGTTCGGCCATGGTTGCCGGAGGCGCGGTGCGCCATTGCTGATAGAGATAGTAGAGCCCCGAAGACCCCGCGATCACCAAGACTAGCGCCGCCAGCCGGATGAGCCAGCGCCTGACTTCAAGGCCCGCATTGAAGCGGCCGGTTGGCATGGGCGGCAGCTCGATATTGCGTTGCGGCAGGGCCGTAGTGCGGCTGTCCATGTCGCGGGCTTCGTCGTCGAGTGAACGCTGGATAGCGGGCTGGTAGTCGGACTCAGGCAGGTCGAGCAGGCGCGCGTATTGGCGCACAAAGCTGCGGTAGAAAAAGCCGCTCGGCAGATCCGCCGTGCGGTCCTCTTCGATGGCCTCGAAGTGGCGCGCATGGATGCGGGTCTCAGCCGCGAGCTTATCGATCGTGAGGCCGCGTTTTTCACGTTCGGCCCTCAGGCGCTGGCCGAGCGTTGTCATTTTTGCCGTGACATCCTCGAATTGGTATCATACCACTTGATTCAAAAGGACTTGCCGTCCCCGCTGGTCACTGTCGTCGTAGCCAACCTCAATCGCAAGGCGCTTCTGGAGGACTGTCTGCACTCACTGGAAGCGCAAAGGGGCGTCAGTTTCGAACTGGTTGTGGTCGACAACGCGAGCGCGGATGGTTCGCCTGAATGGGTGGAAGGCTATGCCCAAGCGGCGCCGTTTCCCGTCCACCTGATCCGCAACACTCAAAACATGGGCTTCTGTGCCGCCAATAATCAGGGGATCGCGGCCGCGCGAGGCGAGTTTGTCGCATTGTTGAACAATGATGCCGAAGCCGAGCCGGGCTGGCTGGAACAACTTCTGCTGGCATTCAGCCGCGGCCAGGATGTGGGCATGGCGGCGTCGAAGATCCTGGTCTGGGAGGATCCAGGTCAGATCGACAAGGCGGGCCACCTGATCTGGCTGGACGGGCAGAACCGGGGCAGGGGTTCTGGCGAAATCGACGAGGGTCAGTATGATGCCGAGGAAGAGGTCCTGTGGCCCGACGGCGCGGCCTGCATGTACCGCAAGGCGATGCTGGACCAGATTGGCGGCTTTGACGAGGACCTGTTCGCCTATGGCGACGACGCCGAGCTTGGACTGAGGGCCAGGATCGCCGGCTGGCGGTGTATATACATGCCCAAGGCCGTGGTCCGGCACCACCGCGGAACGACGCTCGGGCTGCTTTCTTTTCGCCGGTTGCGTCTGATTGAGCGCAACAGGGTGCTGCTTGCCGCTAAACTGTTTCCTGGAACCCTTCTGTGGCAAAACGGTCTTCACTACCTGGCCAGGCTGGCGGCCGGCGCAAAAGCCGCCGCGCGCGGCAAGGGGGAGATCGGCCGGTTTCCGGGGTGGAAGTCGAAGTTCAAAGCGCTGTTGGCGCTGGCGGCGGGGGACTTGGAGGCGGCCTGGATGCTGCCGCGGACGATCGTCAAGCGCCGGAAATTGAACAGCATCAGGCGTCTCTCTTCACGGCAAGTGGAGCAGTTGTTGAGGAGTCACACGATCAGCCTCAAGACGCTGAGCGAAAGCGCGGTGAGGGGGAACGCCCCCCGGTCCTGAGGGAAGCCACTTCGGTCTCCCAGGACAACGAATGTCCGGCCTGCGGCTGCACACAGGTGAAAACGCTGTGCCACGGGACCGACAAGCTGTATGCCACAACAATCGAGTCGTTTCTGGTGGTCGAGTGCGCCGATTGCCGGCTGATCCGCTTGTTTCCACGTCCGACGCCTCAACAGTTGCAGTCCTACTACCCCGAGAACTACTGGTTCGATCCCGGAGCCGATACCGCCGACAGGCTGGCCGACGGCTGGCGCAAACTCGTTCTGCGCGACCATGTCCGTTTCGTGCTGAACGCGCTTGACGACGCTGGCGGCGACGGCAGAATCCTCGATGTCGGCTGTGGCGGAGGGCTGTTGCTCCGCGAACTTGGACTGCCGGAGGCGCGGCTGGCCGGACTGGATTATTCGGTTGATGCCGCCGCCGTCGCCTGGGGGTCTCGCGGCGTGCCCGCGGTTTGCGGCGCGCTGACCCGCGCTCCATTCGCCCGCGGCTCGTTTGCCGTGGTCACGATGTTCCACGTCCTCGAACATCTCTACGACCCCATGGCCTATATCGAAGCCGCCCGCGAACTGCTCGCTCCCGGGGGCCGGCTGGTGATCCAGGTGCCGAACGCGGGCTGCTGGCAGTTCCTGCTGTTCGGCGAGAACTGGAACGGGCTGGATATCCCGCGCCACCTGATCAACTTCAAGGAAGGCGACATCAGGAACCTGCTCGAACACTGCGGCTTCGAGGTGGAGCGGGTGAAACACTTCTCGCTACGCGACAACCCGGCGGGCATGGCAACGTCGATGGCTTCCGCTTTGGACCCGATGTCGCGGCGCGTTCGCGGCGTGAAGGAGTCGCCGCGCCAGAAGCTATTGAAGGACGCCGTGTACTTTCTGCTGGTTGTCATCTCGTTTCCGTTCACGCTTCTTGAAGCGCTGGCCCACGCAGGGGCGACGGTGATGATCCAGGCCCGCGCGAAGGACGCCTCGCCGCAGTGACCTACGAACGGGCCAGACGCGCGCTGCCTGGATGGCTGGTCCGCCACATCTACCATTTCGAATCGACGATCGAGGACGCGGTCGCGCGCTTCGCCGCCGGATTGCCGGAGGGCGCCAGGGTCTTGGATGCAGGCGCGGGTGAATCGCGCCACGCCGCGGAGTTTGCCCGCCAGCGCTATGTCGGAGTGGATCTGGCCATAGGGGACACTTCCTGGAACTACCGCCGGCTGGACTCGATCTCCGACCTTGAACATCTGCCATTCCCTGATGCCTGCTTCGACGCCGCGCTGATGATCGTCACCATCGAACATCTCAAGGAGCCCGCCGCGGCGCTGGCCGAGATCGGCCGCGTCATGCGGTCGGGGGCGCGGATCCTGGTGGTGGCGCCGCACCAGTGGGAGGTCCATCAGGCGCCCCATGACTTTTTCCGCTACACACGCTACGGGCTGGAGTACCTGTTCGGGAAGACGGGCTTCCGCGTCGTGGCGCTGGAACCGGCCGGCGGCCTGTTCCGTCTGCTTTCCCGGAGGCTGTTGGCCGCCGTCACCGTGGCGCCGGCATGGCTGAAGCCCCTGGCCCTGCTCGCCTTCGCGCCGGCGGCGATGGTGCTGCCGTGGCTGGATGGCTGGGATGGCAACCGAGACCACACATTGGGATACTCATGCACGGCCGAAAAGCTCTAGTCCTAGCACTCATTCTCGCCGCCGCCGCCCAGGCTGGCCAGGTCTCCGGCGCATCGGCGCTTGAACTTACCCGCCAGGTGGTCGAATTCGGTCCGCGCACTCCCGGATCGGCCGCGAGCCGCAAACTCCAGTCGTTCATCGTCCAGAAGCTGAAGGAGTCTGGCTGGCAGGCGATCGAGGACCCGTTCACGGCGCAGACCCCCGCCGGGCGCGTGGCGATGAAGAACATCATCGGCTTGAAGAAGGGGAGCGGTTCCGCTGCTCTGGCCGTCTCCGGTCATTACGACACCAAGCGGTTCCCGTTCCGGTTCGTCGGCGCCAACGACGCGGGCTCCTCCACCGGACTGCTGCTGGAACTCGCCCGGGCGATGAAGGACGAGAGCTTCAGCCACGACATCTATCTCGTCTTCTTTGACGGCGAAGAGGCCTTCGGCGAGTGGAGCGACCAGGATTCGCTCTACGGCAGCCGCCACCTGGCCGCCAAATGGCGCGCCGACGGGACTCTGGCCCGCCTGAAGGCGTTGATTAATGTGGACATGATCGGCGACCGCGACCTGAAGATCGTGCACGAAGCCTATTCGTCGGAGCCGCTGCGGCGGCTGGTTTGGCAGATCGCAGCCGAACTGGGGCATGGGGCGCATTTTCTGTCGCAACCCTTCGCAATCGAGGACGATCATGTTCCGTTCCTGCGCAACGGAGTGCGGGCGTTGAACCTGATCGACTTCGAGTATGGTCCGGACCACTCCTGGTGGCATACCAAGGAGGACACCATGGACAAGCTCTCGCCCAAGAGCCTGGAGATCGTGGGACGGGTGGTTCATGAGGCCCTGAGGCGGCTGTCGCGGTAGAGTGGCGGACTGGCCGGGCCGAATTCTAACGTAACCGGATAGGTTTGTCCGGAGTCTATCTGGATGATGTTAGAATGATGGGTGTCCGCTCCTTGGGGGGCGGGTAATCTGGGAGGTCAGATGAAGTTCCTACGTTTATTGCTGCCGGCGGCCGCGTTGCTCGGCCTGATTCTCGTCACGGGCTCGCCGTCTTTCGCCACCAAGGAAATGGGCAAGAAGGAAAAGAAGCCTTGCACCACCTGCCACGTCAAAGGTGACATGAAGAAACTGAACGACGTCGGCAAGTACTACAAGGAAAAGAAGACGCTCGAGGGTGCACCCGAGGCGAAGTAGTCCTGTCGTATGTGTCTGCGGAAGCCGGTTTCCTATCTGGAAAACCGGTTTTTGCATGTCTGGAACTCTGATAAACTCGTCCTCAGCCGCATCCTGCGGCAGATCTGGGAGTAACCGAATAATGAAGAAGTTGTTTCGTCTGGTCATGCCCGCGGCCGCTTTCGCCGCCGCCTTCGCGCTTGCCGGCGGCGCCGCGTACGCCACCAAGGAGATGAGCAAGAAGGAAAAGAAGCCTTGCACCACCTGCCACGTCAAGATGGGGTCGAAGGACCTGAACGCTGTCGGCAAGTACTACAAGGAAAAGAAGACCCTCGAAGGCGCGCCCACCAAGTAGGGCCAGATCCTTATCGTTTGGGACACAGCCCGCCGCCACCGCGCGGCGGGTTTCGTGTCTCTGGGTGCAATTTCCCTGCGAACTTTGGCCTACTCCTCCCACTAGTAAGGAGAGATGGCACAGTTTACCTCCCTGCTCGACAGCGCCGACGCCGCCTTTGCCGCCGGCGCAGCCGCATTTCTGCTCCCGCTGGCCGTCTACATCCTGCTCTCCGGGCTGGATGATCTGATCCTGGACGCGCTCTGGGTCCGGCGGTTGCTGAAGGGCTCCTGGAAACCGGCGTTTTCCACCCCTGTAGTCGATCAGGAAAAGCGCTTGGCGGTCTGGCTTCCGCTGTGGCAGGAGGCCGAAGTGATCGGGCCGATGCTGGAACACAACCTTGCTGCGGTGGCCTACGGCAACTGGGAGGTCTTCATCGGCTGCTACCCGAACGATGACGCCACCATGTCGGCCGCTCGCCTGCTGGAGGCGCGCTTCCCGCAAATCCATATCGTCATGGTCCCCTGGCCGGGGCCGACCTCGAAGGCTGACAACCTGAACTGCATTCATGCGGGCATGGCGGAGTGGGAGGCCGAGCACGGGGTCACATTCGACGGAATCATCGTTCATGACGCCGAGGACCTGATCCATCCGCTTTCACTGAGCGCGGTCAGCGCGATGTTGCCGGATTGCGACATGATCCAGGTCCCGGTTCTTCCGCTACGAACCCCATGGTGGGAACTGACACACGGCGTCTACTGCGACGATTTTGCCGAAAGTCAGGGCAAGGACCTCGAAAGCCGCGTTCTGGCGGGCGCCTTCCTGCCTGGTTGCGGTGTGGGGACGGCTTTCAGCAGGGCCGCGCTGGACCGGCTGGACGGATCGGGAGGACTTTTCCGTCCGGGTAGTCTCACCGAGGACTATGACGCCGGGCTCAGGCTCCACCGTGCCGGCTGCCGGCAGGCGTTCGTGCCGCTGGCGTTTGAATGGGGCGCTCCGATGGCCACGCGAGAGTATTTTCCGCGCACTGTGCGGCAAGCGGTCAGGCAGCGGTCGCGGTGGGTGACCGGCAACGCGCTTCAGGCCTGGGAACGTTACGGGTGGGGGCGAAATCCTCGCGACTGGTGGTTCCTGTGGCGGGATCGCAAAGGCCTCTGGGGCAACCTGGTCAGCCTGGTCTGCAACCTGTTGCTTCTCTATGGGCTTGCGTCCTGGGCTCTAAGCGGCGCGACCGGATCGGCTTGGCGGCTCGGCGAATTGGTGCGATCAAGCCCCGTGTTCGAAGCGTTGCTGTGGGCCAACACCGCGCTTCTGGCCATGAGGCTGCTGGCGCGGGCGGCGGCTTCGGCGCGCGTCTACGGATGGGTGTTCGCGGCTCTCTCGCCCCTCAGGATGCTGTGGGGCAACTGGATCAACTTCCAGGCGACCATGCTGGCGCTGGCGGCGTGGCTGCGGTCGAGGCTGTCAAATCAACCGCTGGCATGGGTGAAGACGGCGCATGTCTACCCGCACCGGTCGGGGCTGGCGTCCCACAAGAGGCGGCTGGGCGAGATCCTGGTGTCGAACGGCTATTGTTCGCGGGAGGATGTCGAAGCGGCGGCCGAGACCAAGGGGCCAAGCCAACTGTTGGGCGAGAGGCTGGTGGAACTGGGCGCGATCGACGAGCCGGGCCTGTATGAGGCGCTCAGCCTGCAGCAGGACATGCCCTGGATCAGAATCGAATCCGAGTCGATTCCGTCCCGTGTGGCCCGGGCGCTGCCGGGCGAATTGCTGGATAGTTGCGGAGTTGTCCCCTTCCGGATCGAGGATGGGGGCCTGCATCTGGCCGGGCCGTGGATCGTGGACGCGGAGACGCAGGAGAAACTTCAGCGCTACACGCGCCTGGAGCTTCGATTCCATCTCACGCCGCCCAGCGACTATGAGCGTCTTAGGCGCAAAGCCCTGGGCTGATTCTCAGGCGCGCCTATTTCTTCTTCGACTCTTCGCGCCGCGGTCCCACGCTGAGCATAATCTCCGAGCCTGGGTCGAACCGGATATTGGGCGCCTTGGCGCCGAACTGCACCATGATCAGCGCTGCTCCAGCACCCACACCCGCTCCGATGGCGGCGCCTTTGCCCCCGCCCGCCAGCGCGCCGATCAAAGCGCCCGCGCCGCTGATGGCTGCCATCTTGCCGAGGTTGTTCTTCTTCTCGACAATGGCGCCCTCCTCATCCACATTCTGCTGACCCTTGGAATTTGTGAAGCCCTTGACGTCGGAACTCACAGGCATGGGGTTGCCGGTCTTCGGCACCAGAGTCTGGAAGGTAAAAAGCAACGTGGACTTGCCCTTGAACTTGTTGCCGCTCTTGGACTCCTTCACCTCGCCTTCCATGATCGCGCCGGCGTATTGGGCGGGCGTGACCACCTGTGCGGTGATCTTGTCACCCTTCTGATTGGTCTCCGTGCTCAACGGGCCGAGCAGTTTCACCTTGAACTCGGTGTTGGGCTTCAGTTCCTGGGCGGGGCAGACAAAGACGGCCGCCAACATCGCGACAGCCAAAATCATTCCATGTCTCATCATCAGCCTCCAGCGTGTTCCATTCTCGCATTGAGAACCGCACCCGGCGCGCCGGCCACGGCCTGCGTCCGGGACAGTCCCAAGGACTCTCCACTTCAAATCTAACGATTCTTTGCACACTCGATGCAAGTCCGCTCGAAGTTGCAGTTTGCGGCGGCCGCGGCAATCGGCTGCGTCCTCTGCCCGGAAACCGTTTTGATCAGCGGCGCGGTTCGGTATTATGGGGACCGGGACGATCCCCCCGCCGGGAAAGCCCAAATCATCTCCGCGGCTGATCGGGCGGGCGGACAAGGAGGAACGATGGCGATCTGTACCGGCTGTGGGAAAGACAATCCGGCAGGGCAGAAGTTCTGCAACTCCTGCGGGGAAAAACTGCCGGAGTCGGCCGCCGCGCCGACGCCACCGAGCGGCGGTATCAGATGCCAGAAGTGCGGGGCCGGCGTGCCGGCCGGAATGAAGTTCTGCACCGGATGCGGATCGCCTGTATCCGCGGCTCCGCCCGCCGCACCGGCTCCGTCCGTGCCCCCTCCTCCTCCCAAAGTGGAAGCAGGCGTGAAGTGCGCCAAATGCGGGGCCGGTGTGCCTGTGGGAATGAAGTTCTGCACCGGATGCGGATCGCCGGTGTCTGCTGCTCCGCCCGCGGCGCCGGCAGTTGTCCGGACCGCTGCGCCTCCGCCGCCGGCTCCGACTGTTCCACCTCCGCCGAAACCGGTGGAGAAGCCGGTTGCCGCGGCCATGGAATCCATCAAGTGCCCGACTTGTTGGTCCTCGCTGCCGGCGGGGACGAAGGTCTGCACGGTTTGCGGCCAACCGGTCGCTCAGGAACCTCCGGCCGCCGCGAAACCTGCCGCGCCCGTCGAGCCTCCGCCGGCAAAACCCGCCCCCGCACCGGTTCCGATCCCTCCGCCGGCGCCTCCACCCGCGCCCGCGGCGGCCACTGCCGCGGCTGGCGTGAAGTGCGCGAAGTGCGGCGCCACCGTACCGCCGGGTCTCAAGTTCTGCACCGGATGCGGATCGCCGGTTGGAGCCGCACCACCCGCGCAGACACCCGTCCCAAAGCCGGTTCCGGTGCCGGCGAGTCCGCCTCCGGCAGCAGCGCCTGCCGCCGCTGGCGCCCAGTGCGCGAAGTGCGGGGCGAGCGTGCCGCCGGGATTGAAGTTCTGCACAGGCTGCGGCGCTCCCATGACAGCCGGAGCCGTGGCTCCCGCTCCGGTTCCGCCGGCTCCCAAACCAATGCCCGCGGCGATGCCCCCGCCCCCGCCG